>JAFGXR010000038.1 GCA_016936555.1 Spirochaetales bacterium | reverse complement strand
GTTTTATCGATAAAAGCGACATGGCGCATGCGGATGATAATGACTTTCTTCCTGATGCCCACTTCTTTCATCAACTCAATATACCGCCTGGCCGAAGCGAAAAAAAGCGGCCCGCTGATTTCATAGATTCCGATAGACTCGGGCAGCGATGAATAATCGTCTATGACATCGAGATCCACAACGTTATCGATTCTCTTTTCGGCTATATCGGACATCCTCTTCATGAAAAGCAGGCTGGAGAGAACGATGCCCACTTCTATGGCAGCCACCAGATCGACGAAAACAGTCAGAAGAAAGGTAACGAGCAGAATGATTCTGTCGTACATGTTCCCTTTCAGATAAGCTTTGAACGTGTGGAGCTCACTCATATCGTAAGCCACGACGATGAGTATTCCCGCCAGCGCGGCCATGGGAATATAGACGGCGAAGGGGCCGAAAAACAACATGATGGAAAGAAGGGTGAGAGCATGTACAATTCCCGCCAGCGGCGTCCTGCCGCCGTTCTTTACATTGGCAGCTGTGCGGGCAAGCGCTCCCGTAGCGGGAATCCCGCCGAAAAGGGGAGAGACGATATTGGCTATCCCCTGTGCTATCAGCTCCGTATTGGAGCGGTGGTTACCGCTGATCATTCCGTCGGCAACCGTTGCGGACAGGAGCGACTCCATCCCTCCCAGCAGGGCTATGGCCAGTCCGGCCTGCAGATAAGCCGGCAGAGCACCGGGATCGAGAGCGGGAATCCCCAGATGAAATGATCGGGGAATGGAACCGTATAGCGATCCTACCGTTTCGACGGGCAGCCGGAAAAGAGCGGCAACCAGACTCAGAAAAATAATGGCGATAAAAGAACCGGGAATCCGTTTCGTCACTTTTCTCAGTATAAGAATGATGGAGATTGAAGCTAAAGTCAGCCCGAGGGAATAGGGATTGAGTTCGCCGGCATGGCTGAGAAAAAGCGACCATTTTTCCAGAAAATCAGCGGGAACTTTTTCAAGAGAGAGCCCCAGGGCGTCCTTGATCTGTGTGGAGAAAATGACAAGGGCTATTCCGCTTGTAAACCCCGTGATGAGCGGATGGGGAATGTATTTGAGAAGATTTCCCAGTTTCAGAAGACCGAAGAGAATCAGCAGAATACCGGCTATGATCGTCGAGAAGAAAAGGCCGTTAAAACCATAGGTCTGCACGACCCCGTAAATAAGGATGACAAAAGCGCCGGTCGGGCCGCCGATCTGAACCCGGCTCCCCCCCAGAAGGGAGATAATAAATCCAGCCAGAATTCCCGTAACAAGTCCTTTTCCGGGATCGACGCCCGAAGCCACGGCAAAAGCGATGCAAAGGGGCAGAGCCACGATGCCGACAACGACGCCGGCCAGGATATCCTGAATGATTTGCTTCCGGTCCATTCCGGAACGGAGCAGAGAAAAGAACTTGGGATAAAAAATCTGGTTTGCTTTCATATAAGAAACCATTAAATCCTTTGCCCGTTCTTGTCAAGGAGCCGGACAAAAGAAAAGCCGCCCGGTTGAAGGCAGCTTCCCTATTCCTATCTCTTCCAGGGGCATAAACTCAAGGTCTACCCCCGTTTGTTTGAAGAATGGCGTTCCCCCTTCCGGGTTCTGCCTTTCTGACACAGCCGGTTCAATCTGTAGATTTTTGCTGTTTCTTCAAATTCCGCCATTCTCTCTCTGATCTGATCCAGGATGATCTGATCATTGCCGAAACTGTACTCGCTTAGCATACTCTACCCCTGACTCTTTTCATTCAGGCTTTTTCAGGATCGATTTTCGATTCTTCAGCCGATGCCGTTCTGGCATCTTTTCTTTCCTTCCGGGATTTCGACGCATCGGCGCCGGCTTCCTTGAACTCACTGTACTCCCTTTTGACGAAGGCTTCGGCATCGTCGCGAAGATCCTCGAAGTTCTCTCTGAAGCCCTTCGAATCATAGCCTTCCGGTCTTTTAACGGGTATGACCAGGGCGGCGATAAAGTAGGCGGCGATGACCCATCCGGCTGTGAAGAATGCGGCTATGACAGCGGCGATTCTCCAGTATTTAACGGAATAACCTGTGGCGTCGGCCAATCCCTGGCAAACACCGAATATTTTACCTTCTCTTGATCTGTATACTTTCATATTTCAAAACCTCTCTTTTTTTCGATTCTGAATACTGTAATGCAAGGGGTGTGCCAAGTTTAAAAACCGTTTTTTTTAATCCTTGGGAGAGAAATTCCGGTTAAATCGGCAATTTTTACCAATAGATCTGGTGGAACTGACCGAAATCGCATAACAGAGGGGTTTTCAGCTCTAATTGAACTGCCTGGGCAAACAATAGGGGCTGTTGCAACAGCCCCCTTAATGAGAGAAAAAATTCTATCAGGTATATAAATATCTTTTAATCTTCAAAGAAGGCGTCTTTTCAAAAGGAATTTTCTGCTCGATCAAAGAGCTCAGCCGGATTCCCGCATTGAGATGCTTATTCACTTCCTGACGGATTTTGTCGAGAAGGGATGCTTTATATTCCTCTATCTTCTCTGTGGGAAGCCTGAGGTTCTTCAGGTCGGCTGTGAGTTTCTCAGCATTGAGGTAAATAAAAGCCACCAGCTCCTTTCCTTTCTGGGTAATAACCGACTCCTCTACGTACTCGTTTTCATTGATCAGCGATTCGATCTCTTCGGGATAGATGTTCTCCCCGTTGGAACCGAGTATAAGGTTTTTCTTCCGGCCTTTGATAAAAAGACGGCCATCCTGAGACATTTTTCCCAGATCGCCCGTTCGGAACCATCCGTCTTCCGTGAACACTTCCGCCGTTCGCTCTTCATCCTTGTAATAGCCGAGCATGACATTGGGGCCTTTCGCCTGGATTTCACCCACTCCTGTCCGGGAGTCCGCTTCTCCTATTCTCAGTTCGCCGTTGAAAACAGGTCTTCCCGTTGACCTGAAGCGCTGGATGGCCGGATTATCTCCGGCCAGAAGCGGTGCGGTTTCGGTCAGTCCGTACCCTATGGAATATGGGAACCGGCAGTCTTTGAGAAACCGCTCCACATCAGGTCCCAGAGGAGCTCCTCCGATTCCGAAAAACCGCAATTCACCACCGAAAGCTCTCAATAATTTCTTTCCGGCTATTTTGTTCAGCAGAAACCGGAACGGAGGCAGAGAGTAGAGGATGGAAGTTATCTTTCCGGCATGAAAGAGTCCGGCGACTTTGGACCGGTAAATTTTCTCGATCAGCAATGGAACCGAGAGGATCATGGTCGGTTTGACTTTCGCCAGGGCGTCCATAAGAATCCGGGGCGAAGGCACTCCCTCGATATAGGTTACCGATGAACCGTTCGCAAAAGGGAAGAGCAGTCCCAGAGTACATTCGTAGGTATGGGCCAGAGGCAGCAGACTGAGAAACCGGTCTTCTTCGGAAATGGCGATGATTTCATAGGACGCGTCCACATTGGAGAGAATATTCTTATGGCTGAGCATGACCCCTTTGGAATTGCCGGTCGTTCCCGATGTATAGAGAATGGCCGCGAGATCGTCCTGTTCAACAGCGAAATCGTTCTCATAATACATCCCGTCGGCTTTGATCCCGTCCAGAGGCTCAAGATCCTCCAGTTTGAAAACAGGCAGAGACAAACCGGCCTCTTCCATTTTTTTCCGCTGTTTTTCCGAGGCGAAGAGGATTTTCGCCCCGCTGTGGTCCAGGATGTTTGCGACAGGTTTCGAGGCGAACTCCGGCAGTACGGGAACGATAACCGCGCCGAGAGACGTCACGGCCAGATAAACGACGCCCCAGTGAGGCTGGTTTTCGCTGAACAGCGCCACCCGGTCGCCTTTTTCAATTCCTCTATAGATCAATTCGTTTTTTAAAGATTTTATCAATGATTTCACATCCCCGAAGGTCAGGAAATCCTTCCCCAGAAAACCAAAAGCCTTTGCCTTATCGGAGACATTATGGTTTTCCACTAATTGGCTAAATGTCATATTCATAGGTTGTATAATATCATGAGTCTGACAGATATCGCAATTGTGTTTATTTAGAATCACAATGATTACATTTTCTGAAAACAGAGGCGGCAAAGATCCGAAGGGCTATCCCGAGAAATATGGCCATACCCGACGGGATCAAGGCTAAGTAACTCATGATTAACAGAACATTGCTGACATCAGGCAACAGACAGGTTAAATTGATTGAAATCATTGATATCAGAGCGAAGGGGATCAAATCAACCGGTGAGTACAGGTTTTTTTCTGATTGCCGGAAAGAACTCCGGGACCTCTTGGAGCGGCCGATCAGAAGGAAGACGATAATATAACAGACTATGATCGACACATAAGGAAGAATCGCAAGGGGAATTCTATCCTGGACAAGCAAGAAAAAAGAGGCCGTATAGAGGAGAATCAAATAAATCACAATCGCAATAAATGGCTTTCGCCGGTAATAGAAAATTGAAGAATCCGGGTTTCCTGAAATAAAAAACAGAAGAATGATCAGCAGCAAAGTACCGCCTAAGGAAAGGTTGGCGGATATGAGATCAAACTGATTTCCCTTAGCCAGGAATGAGCTGAACAAAAATAAAAGAACGGAAAGTATAATTGACTTTTTCACTCTTTTTCGCAGAATCCATTCATGTTCATTCAGAACCTGCTTTGTCAGGACTTCATAAACGAGAACAGGGAGAATAAAAGACATGAGAGGATGCCAGAAAAAAACAAGAATAGGGAATTCAGGCATGGCAAGGGAGAAAAGAGTACCGAATCCGGGACCCGTTTCGTTCATATACCCTGCCCATAACACTTTCGTGATCCATGACTCATAAAGTCCGAAAAGAACCCCGAAGAGGTAGAGGTGTAGCAACGAGGTTTTATGCAGCTTAAAGGCGATCCACATAAAGAACAGAACATGGCTTAGATAGAGAGGAAAAGTGAGCAGCCATCCCCATGGCTGAATGAACCACCATTGGGAAGCTCCGGAAAAGACCTCAGCGAATAGCATGGATAGGCTGCCCAGTAAGAGAATTGATGAAATTTTCCGGATTCCCTTAGATTCAGACAACAGGAATACGCTCCTTCATTGGGGGTAATTCCAATTTATCACATTTTATCAGTATTTTCTGACTTGCGGTTCCCCAGCTGGCCGCAGGCGGCCATGATGCGCTCGCCCTGGCTGTTACGCGTAAAAACCCGGATTCCCGCACTGAGCAGCTGTCCGTGAAAACGCTCCAGCTCCTCAGCCGTCGGTTTCTCGAACCCGCTATCTCTACCGGGGTTGAAGGGGATCAGATTGACGGTAATTTTCGGGAACCCCTTGGCGAAATCGATAAGCTTCCGGCCGTTTTCCTCGCCGTCGGTCACCCCTTTGATCATGATATATTCAAAATAGAGCAGATCTTTCCTGCCGAACTGCTCCGTTTCCATCAGGCTCTCTTTCAGCTCTGCCAGAGGCCATCGGCGGTTTACGGGCATCAAATGACTTCTTGCGGCATCATCGGCTCCGTTGAGGCTCACGGCCAGATGAAGCTTATGATAATTTTTGTCTCTCTCTTTCCGGGCCAGCTCTGTCAGCCGTCTGATTCCCTCCACATTGCCGACAGTTGAAATGCAGATCGATTTTTTGGGAATGTTCATGGCCCAGGGATGGGTGAATATATCAATGGCCCCCAAAACATTATCGAAATTGTCAAAAGCCTCGCCCATGCCCATGAAAACGATATTGCGGATTGGTTTTTTATATACCAGTTCGGCGGTCATCAACTGGGCGAGGATCTCCACTTTGGTCAGGTTCCGGATAAGGCCCATTTTCCCCGTCTCACAGAAGGCGCAGGACCATCGGCATCCGATCTGGGAGGAAATGCAGAGCGTATTGTAGCGGCCGCCCATAGGCAGGATGATTGATTCCGTCTCAAGCCCGTCTTCGAGTTTCAACAGAAACTTGATAGTCCCCCCTTCCTCGATCGAACCGCTGACAGGAGGCAGATCGCAGACGTATCCGTTACCCGGCCCGGGCAGCATGGGCGAACTGGACGCTTGCTTCCGACCAGCCTCACATCTCCCTTCTCCATACAAATCATTAAAGAGTTTTTTAGCTTCTTCCCGCCCCCCCATTTTGTTTTCCTTGACCAGGGCGAGAATATCCTCATAGGTGTATCCAAGCAGATTCATGAAGCTTTTATATCATGTGGTAATATTCTTGACAATAAAAAATACATAATCGAGAATGGGCTCCATGAATAACGAAAATACAGAACAGTTGCAAAACGCCGACCACGGCGAAATGGCCAGGAGAGAAGTGCCGGGCATGTTTGAAGGTCCGGTTCTGCCTCTTATCGCGAGATTGTCTCTTCCCGTGCTGGCGGGAATGCTCTTCCAGCTTTTTTACAACATTGTGGATACTATATGGGTCAGCCGCATCGACCTCAATGACCCCTCCTATGTCGGCGGGACAGGACTGATCTTTCCGGTCATTTTCTTTTTTATGGCACTGGCTTCGGGGGTTTCCGTCGGAGTGTCTTCACTAGTGGCCCGGGCCATCGGTGAAAAGAACAGAGAAGTTCTGAACAAAATCGCCGAATCGGGCCTGATCATGGCCATTATCCTTTCAATAATCTGTATGGGAACGGTTTACGGCTTCGGCCCACAGATTGTCCGAGCCATGGGAGCGGAAGGCGATTACTATAAACACGGCCTTAATTACCTTCTCTGGGTAACGCCCGTCGCCCTTTTCGCTTTTGTGGGAAATGTGTTTTTCGGGATATTCCAGGGCGAGGGACTGATGAAGCACATGATGGTGGCCATGATCATCGGTACGGTCGTGAACATCGTTCTGGACCCTGTTTTCATCTTTGTCCTTAATCTGGACGTCCGGGGCGCCGCCATCGCCACGGGGCTGGCCCAGTTTATTTCTCTCTTATATGCCCTGAGCATTTTCGCCGCTAAAAAAACCCTTGTCCCCATCAGCTGGTCCGTTAAAAATGTCCGGCTGGAAATTATAGAAAAGATCACAGTAATCGGATTGCCTCAGGCCATGGGACAGATAACCATGTCCATAGCCTTCCTGCTGCTGAACCGTCTCGTCGTCTCCATCGATCCTCTGGCCATGACGGCCTATTCCCTCTGCGGAAGGCTCGACCAGATTGTTCTGATGCCCAGCTTCGCCCTGGCTGCCGCCATGATTACCATCGTGGGACAGAATGCCGGAAGGGGGAATCTGAAGAGAGCCGACCATGCGGTCAAAGTGGGCTATGCCGCGGGATTTGCCGTTGTTTTCTCATTCGCCGTTCTGATGATGGTGATTGCCAGATTTGTTTACCCGCTCTTTTCCAATATTGATGAAGTCGTGAACTACGCAGTGAAGCAGACATATGCTGTGGAACTTTTCTTCAGCCTCGCGGTAGTGGGGATCATCAACCGGAGTGTCTTCCAGGCCATAGGCTACCCCATGCCCGCTTTTTTCATAACTCTTCTCAGAGTTCTGATTATCGCCGTACCGGCGGCGTATATCTACGTCCTCGTTTTCGACTGGGGCATACACGGTGTCTGGTACGGAATGGCAACGGGAATGGTGACATCGACAGTTGTCAGTCTCATCTGGGTCCGATATGTCATGCGGGGCCTCCTGAACGGAACAAGGGAAATCAGACACACATAACCCTCATCCCCCGCCGTATAAAACTAACTTTCCTCCCTCTCCTTTGGGAGAGGGCCGGGGTGAGGGTTTGGAAGAACGCGCCCTCAGCAAAACTGAGTCCAGAGTATTGACAAAGTCTGACAAGGAGAGAGAATAAAGATTGTCTTATTTCAATCTCCACCCTTCTCTATTAACTTCTATACCGCTGAATTGTATTCCCCGAGAAGCTTGTCGATAAACTCCCTGTGAGCCTTCGGATGTTTGTGCATCACGGGAATAAAAGTCTCGAAATCCAGAATTCCGTATTTTTTATAGAGAATGCTGTATTGCGTCCAGTCATCGTCCACGACGGCGGAAAGATGGCGATGGGTCATTTTCCGAATCAGTTTAATTGTCTCTATGGCCTCTTCCGGACTGATGGTCTCATAGAGCAGCCCCGCCGTCCAGTCATCATCCATGCCGATGATTTCCGAACCGGGATGGACGATCCCCACCCTGTAACGGGTAAAATTGGCCACGTCGACATCGAGACAGTGAATGAGATGTTCATGGATGGTCCAGCGATCGGGAGAGGGGCGGAAGTCCAGAACGTCCCGGGGAAGTCCGATAAGATCGTCAAAAAGATGAAGATCCTCCAGAATGTTGTCCACATGGAGGCGTTTTTCCTCTACTGTCATTTTCACTCCTTCCGGACCGCGGGTAGATATCCCTGATCGATCAGAAACTGATCGGAGTCGCCGGCCATTTGAAAGCGTCCTGCCCGGGAAAGCCAGATACGGTCTGAGATATGGCGGACCGAATGGAAATCGTGATCCGTTATGAGAATATACCGTCCCCCGTTCTTCAGATCAAGAAGTTTTTTTTTAATATATTTAATATAAATGGGTTCAATTCCGCTGAAAGGCTCATCGAACAAATAGGCTCTCCTGTCGAGAGATGCGATCATCAGAAACTCCAGGTACCGGAGCTCTCCTCCCGAAAGGCTGACGGCCTTCTGCCCGAGAAGACTGGAAATACGGCTGTCAGCCATCAGGGCTTCCGCCTGATTTCCCGACAGAAATATTTTCAGCAACTTCTTTACCTTGATGTTTTTGGGCAGAAAAGAGTGCTGGGGCAGATAGGCGCAATTAAGCATCCTCTCCTTTTTGGAGATATACTGTCCATCGATAAAAAGGCTTTCGCTGCTGTCGGGAAACAGTCCGACCATCGCCTTAATGAGAGTCGATTTCCCGCATCCGTTCCGTCCGACGACGCTGGTAATTTCGCCTTTCACCACTTTGAAATACGCGCCTGAAAGAACGCTGTTCCTGCCATAGGACATGGAAAGGCTTTCCACTCTCAATGAGCTCATGACAATATCCCCCGCATCAAATGAAGCACAATAAGCGCTAAAACCGAGAAGCCACCGTAAACCGCCTGACTGGAGAATATCAATCTTCTTCTCGAAAAGCCCAAATTCAGAAAAAACATCCATTCTGAACGGTTGAAAATATGAAAGAGAAATATCGCTCCGTAAAAGCACGGAAAAGCCAGATATATGAAAAATGAATAAACCTGATCCAGGAACAGAGAAACCGTGACGGGAACGTCTCCGTACATAAGCGTAAAGGCCGTGGTCATGACGACGATAAGTGATGAAATGAAGAGATTATACCGCAATATCCGCCTGCAGAAGAAAAGCAACGCTATCAATCCCCGGAATACTCGAGCACCGAAAGCCTGGGAAGGAATCCCAGTTTCCCGTAAAACTCGAGGACCGACTCATGGCCGTCGGCAACCGATACGCGGAAACGGCTGCATTTCCTCCCTCTCATCCAGAGCATGGCGTTTTCGACCAGAAGAGATCCCAGACCGGAACCTCTGGCCTTTTCATCCAGATAAATCGAATCGATTTCACCAATGTTTCCACGGGCCGTGGATATACAGTAGCCCATAGCCTCATGACCGGCGTAAACGATCTGAAGATGGAAATTGCCATCAATCAGCTCATCGAAACTTCTCATCCGCTCTTCAAATGTAAAGCCGCTGTAGAAATCCTTGAAATGGCGGGAATCATGCCTGTGAATTTCATTCAGCTTCTCCCAGAGGGGTTTTATAATGCCGAGTCCTTCCCTGCCTGATGTTTCAATCTTCCAGTCCATTACACCAGATTAGCCTGAGGCTCCGGATTTTACTATTAAAAAAGAGTTTATTTTTCAACTTTGCATGGATTTGGAATTAAAATGTCCGTAGAGATTCAACGCAAAGGAAATTATATGACTAAATTGAGTAAAGCCCTGGTTCTGATGTCTTTTGTTGTCATGATGGCTGTGAACGCCCTGGCCAATATCCTCCCCATTAACGGGATCACCACCGGAGAGATCTCCGATTCTCTCCCGTCACTCACTCAGACTGAATATTCTGAATCCCGCACTTCCCATCACATACAACTGATCTTTGACCATGGTTACAGAACTCAGCCAGCCGGGATATGAACCGGTACTGTCCATCAGGACCGGAGCATCCCGGTCGCTGATATCATAAAGCCGGACCGTTCCGTAAGTCAGACCGGAAATCCATGTGTGTGTGGTAAGAACTGCCAGATCGCCCTGTACATAAAGAGCATCGGGTGCAATGTCCAGGGTTAAATCGTTCAGGGGAGCGGGTCTGGCAACACCTCCGGACAGGCTTGCCGGCTCATATTGCACCAGATGCCCGGACAGGTTGTCATCCCCTCTGATGACATACAATCTGTCATAGTCAAAATACAACCTGTTGATTGCCTTGCTTTCCGGATAGGTATAAACGCCCAGGAGAACAGGCAGGGACGGGCTGCTCACATCAAAAGCATAGAGATCCTGGAAACCGTTATCAGCGTATAGAATATTGTCCTGAACCAGGAGGATACGTACCATTGAATTGCGGTTGAGCGTATAGATGTATCGGGGGTCTGACAAATCACTGATTTCATAAATCAATATACCTGAGCTGCTGCCGATATAAATATGGGATCCCGATACGTCAAGATTGTATAAGGTTTCGGAAAATACTGTTCGGCTGATCAAACCGGGCTGAGAATCCGGTGTAATGTCAAAAACTGCCAGGACGGCATCGCTCCCGGAGGTCCCCAGACCGAACAGGAAATTTCCGCTTGCGTACAACTGCCTGATATAATCATTTTCTGGTGTTTCCAGATGTCCCGTTTTCACAGGAAATCCCGGATTGGAAATATCATGGATATCCACACCGGTATCAGGATAGGAGAGGCTGGTGTAGAGCTGGTTTCCCCGGACAGCATAATCGACTGCAATGCCGGACAGAACCGATTCAGACATGAAATTCCGTCCGGAACTGACAGCCAACATGGAAAATCCTCCCTCTCCGCTGATAATGACCGAGTCTCTGTCGAAGGAAAGTGTACTGCTATCGTGGGCGAGCGTTACGGTTCCCAGTGAAATCAGATTCCCGGGATCCGACGCATCAACGGTTTGGTAGAATCCATTGGTGTAGGCAATATAGAGTTTTTCCCCCCGGATAAATCCGTCCATGGCCCATCCCGAAGCTTCCGCCGGACGGGAGAAAAGATCAAGAACAACCGGTGAGGAAGGGGAACTGATATCGAGAAGACGGGCATTGCCATTCAGGGTCGTAATGAGAAGCAGATCACCGTCCGCACTCATGGAGAGCGGCATACCGTCATCGGGCAGAGATCCGGAATAGAGCAGAGATGTTATGACCGGCGGGGAAGAAGGATCTGCATTCAGATCATAGACCCTCATGGCCAGCTCGTTATGATAAACATAGAGATATCCATCAGAGATGGCCAACCCGGCAATCAGACTGGCTGCATCGCTGCCCAGATTAACCGAAGCAAGAAAATCGAGCGTTCCGCCCGGTCCCCGGCTGTACAGATCCAGTCCGGAATAGGCCTGACCAAGCCCCGCATCATAATCCTTAAAATAGGCGAATGCCGCAAAATCATCATCGGCTGCACTGACCACCGGTACGGGAATAAAGGGATGGAATCCCGAATTCATGAGGCTGCCTTTAAAAACCGGAGAGCCCGGGTTCTCGAGGGAAACAAGATCGGTCCTCAGCACGGTAAGAACGTCATCGATAGTTTCACCGAAACTGTTATTCATAATCGCGAGGTAATCCTCTGTCTCCATACTCACAATGCTGACAAGATCTCCGCAGCTGTCTATGGAAAGAACTGTCCGTCCGATATCCCAATAACCTGCATGAAGCGGCCTGGTCGGATCTCTGAGATCGGTGATCCTGATACCCGAGTCCCCTTCGGCAGTATAAGCGTAATTGTCTTTAAGGACAGTGGATAACTGGAACTCCTTCTGGATCATGACACTGGATAAAAGCGCTGATTCTCCTGGGGGAAAGAGCGGAGCCCGCAGAACGATGCTGTCGCTTGCAACGCTTTCTATTCCGTATGGGCTGATCCGGTATTCATATACATGGCCGGGAATGAGAGAATTATCGTACAGTTCATGAGAGCTTGTGATCCTGTAAACAGACCAGGAGCCTTCATCGATCCGTCGTTCCACCACGTAGGATCCGGATGCATTAATTTGATCCCAGTCGATAAGAGCTTCTCCGAAGGCCAGCCGGCTTACCCTGGGAGCCAGTGTGCGAATACTGAGAGGGACTGCTGAAAGGGTTTCGGAAACCGCATCGGATCCGATTTCATCGGGTATCTGGGCTGTAACAATAAAACTATAGAGGTTGCCGTTGTCAAGGTTCTCCCAGACAACACTATTGTCCGTTACAATGATGCTCCGGTCATACTGGAGCATCCGGACTGAATATCCGGTTGCTCCGGGGATTTCGTCCCAGCTCAACCTGACTGCCTTATTCAAAGGCAGTGCGGTGAAACCGGAAATATCACCGGCTCCGACGATACGGCGGACTTCCACACTGACAGTCGAACTGTTGCCGCTGGGATCGGTGGCAGTAACGGCAATAATCCGGTTTCCATCGACTATTTGTACTCCTTCAGAGGTCCGGGCCGTAATAATCCTGGAGAATGTTCCATCAACATCCGGAGTAAGAACTCCGCTGATAGCAGTCCCTTCAATCGAATAACTTAATCCGGTAATAATACCCGAATCGTCCCTGACATGGCCCTCAAGGCTGATCACGCTGCCGTAGCTGCTGAAGGAAAGAGGAGAGGTAATGGTTATTTCAGGGCTTTCATTATCTTTGAGCTGGCGTAACAGCTCTTCGTCAAGGAGATTACAGGCTGTAAACAAGAATGTGATTGCCCCGCAGATGTAAAGGAGTATTTTCCCTCTGAAGATTTTCCCTGTCATTCCTTCTCTTCCTCGATGAATATAATGTTAAAATCTGCAGGCCCTGATGCCCTCCCCTCTTCCTCTGAAGGCTGGAGAACCGCATAGCTCAGTTTTTCGGCACGTTCCGGATCGATTTCCCTGATTCGGCCAAGGGTTTGTTCCGCGGCATCCGATCTGCCCAGAGTATTCTGGGCTATGGCCATATTGACAAGTATGGAACTCTCCCTGGCCGGATCTGTCCCATCGGAGATTTTAAGGGCATCGGCGTAAGCGGTGAGGGCTCCCGCAAAATCTCCCTGAAGAAACATGAGAGATCCCAGGTTCGCATAAGCACCGAGGTTTTTCCGGTCCAGAGCAATGGCCCGCCCGAATGCATTCTCTGCCGAGGAATAGTCATTGAGCCGTGCCGCTGTCACTCCGAAAGTGTTCCAGCTGCGGGAGGAACTGCGGGCTTCAGCCTGCCGGCGGATCGGTTCGAGAATGGCTCTGCCCAGCCGGTCCCTTTCCCGGACAAAAGCTTCCACCACAA
Organism: Spirochaetales bacterium; assembly: GCA_016936555.1. Taxonomy (GTDB): domain Bacteria; phylum Spirochaetota; class Spirochaetia; order DSM-2461; family DSM-2461; genus Spirochaeta_F. The sequence goes on along the minus strand of JAFGXR010000038.1, from coordinate 28,754 downwards.
CTTGAGAATCTCCATACTGAAGCCCGAGATCGGTTTCCTGAAGACCCACAGGCCGGTATTCCTGCTGAGCGATGCGCGTCGAATAGAGATGCCTGTCTCCGGGTCGGTCTTCAAGAAGGTTATACTCCTGCATTCCTGTATGCCAGGCTTCGAGAAAATCCGCCTTTCCGATAAGAGTCACTTCTATCAGAATCCATAAGGAATCACTGAAAACGAGACTCATGTCGCGGTCCGGATGAATCTTCCTGTACTCCCGGGGAGAGAGTCCTGTATCAATAGCCGCATAGATATGACCGGGAACAGTTACAAATCCCGTTGAAACATTGATCGATTCCAGCAGAGCATTATACAAAACCGTCAGATCATCACAATCTCCTATCCCCCGGACCAGGGTTTCCCGGGGAAGACTGACGGTGTCGATATAGACCCGGTCACCCTGTACCTGAGCAAAGGGAGAAGCGGGGTCGGACTGATAATCGATATCCATGGAATCCAGTGCGTGATAGATCTGCATGGCCTGTTCCAGCGGATCGGGCAGATAGTCCGTATTGTGTTCCCTTAATCGGTCGGTGATGAAACTTGCATAATTACGGACGCCGCTGTCCCTCGGTGTGATAAATGCGGCGACTTTTTCATCGCTATCCCAGACAAGAGAATTCCGGTCCTGCAGTGTAAAACCGAGACTCCGGTTCTGTGTCGCCGGCCGGCTCTTATAAAGATATTCGATCCTGATTTCACCGGTAAGAGGTCTTTCACCTTGCGTTAGAAATACACTTTCGTTAAAAGCCGCAAAGAGAGGGACTCTGACTGATTCACCGGGTGCCAGTTCATCCAGCTCTGCACAGAGAGTCGGTGCATCCATGTAAGCCGACTGGTAAAAACTGACAGAAAGATCCTCCAGCCGCACCTTCTCGCTGTTTGTGATGATAATCTCTGTGAAGGGTCTATCGACGTAAACGTTCTGCATGGCTGCAAAAACCGGAGGAACTTCCGGCACATCAAACTTCAGGGCGCGTATTTCGTTTCCGGCGGCTTCCGGGTCTCTGCCGAAACGGAAATGGGCGGCAAACCCCAGTCCGAAATATATTCCATCGAAATCGTACAGCATTCCCATGGAGCGGTTATACAAAAAACCGGGGGTTATATCGACACTCAGATTAAATGAAGGGTTCAGAGTTATTTTGCCATTGAGCCCCGCCGTAAAACCGGTTTCGCCGAAAGGATACCACTCTCCGCCGGAATCCACGGCACGGCGATCGTAATAACTCCGGTGAATACCCAGGAGGAATTCACCGCCGATCTCGAATTCACGGCTCAGCCGCCGACTGTATCCCATTCCCAGGGCTGTCCAGAAATTATAGTGATCCCAGCTGTTTTTCCCATCGAAGTCGGGTAAACTCGCCCCCGGGTCAAGTGATCCATCGAGAATTATCGGATCGGCAGTCTCATCTGAATCGAAAGTCGTCATCCCGATCTTGAGCAGGGGGAAAAGTGTCCGATACCGCGGCAAAGGGTATCTCAGCTCCAGCGATAGATCACTGACGTTACTCTGGCGCTCAACGAGACCTACAGGAGTAAGCTGTTGAAATGTCACACCTATCGATAGCGGGTAGGAATAAAAATCATTCAGGTTCTGTTGTGCTCCCAGCAGAACAGTGCTTGCGATCGCATAGAAAAAAAGAAATGGAATGAATCGAAGAAATCCCTTCATAACAAGCCCACTTGCAGAACTAACATATTTTCACATAGAGATAATTATAAATTTCTCACCGTGACTATAATATCTCCTTGATAAAGGATAATTGTCAACAGATTTTCAGAATATGAAGATTGCGGAAGAGAAATAACAATGCCGAAACGGGATTCTTTCAGTATTCAAAAAAAGCTGCACACAAGCGAAAAGTTTTCACAAATCACTCATGAGCAGCTTTCATTATTTTTGTCAGACTATATCAGTCCTCATCCTCTTCCACAGTCGAAGCGATGAAGAGCTCTTCCATCTGCTCCTCTTCCACGTTACCGGGAGCCTCTGTCATCATACAGGTGGCTTTCTGTGTTTTCGGGAAGGCGATGACATCACGGAGCGACGGCGTCTTGAGGAACAGCATGGCCATTCTGTCCAGACCGAGGGCCAGTCCTCCGTGGGGAGGCGCGCCGTATTCCAGAGAGTCGAGGAGGAAACCGAATTTGTCCCGTGCTTCCTCTTCGTCAATGCCGAGAATGCGGAACACCCGCTCCTGAACGTCTTTCCGGTGGATTCTGATCGATCCGCCGCCCAGCTCGCATCCGTTGAGAACCAGGTCGTAGGCATTAGTTTTCACATCGAAGACATCGTCCTCCATTCTGTCCAGGTCTTCCGATTTGGGAGCCGTGAAGGGATGGTGGAGTGATGTGGGCCGGGCTTTGTGGTCCTTCCCGAACATGGGAAAATCGACGACCCAGGTAAAGTTCAGCTCGTTCTCATCGATGAGATCCAGTTTTTTCCCGAGATCAAGTCTCAGTGCCGCCAGAGACTGGCAGACCACTTCCTCTTTATCAGCCAGGAAGATCAGAACATCGCCGGTTTCGGCATCCATTCTCTTATAGAGTTCGGCTGATTCCTCTTCGCTGAAGAATTTGACGATGGGAGACTGGGGGCCTTCGGCTGTCATCTTGATCCAGGCGACCCCTTTCGCCTTGAACCTGGCGGCAAAGGGTGTCATATCATCGAGGTCTTTCCGGCTCAGTTTTTCCGCGGCCCCTTTCAGATTGATGGAGCGGACAGCCCCGCCGTTTTTAACGGCGTTCTTGAAAACGGAAAATCCCGTATTAACGAATACATCGCTGAGATCTTTGATTTTCAGTCCGAAGCGGAGATCCGGCGCGTCGCAGCCGTATTCCAGCATGGACTGATCGTAGGTTATTCTGGGAAGGGGAAGAGTCAGCTCTTTGCCGAACATGTCCTTCATCAGCACAGCCATAAGACCTTCCGTAACAGCCATAACGTCTTCCTGATCGACGAAGGACATTTCGATATCCACCTGGGTAAACTCGGGCTGGCGGTCCGCTCTCAGGTCTTCATCGCGGAAACATCGGGCCACCTGGAAATAGCGGTCGAAACCGGAGACCATAAGAGCCTGCTTGAAGAGCTGGGGACTCTGGGGCAGAGCGAAGAATTTACCGGGGTTCGTCCGGCTGGGAACCAGGTAATCCCGGGCGCCTTCCGGTGTCGCTCTTGTCAGTATGGGCGTTTCGATTTCAACGAATTGCTTATCGTTGAAGTAATTTCTGATTTTATTGGTCAGTTCGCTTCTGAAAATGAGGTTCTTCTGCATTTTCCGGCTTCTCAGATCGAGATAGCGGTGCTTCAGAAGCACTTCCTGATTGGTCTCTCCCGAGTGGTTGATCTCGAAGGGAGGTGTTTTGGATTTGTTGAGCAGCTCGAAATCGCTGATGTAAACCTCTATCTCTCCGGTTCCCAGTCTGGCATTGGCCATCCCTTCCGGCCTTGCAGAAACTTTCCCCTCGATGGATATCACATCCTGGCTTCTCAGGGTATGGGCGATCTTATGGTGCTCTCCGGCGATATCGGGATGGAAAACGATCTGCGTCGTCCCCCATCTGTCGTTCAGGTCGATAAAAGCCACGCCGCCGTGGTCTCTGTAATTTTCCACCCATCCGCTGAGTCTGACGGTTTCGCCGTTATTATTATTGGTCAGCTCTCCGCAGTTATGTGTTCTTTTCAATTTCATGTTCAACTCCTTCGCGGAAATTATTCCGACCTTTTAATCTTGTTTACTATCATTTCTCTGGCCAGCTGGGGATTAACCTTCCCTCCCGTGGCCTTCATCAGCTGCCCCATCAGGAAGCCGATCTGCTTGTCCTCTCCCGCCCGGATCGCGTCAACGACGGCCCGATGGGCGGCAAGCACCTCTTCAACGACTTTCTCCACAGCTCCCGTATCGGAAACCTGTTCCAGTCCTTTTTCTTTGACTATGGCTGAGGGATCCCTGTCTTCATCGAAGATCGCCTGCAACACGTCTTTTCCGATATTGTTGCTGATCCTGTTGCTGTTGATCAGGTCAAAGAGCTCTTTTATTCTTTCCGGGGTAAAGGGGGATTGCTCGATGGACTTCCCCTCTTTGTTGAGAATTTTCTGTATATCACCGGACAACCAGGCAGCAGTCTGGGAAGCATCTGCCCCGGCGGCAAGCACGGCTTCAAACCAGTCAGCTGTATTCTTTTCGGCCGTAATAAAAACCGCCTGATCAGATGTCAGCTTCAGTTCCGCCTCATAACGCTTTTTACGGTCGTTGGGAAGCTCTATCATGGCCTCTTCCACCCGGGCCATCAATGCCGCGTCGGGTCGGAAAGGGGGAAGATCCGGTTCGGGAAAATAGCGGTAGTCATGGGAATCCTCTTTGGACCGCATGCTCCTGGTCGTGGAGCTTCCCTCATCCCAGAGACGGGTCTCCTGAACGATGGTATCACCTTTATCGAGAACTTTTGCGTGGCGCTTGATCTCATAGGTCAGAGCCTTGTTGACGAAACGCGACGAGTTGAGGTTCTTTACTTCCGTTTTCGTACCCAGCCCTTTTCCGGGCAGGTTGATGGAGGTGTTGGCGTCGCAGCGGAGCGATCCCTCCTCCATGTTGCCGTCGGTCACTTCCAGATAGCGTACCAGCTGGCGGAACTGCTGCACGAAGAGCTCGGCTTCCCGGCCGTCGAGGAGATCCGGCTCCGTAACGATTTCCAGAAGGGGCGTGCCCGCCCTGTTGTAGTCGAGCCGCGACTGGTAGGCGTCGTGAATCATCTTCCCGGCATCCTCTTCCAGGTGGACATCGTGAATCCGGATTCTCTTGACCGAACCGTCATCCAGTTCCAGATCGAAATAACCGTTGATTCCGAAGGGGAATTCGAACTGGCTGATCTGGTAGTTCTTGGGCATATCGGGATAAAAATAGTTCTTTCTTTCGAAAACCGCTTTTTCGTTTATATGGCAATTGAGGGCTCGGGAGACTTTCAGCGCTTTAAAAACGGCTTCCTCGTTGAGCGAGGGAAGTGCTCCGGGATAGCCCATGCAGACGGGACAGACATTGGTATTCGGCTCATCCCCGAAGTTATTGGGACAGCTGCAGAATACTTTTGTCTCGGTAATAAGCTGAATGTGGATTTCCAGTCCGACGAATGATTGATATTTCATGCTTTCCACTCCTGTGAATACCCTTCCGGTTTTTGCGCAGGGAAGACTGCTTCCAGTTTTTCAGCGATTCTGAACAGCCTCTCCTCTTCGAAGGCAGGAGCCATAAACTGAACGCCCACGGGAAGCCCCTCTTCAATGGTCGAGGGAACGGCCAGGGCGGGAAGTCCGGCCAGGTTGGCGGAACAGGTGTAGAGGTCCGCCGCTTTCTGCTGAAGCTGGGTCAGATCGGAAGAACCGTGACGGAAAGCCGCTGTCGGGAAAACGGGCATCATGAGTGCATCGGCGCTTTCGAAGATTCTGTTGAAATCATTGAGGATGGCCGTCCGGATTTTCTGGGCCCGGTGGTAGAACTGATCCTGAAATCCGGACCGGAGCACATAGGTACCCAGAAGGATTCTCAGTTTCACCTCGTCGCCGAAACCGCTGTGCCGCGTTTCCTCCATCAGAGCCGATGGTGTTTCGGCACCCTGAGCCGCCAGGCCGTAACGGATTCCGTTGAACCGAGCCAGGTTGGCGCTCGCTTCGGCTGTCGCTATGACATAATAGGCGGGAACCACGTATTTCAGTGTGGGAAGTTCCACTTCAACGGTTTTATATCCCAGATCTTTCAGCCTGGCAATGGAAGTTTTGTAAGAACGGAGGACATCAACGTTGAGGTCGCCCTCCCCCGCTTTCAGGACAGCCACAGTTTCGACATCATCTTTCCCCGAAGGTTTGTACTCGACCGTTGTGTTATCCATGATATCTTTTCCGCGCATGGCTTTGAAGACATCCCTTGTCAGACCGGCCGTTTCTGCGCAGACTCCGATTGTCTCCAGAGAGGAGGCATAGGCAGTCAGGCCGTACCGCGAAACCGTGCCGTAAGTGGGTTTCAGTCCGTAGACGCCGCAGAAGGAAGCGGGTTGACGGACCGAACCGCCCGTATCGGAGCCCAATGCAAAGGGAACCTGCCCCGCCGCAACAGCCGCGGCGCTTCCTCCGCTCGATCCGCCGGCGACCCGGCTCGTATCCCAGGGATTGTGGGTTTCCGCCAGGGCGGAGTTGTCCGTCGACGAGCCCATACCGAACTCGTCCATATTCATCTTTCCGACGGGGACAGCACCGGCTTTCTGGAGGTTTTCCACGGCTGTCGCCGTATAGGGGCAGTCGAAATTCTCCAGGATTTTCGAACCGCAGGTCATATTGAAGCCTTTGACGGCAATATTATCTTTAACACCGAAGGGAATGACGGCGAGAAGGCCTTGCCCGGAAGAATCAGCCTGTGCGGCTTCGGGATCGAACTGAAGGAAGCTTCCGATTTTCTCTTCCCAGGATCCCACGTATTTTTTATAGGAATCGGCGCTTTCAGTCAGCGCTTTCGCCCACCTTTTTATATCACTCATAAAACCTCATCTTTCTGTTACATAACATTGGGGATAACGATAAACCGGTCCTCTCTTTCGGGAACGCGATCGAGGAGTTGATTGGACAAATTAGAGGACCCGGTGCTGTCGCTCCGGGTACGGTTCTCCTTCTGCAGGGTTTGGGTGGTGGGCTCGAGCCCTTCAACGTCAGCTTCCATCATGGCGGAAAAATTGTCGAGCATGGCTGAAACTTCTGCGGCCAGTTTGTCCGCCTCTTCATCGTCCAGTTTCAGTTTTGCCAGAGCTGCCGTTTTAAACAGTTCGTTTTTGTCCATATGTACTCCTGTATACCTAAAAAAAGCCGCTTTGGTGAAAAGCGGCTTTTTGTTTATGAGGTTTTTTCCTCAACCCTTTTCATCAAGTAATCGTGGATGCAATTCGATGCCTTCCGGCCGTAATTTATCGCATGTACGACAAGGGAAGCGCCCACATTGGCATCACCGGCGGCGAAAATGCCGTCGATATTGGTCATGAAATTCTCGTCAACGGCAATATTGCCGCGGTCGGTCAGATTCAGACCCGTATTATTATTGACGATACCATTGTGCTCTACGTGCTCGAAGCCCATAGCGAGCAGAACGAGATCCACTTCCAGTTCGAATTCAGTTCCTTCAACAGGTTTAAGCCGGGGGCGGCCCTTATCGCCGGGAACCCATTCAACTTTCTGGAACGTTCCTTTTGTAACAGACCCCTTCTTTCCTATGAACTCGTTAGTGGTTACACACCAATCGCGGAAACAGCCTTCCTTGTGGGAAGAGGACGTACGGAGAATCTGAGGCCAGTCGGGCCACTGGGGATTGTAGCTTTTGTCCCATTCCAGAGGCTTGGGCATAATTTCAAACTGATGCACAGATACGGCTCCCTGTCTGTTGGCTGTTCCCACACAGTCCGATCCCGTGTCCCCGCCGCCTATAACGAGCACTTTTTTGCCCATGGCGTTGATCACCGGTTCATCGTAGGATTCTTCTGCTACATTTTTATTGGATTGGGAAAGATAATCAAGTGCAAAATGGATGCCTTTTAGATTTCTTCCCTTTACCGGCAGATCTCTGGCCTTTCCGGCGCCGATTGTAATGAGAACCGCATCGAATTTGTTCTTCAGATAGCGGATGGAAATATCATCTCCGATGGTTACGCCCGTTTCGAACTCAACGCCTTCGGCCCTCATCTGCTCGACTCTTCTGTCTATAACCGATTTATCGAGCTTGAAATCGGGAATCCCGTAGCGGAGCAGTCCGCCGATTTTGTTGTTTTTTTCAAAGAGCGTGACTTTATGGCCCATGCGCCTCAGTTCCTGAGCCGCCGCCATTCCCGCAGGCCCGCTTCCGATAACAGCCACGCTCATGCCCGTTTCGACTTTGGGCTTGCGGACTTTCACCCAGCCTTCCCGCCAGGCCGTTTCAGCTATTTCCCATTCGATGTTGCGGATGGTTACCGGCGCGTCGTTTATGGAAAGCGTACAGGATGTTTCGCAGATAGCCGGGCAGATCCTTCCCGTAAACTCGGGGAAGTTATTTGTCAGCTCCATTCTCTCCCAGGCTTCCTTCCACTGGTTGCGGTAGACAGCATCGTTCCATTCGGGAATCAGGTTCCCCAGGGGGCAGCCCAGATTGTGGCAGAAAGGGGTTCCGCATTCCATACACCGCCCGCCCTGATCGATAAGATCCTTATTGGACATGCTGACGGCCACTTCCTTATAATCCTGCAGCCTTTCAGAGACATCTCTGTACTGCTGCGCTTTTCTCATTGTTTCCAGAAATCCCAGTGTTTTTCCCATTACAGGTAAACCTCCTCGGTTACGGTCTCGCTGTCCGATTCAATCATTTCTCTTTCCATCAGTTTCTCCAGGGCTTTCTTGTAGTCCTGGGGCATAACTTTTACGAAAAGGGGAAGCGATTCCTCCCAGTTTTCAAGGAGCCTCAGCCCCTGCTTGCTGTTGGTGTATTCCGTGTGCTTCGATATCATTTCGAAAAGGACTTTCTTGTCCTCCTCTTCGATGACAGGTTCGATTTCAACCATCTCAAGGTTACATTTCGTATCGAAGAGCTGGTTTTCATCGTAGACATAGGCCACACCTCCGCTCATACCGGCGGCGAAGTTGACACCGGTTTTGCCGATGATGACAACCGTTCCCCCGGTCATGTACTCGCATCCGTGGTCCCCGACACCTTCGACGACCGCTTTGGCACCGCTGTTTCTAACGGCGAAACGCTCGCCCGCCCGTCCGTTGATATAGACTTCACCGCCTGTCGCTCCGAAGAGATTGACGTTTCCGGTGATGATATTTCTGAATCCGCTGAATGTCGATTTAAGAGGCGGATAGAGGATAATCTTTCCTCCCGACAGCCCCTTTCCGAGATAGTCGTTGGAATCCCCTTCCAGCTCGAAGGTGATTCCTTTGGTCAGGAAGGCTCCGAAACTCTGCCCGGCGCTTCCGTCGAACTTGACGGAAATCGTATCGTTCGGAAGCCCTTTGGCTCCGTATTTGGCTGTGACGCGGGAACTGAGCATGGCACCTACCGTTCTGTTGCAGTTGCGGATCGGCATGGCGATGCTGACCAGCTGTCTATTGTCCAGTGCCGCCTTGGCCTTCTTTATCAGCTCGGGATCAAGAGAGAGGGAAAAGTCATGGTTCTGCGTTGATGTGCAGTAGAGGCTCTCCCCATCCGGAACTTCCGGCACAGTCAGGACCCTGGAGAAATCCAGGCCTTTTTTCTTGTAGTGATTGATAGCTTCGGATACATCGAGCCGGTCGACCCGACCGACCATCTCATCGAAGGTCCGGAATCCCAGTTCCGCCATCAGCTCGCGGACCTCCCGGGCAATGAACATCATGAAATTTTCAAGATGCTCCGCTTTTCCGGGGAAGCGCTTTCTCAGTTCGCCGTTCTGGGTGGCGATCCCCACGGGGCAGGCATTGGTATGACACTTGCGCATCATAACGCAGCCGATCGCCACGAGGGAAGCCGAACCGAAGCCGAATTCCTCGGCACCGAGCATGGCTGCGATAACTATGTCGCGCCCTGTTTTCATCTGCCCGTCGCACTGAATCCTGATCCGGGACCGCAGTTTATTCATAACCAGAACCTGCTGAGTCTCGGCGAGACCGATTTCCCAGTAGGATCCGGCATATTTGATGGATGATAAGGGAGAGGCTCCCGTTCCCCCGTCTCCGCCGCTTATGAGAACCATGTCGGCTTTGCCCTTGGCGACACCGGCGGCAACCGTCCCGACACCCGCTTCGGAAACGAGTTTTACCGAAACCCTGGCCGCTGGGTTGGCATTCTTCAGGTCGAAGATAAGCTGGGAAAGGTCCTCGATGGAGTATATGTCGTGATGAGGAGGCGGAGATATGAGCATAACGCCCGGCGTCGAATGGCGCACCCGGGCAATCGTCTCGTTAACTTTATGACCGGGAAGCTGCCCCCCTTCTCCCGGCTTGGCGCCCTGCGCCATTTTGATCTGTAGTTCATTCGCGTTGTACAGGTAATTGCTGTCCACGCCGAAACGTCCCGAAGCGACCTGCTTGACATGGCTCCGCCTGTCGTCTCCGTTGGGAAGCAGCTCGTATCTCGTGTCGTCCTCCCCCCCCTCTCCGGAGTTGCTCATTCCGCCGATGCGGTTCATACCGATTGCCATGGTTTCGTGAGCCTCCTGGCTGAGAGACCCGAAGGACATGGCCGAGGAAACGAATCTCCTGACAATGGAATCTTCCGTCTCGACCTCATCAATGGGCACGCTTTTACCCGGCTTGAAGGCAAAGAGGCTGCGGAGCGTGTTGATCGCCCGGCTCTGATCATTTATCTCGTTGGAGTACTCTTTAAAAATCCCGTAATCCTTGTTCCGCACGGCCTTCTGCATGGTGACGACGGCTTTTGCCGAAAAGAGATGCCTGTCGGCTTTGACTCTCGAGCTGTATTTTCCGCCCGATTCGAAGCGGCGGGAATAGGTATTGGAAGGTTCGTAAGCCGCTTTGTGACGGCGGATCAGATCGGATTCGACCTGTTCGATACCGATACCATTGACGTTAGAGGTAACGCCATTGAAGTATTTATCGATGAAATCACCGGCCAGTCCGATGGCTTCATACATCTTCGATCCCTTGTAGCTTCGGATCGTCGAAACGCCCATCTTGGACATAACCTTGAGCAATCCCTTCTTCACGGCCAGGATGTAATGCTCTATTGTATGGGAGAGCGACAGATCCTGGCGGATATAGCCTCTGGACTGGAGATCCGATAATGTTTCAAATACCAGATAGGGGTTGATGGCGCTGGCGCCGAAACTGATCAGAGTGGCGAAATGATGAACCTCTCTGGCCTCCCCTGTCTCGATGACCAGTCCGATGAGGTGACGTTTCCCCCTGGCGATAAGGTACTGGTCGACCGCAGCGACAGCCAGGAGAGCCGGTATAGCCGTAAATTCCCTGTCTATTCCCCTGTCCGACAGAATGATAAGGGAATTTCCCTCATTCACTTTGTCCTCGGCATCGCGGCAGAGCCTCTCGATGGCGTTTTCCAGAATGCCCTTGGTTTCGGTAATCTGAAAGAGCATGGACACCGTGGCGACCCGAAAATCCTTCATATCGTTGCGCTTGAGATAACTGATATCGTCATTGGCCAGAATGGGATGGGCCAGCTTCAGCTGATGACAATGCTCGGGTGTCTCGGATAGGAGGTTTCTCTCCCGGCCGATATAGGACATGAGAGACATAACCAGCTGTTCCCGGTAGGGATCGATGGGCGGGTTCGTCACCTGGGCAAAAAGCTGCTTGAAGTAATCATAGAGAAGCTGGGGCCTTTCGGATAATACGGCGAGGGCCCCGTCGTTCCCCATCGAACCGACCGGCTCCTGGGCATTGTTGGCCATGGGCGTAATAATCTGACGGAAATCTTCAAAAGAATACCCGAAAGCCTTCAGCCTCTCACGCAGAGTGTCGGAATCGTATTTGACATCGCCGGGCGTTTCGAGAAGCCCTTTCAATTCAATTTTATTTTCCACGAGCCAGCGGCGGTAGGGCTGCTGTCGCGTAATGTAATTCTTTATTTCATTGTCGCGGATGACCCGCTGTCTCTCCATATCGACGAGGAACATCTTCCCCGGTGCCAGCCGCCCCTTTTCCAGAACGTCTTCCGCCGGCACATCGATTACCCCGGTTTCAGATGCGAGCACGACCTTGCCGCTTTTCGTTATGGTATAGCGCCCCGGCCTGAGCCCGTTTCTGTCCAGCGTCGCGCCGATTCTGGTTCCATCTGTAAAAACCAGAGCCGCCGGTCCGTCCCAGGGCTCCATCAGGGCGGAGTGATATTCGTAGAAAGCCCTCTTGTCTTCGGATATATGATATTTCGTACCGAACGCTTCGGGAACCATCATCATCATGGTATGCTCCATCGACCGCCCGCCTTTGTGTATCAACTCGAAAACATTGTCAAAAACAGCCGAATCACTTCCCATGCTGCTGGTCACGGGAAGAAGCTTGGGCATATCCTCGCCGAAAATCTCCGACGTGAGTGTCGATTCCCGGGCGCTCATGTTGCCGGCGTTCCGCCTGAGCGTGTTGATCTCTCCGTTATGGGCAATATAGCGGAACGGCTGGGCCAGGGGCCATGAGGGGAAAGTATTGGTACTGTACCGCTGATGAACCAGCGACATGGCGCTCTCGAAATCCTTTTCCGCCAGATCGGGATAAAAAGTCACGAACTGGGTGGATACGAACATCCCTTTGTAGATCATGGTCCTCGATGAGAGAGAGGGAATATAGTAAAGATCCTGATCAAACCCCTTTTCCCTGGCCGCTTTCTCGAGAGCTTTTCTCAGGATGTAGAGCTTCAGCTCCAGATCGGTTTTTTTAATATCTTTAAAAGTGACAAATATCTGTTTAAACGAGGGCATGACCGAACGGGCCTGTTCCCCGAGGCAGTCGGCATTAATGGGAACATTCCGCCATCCCAGAAGAACAGCTCCTTCAGCGGCGGCGATCTCTTCGGTCAGACGACAGGCTTCATCGGCTTGACTCTGATCGGCGGGAAGAAATATCATCCCCGCACCATATTCCCCTTCGGGAGGAAGCTCAAAGTCGACAACGCGGGAGAGAAACTTATGAGGCATCTGCAGGAGCATTCCCGCGCCGTCTCCCGTTTTCATGTCCCCGCCTACGGCGCCTCTGTGTTCGAGGTTGCAGAGAATCTGAACTCCTTCCTCGACAATTCGATGAGACCGTTTTCCACTGATATCGGCGACAAACCCGACACCGCAGGCATCGTGTTCGTGTTTAGGATCGTATAAACCTTTTTTCTCTAACATAGACATATCCCCTGGAAAACTAGTGTTTACCAGATTTTCCAGGAAACGAAAAAGTAATGCAAGAGAAAAAATCAATTTTTTCAGTATTTGTTAAGTAAATTAAGTATTTATTCATATTTAATTACACTGAATCCAGCATATAATCATATAAAACTGGAAATTGTATTCTAGAAAAAAGACTTTCTGTCTCAAAAATGGGACTATGTTCTTATATATAAGAATACAAAAAAACCAATCAGATAAGCAAAAAGCTTTTTTCAGGAAAGTTGATCCTGTTTTATCAATATATGCTAAACTTTAATCCGGTATATACAAAACAGAAAGAAAGGGGTGAAACATGCCGTCTGCAGACAGGGTTAAAATTTCTACAGGTATCGCCGATCTGGACAACCTGCTGGCCGGCCTGCGGCAGGGCGACAATGTCGTCTGGCGGGTAGATTCGATTGACGATTACAGATTCTATGTAGACCGATTCTGCCGGTTTGTCCGGAAAAGCGGATTGGAGATCGTGTATTTCCGTTTTGCCGATCACCCCCCTCTCCTTATGCCGGCTCCGGGAATTACGATAATTAACCTGGATCCGAGAGAAGGCTTCGAACAGTTTGCAGTCGAAGTATTCCGATTGATTTCGAGAGGAGTGGAAGGGAATTACATTTTCGATTCCATGTCTCTTATGCCGCAGAACTGTTACAGCGATCGAATGATCGGAAATTTTTTCAAGCTTATCTGTCCGAAGCTGCACCGCCAGGATTCCCTGGCATACTTCTCCTTTATGCGTCACAAACACTCCTTTCACGCCGAGCAGTTCATTTCCGACACAACCCAGATACTCATAGATGTCTACAATCATGATGACGTGCGATATATTAAGCCCTTCAATATCAGCGACCGCTACAGCAGCTGTATGTACCGCCTTCACAGGCAACTTGAAGACAGCCTGACCATGATTGGAGAAAGCCTTAACATTACTGAAATACTTTTCGCTTCTCCCTGGCCCGGCTTGCGTTCGGCCAGTTACAGAATGATCGGACTGTGGGACCGCATGTTCCTGAGCGCGGAAGAAATACTTGAAGAGACTAAAAAAAACGGAATTATATCGACCAAAGCACAGGAACTGACAGCGAGACTTCAGAAATACATTCTGTCCAGGGACGAGAAGCTTCTGTCTATTGCGGCGAAGTATCTTACACTCAATGATATTATCAGTTTATGGAAAAGAATGATCGGCACAGGATTTGTCGGAGGAAAATCAGTGGGGGTCATCCTTGCCCATGCCGTTCTACGAGCTGAAAACCCTGCTCTTTACAATAAACTGGAAAAGCACGATTCCTTCTATATCGGCTCTGATGTTTTTTACACATTTCTCATAGATAACGGGCTTTGGTGGACAAAACAGGAGCAGAAGGATCCTTCTATTTTCCTGAACAACATAGAAAGCGCGAGAAAAAAAATAATGGACGGTGTTTTCCCCGAATATATCATTCAAAGATTAACCGACCTGCTCGATTATTACGGACAGGCACCTATTATCGTCCGCTCTTCAAGTCTTCTCGAGGATGCTTTCGGAAATGCTTTCGCCGGCAAGTACGAAAGCGTATTCTGCCCGAATCAGGGGACAAGAAAGAAAAGACTTGAAAATCTGATAAGAGCCATAAAAACCGTTTATGCCAGTACAATGAGCAAAGAAGCGCTTCTCTACAGAAAATCCAGAGGCGTACTGGACAGGGACGAGCAGATGCCGCTCTTAATACAGAGAGTATCCGGCATCCCGAGAGGTCCCTATTTCCTGCCCCAGCTCTCGGGAGTCGGCTTTTCATTCAACCCTTATGCCTGGAACAGGGAAATAGATCCCAGGTCGGGAATGATACGTCTCGTCTACGGGCTGGGAACCCGGGCCGTGGATCGCTCGGACAATGATTACACGAGGGTGATAGCCCTGAACGCCCCTTCCATGCGCCCCGAATCCAATTCGAGCGAGAAAAAAAAATATTCCCAGAAAAAAGTGGATTTGCTCAATCTCGAGCAGAATATCTTCGGAAAATGTGATTTTGAAGAGATCTGCCCAATGGAAACTCATATGAATCTCTTCGGCTCAAGAGATATACAGGCAGAACGTTACTATAGAGAGAGAGGTTTGCCGCCAAAAGCAGAGTGGTATCTGAGTTTCGAGAACCTGATAGAAGAGACCGAATTCATTCAGGATATCTCCGGCACCCTTAATACGATAAAAAAAATATACGGCTCCAATATAGACATTGAATTCACCTGCAACTTTTTCACCCCGGGTGACTACAAAATATGTCTGGTCCAATGCCGGCCTTTCCAGGTGGATGAACACGATATCATGGATGTCCGCATTCCTGAGATAAAAGAGAAGAACCTGCTGATGAAAGCCTGCGGGGCCGTCGTAGGCCGAAGCGGGATATGCG
This sequence comes from Spirochaetales bacterium, assembly GCA_016936555.1. Taxonomy (GTDB): domain Bacteria; phylum Spirochaetota; class Spirochaetia; order DSM-2461; family DSM-2461; genus Spirochaeta_F. The sequence goes on along the minus strand of JAFGXR010000038.1, from coordinate 13,437 downwards.
ATATAGACTATATAATCTATGTCGATCCCGGGAATTACGGAACACTGCCCGATCAGGACCGGTATGCGGTTGCCAGAATAATCGGCTCTTTGCTCAAAAAAACCGGGACGGAGCATAAAACCGTTCTCATCGGCCCGGGACGATGGGGAACCAGTACACCTTCTCTGGGAGTACCGGTCTCTTTTTCCGAGATCCGGAGAGCCTATGCCATAATTGAAATAGACACGATGCACGAAGGCCTTGTTCCGGACCTTTCTCTGGGTACACATTTTTTTAATGAGATGATTGAAACCGGCATGGTTTACGCCGGATATTTTAACAATAGGCCGGGAAATATTTTCAACAATGAAATTCTTCTGAACGAAACCAACAAGCTTGCCGATTTCCTGCCGGATAAAGCGAAATGGGCTCATATCATACATATTCTGGAGTTCCGGCTATCCGGCAGAAACCTCCGGATGGCAGCCGATCCGGTTGACCAGATCGGCGTACTGTACTTTACACAAGCCCCTGATCAAGCATAGCATCGGCTACTTTGACAAAACCGGCGATATTGGCTCCCAGAACATAATTGCCCTCATGGCCGTAATCTTTCGCCGCGCTGTAGGCTTCTTCGTGAATGCGGATCATAATATTGTGCAGCTTCCTGTCAACTTCCTCCCGGGACCAGGACAGTCTCGCCGAATTCTGGCTCATCTCCAGCCCCGAAGTGGCTACGCCGCCGGCATTGGCCGCCTTGCCGGGGCCATAAAGTATTCCCGCCTTGAGAAACTTGTCCACGCCGTCCCGGGAAGTAGGCATATTCGCTCCTTCGGATACGACGAAGCACCCGTTGTCCAAAAGAGTCTGCGCATCCGATGCATCGATTTCATTCTGAGTGGCACTGGGAAAGGCCGCGTCACAGGGGATTCCCCAGGGACGCTGATCAGCATAATACTTCACGCCGAATTTGTCTGCATATTCGCTTATGCGGCCTCTTCTGATGTTTTTAAGCTCCATGACAAACTGCAGTTTTTTCTCATCGATCCCTGCGGGATCGTGAATAAAGCCCGAAGAATCAGACAAGGTGACAACTCTGCCGCCCAGCTGATTGATTTTCTCCACGGTATACTGTGCCACATTTCCCGAACCGGAAACCACACAGGTTTTCCCTTCAATAGAATCTCCACGGGTTTTCAGCATTTCCGAGGCAAAATAGACCGATCCATAGCCGGTAGCCTCCGGTCGGATAAGCGATCCACCCCAGTTGAGACCTTTACCAGTCAAAACGCCTGAAAACTGATTTGTCAGTCTCTTATATTGACCGAACATATAACCGATCTCTCTTCCGCCGACACCTATATCACCGGCAGGAACATCTGTATCGGGACCGATATGCCGCGAGAGTTCCGTCATGAAGGACTGACTGAACCGCATAACCTCATTGTCCGATTTCCCCTTGGGATCGAAGTCGGATCCGCCTTTCCCTCCGCCCATGGGAAGCGTCGTCAGGGAGTTTTTGAAAATCTGCTCGAATCCCAGGAACTTGAGAATTCCTAAATTGACGGTAGGATGGAATCGGAGCCCCCCTTTATAAGGACCGATGGCACTATTGAACTCAACCCGGAAGCCGCGGTTAACCTGAACCTCTCCCCTATCGTCGAACCAGGGAACCCGGAACATAAGGACTCTTTCCGGTTCCGTTATTCTTTCCAGTATTTTCGCATCCCGGTATTCGGGATGTCTGTCAATTACCGGTGCTAAAGAAGTCAATACTTCCTCGACAGCCTGATGAAACTCCGGCTCCCCCGGATTTTTTTTCTTCACCAATTCAAAAACATTGTTTGTATAGCTCATACGATCTCCTCCACCTGGAACGTATTAGTAAGATGAGACATTATCATTTCGATATTCACACTATGTCAATGATTATTCGTTTCTACATAACAATACAAAATCATTTTTTTAGATATTATTGTATATTTATAGATTTAAAGTTGATTCTTTTAATATTATCACCTTTTTTTACCTGATTTTTGAATACGTATTATTCAACCAGATGGAGTTATGGAAATATTTCAGGTATAAAAACAAAGGGTTTATTTAAGAAAACAATATTATTATGGAATCAAGTACGAAATCCGCATCAAAATAAAAAAAAGGAGCTGTTGCAAAAGTCCGTTATTCAGCCTTTTGCAACAGCCTTATCCTGATTCTACCGGGCTGCCGCTTTCACAAAATCCTTGAAGAGCGGTCCGGCCTTAACGGGCTTGGATGTGAATTCGGGATGAAACTGAACGGCGACGCCCCAGGGGTGATCGGACCATTCCACAGCTTCGACAAGAGAACCGTCGGGCGTGTATCCCGAAATAACAAGTCCGGCATCCATCAGCTGCTGCTTGTATTTGTTATTCACTTCATAACGGTGGCGGTGTCTTTCCCAGGCTTCGGATGATCCGTAGGCTTTTTCAATTCTCGTGCCCTTCTCCAGCTTGGATTTGCTGAGTCCCAGCCTCATGGTCCCGCCGAAAGCCGTTACATCGACCTGCTCTTCCAGCAGTGTGACGACGCTGTGCTCTCCGTCGGGCTTGAATTCGGAGCTGTTGGCTTTTTCCAGTCCCAGGACATGGCGGCTGTACTCGATAACCATAATCTGAAGGCCCAGGCAGATCCCCAGATAGGGTATTTTGTTCTCTCTGGCGAATTTCGCCGCCAGAACCATACCGTTTATACCCCGCTCTCCGAATCCGCCGGGCACGAGGATGCCGTCGACACCGGCCAGAAGCTCATCGGGCGTAAGGCCGTTTTCCAGTTTCTCCGAGTCGATTTTTATAATATTGACTTTGACGCCGTTGGCAAGGGCACCGTGCACCACCGCTTCGTCAATGGATTTGTAGGCATCGGCCAGTTCGATGTATTTACCGACCATGGCGATATTGACGGTTTTCTCCGCGTTTTTATAGGAATCGGCGACTTTCTGCCATTCCCCGAGTCTGGCCTTTCCGGTTTTCAGTCCCAGTTTACGGACAACGACTTCGCATAGCCCCTGCTGGTTATAAATGACGGGAATCTCGTAAATAGTCGTATTAACATCATGTGCCGAGAGAACACAGTCGAAATCGATATTGGTAAAAAGCGAGATTTTTTTCTTCAGATCATCGCCGAGCTCGTTTTTACAGCGGCAGAGAAGGACATCGGGCTGGATACCGATCTCTCTCATCTCCTTGACCGAGTGCTGGGTCGGCTTGGTCTTGACCTCTCCCCCCGTGACTTCGGGAACCAGGGTCAGATGGACCGATAGCGTATGGGTTTTCCCTTTTTCGTGTATGACCTGTCTGACAGCCTCGAGATAGGGTATGGACTCGATATCTCCGACGGTTCCCCCGATCTCGACGATTGTGACATCCACATCTTCCGCTTCGCCCAGTTTATAGATCCGGCTCTTGATCTCATCGGTAATATGGGGCACGACCTGGACGCATTTTCCCAGATACTTCCCTTCCCTTTCCTTATTAATGACAGACTGGTAGATCTGACCGGTTGTAATGGAATGGGCTTTACTGAGCCGGGAGGAGGTAAACCGCCCGTAATTTCCCAGATCGAGATCCGTTTCCGCACCGTCATCGGTTACATAGACTTCTCCGTGCTGGAAGGGACTCATTGTGCCGGCATCGACATTGAGATATGGATCGACTTTGATCATACAAACCCGCAGGCCGCGAGTCTCAAGGAGGCTCCCAAGAGAAGCAGCGGCAATACCTTTACCGAGACTGGAGCACACTCCGCCCGTAACAAATATATACTTCTTCATGGGATTTCATTATCTCCCGTAAGCCTTTGCGCTGTCAATTCTTCCCCGCAGAGATAATTTGAATTCCCGGTGGAATTCAACTAAATTTATTCATAGTAAAGGTTATTGACTTGGGATCGTCCCTACAAGAAGGCCTATCCCCATGAACAGGCGAGGGAGATTATTATTTCCCAGGCAGGCAAACATTTCGATCCCCTCATAGTGGATGTTTTTTTGCATAAGGAAGAGGATTTTATCAGACTGAACAGTCTTGCTCAGTCCCGCGAATCTGTCTATTCTTGATCCATGGATTTAGCATCTACACTTATGACCGATTTCGAAGAGGAAATCTTCGATAAACAGACTCTCTTTTCAGTGGAACTCGATGAAATGACATTCAGCGACTGTATTTTCCGCTTCTGCCGTTTCAGCGACAGCACCTTCACCGGTACCGTTTTCCGGAACTGCCGTTTTGAAAATTGCGATTTTTCCCTGGTGAAAGTCGAAGGCACCGGGTTTTCGAACTGCCTTTTCAAGGACTGCCGGTTCCAGGGGATCAACTTTCACGACTGCAACCGCTATCAGTTCAATCCCGATTTCGAAGAGACGGTAATCGCCCACAGCTTCTTCAGCGATCAGGATCTGGCGGGGAAGAGTTTCCGGAAGTGCACAATCAACGACTGCGAATTCGCCCATACCCGGTTGTATGAAGCGGATTTTTCAGACTGTACGTTTAAAGATACAAAATTCAGCAGCTGTAATCTGGAGAAAGCCAATTTCAAAGGGGCATCCGGTTACGCCTTCCATCCGGGAGAGAATAAAGTAAAGGGGGCGAAATTCTCCTATCCCGATGTGGTCAATCTGCTCAGTCCGCTGGGAATCATTATCGAAGACTGATTTTTTCTCTCGAAGATCCAAAAACTGCAGATAATATTATATAATTCAAATATGAGAAAAATATCTTTCCTTTTGCTCACAGTTGTTGTTATATCTTTCCCCCTTCTTGCGGATGGATCCGGGAAAGCCTATTTTTTTGATACAATTTCGAGAGAGGAAGGACTGCCCAATTCTTCAGTCTCTTCGATCCAGCAGGACAGCAGGGGTTTTCTCTGGTTCGGCACACAAAGCGGCCTTCTTCGCTATGACGGATATAATTTCGAAAAGTGGAGCCATGACGCTTTTAATTCCAACACGCTCCCCCACGAGCTCGTCCAGTCTCTCTATATCGATGAAGAGGATATTCTCTGGATAGGAACCTACAACGGCCTTTCCCGGTTCAGTCCTCTCGATGGAACATTTACCAATTATTCCTATGAAACAGACTCTGAGAATTCCATCAGCAACAGCATTGTCACCGCCGTTGCAAAAGACCGCCACGGCCGGATCTGGGCCGCGACACTGGATGGACTGAACAGACTGGACAGTGATTCCGGGGAGTTCACAAAATATTTTCACGATGAAGATGATCCCGCGTCCCTGGCGGATAGTGTCGTCCGGTCGCTGTTCACCGATTCATCAGGCCGCCTGTGGGTAGGATCTCTTGGAGGATTGGATCTCTACGATGAACAGAGCGACAGTTTCATCCACTACAATATATTCCCGAGTCCATACGTTATGAAAATTACCGAGCTGGACAGCGATACGCTGCTCGTGGGGACCTGGGGCGGAGGTCTCTCGATTTTCACCATCAGCACAGGGTCATTCAGCCATAAGAGTTTTGCCGACAACAGCGTCTATTCGATCGATGTCGACAGCTCGGGAAAAATCTGGGTGGGGACCTGGGGCGGAGGGCTCTTCATTTACGACAGAACAGACGATTCCGTTGTCTCTTTCCGGAGCGGCACAAGTGATCTCGCCCTGAAATCCGATACCATCTACTCCCTGTTCCGCGATGACGCCGGAGAGATGTGGGTGGGAACCAATGGCGGAGGCGTGAGCGTTCTCAACCCGCGGAAACAGAATTATAACTTTCTTTCCGCCGACAACCCGGAAGCCCCAGCCATTGATCAGGGGAAAGTCAATGCTCTGCTGGAGGACAGGGAAGGTTATTTCTGGATAAGCATTTACAATAAAGGAATCAACCGGTTCAATCCTCAAAATGGAAACATAACGCGCTTCTCCAGGGAAGCGGCTGCTGAAAACCGCAGAATTGAAAACAATATCATTGCCGACATGATGGAAGACAGTAAGGGAAATATCTGGATTACGACCAATGAAGGCCTTAATATGTGGGATCCTCTCAAAGATGAAATGCACTGTATAAACCTGAAAGCCCTCCTGCCCGGTTCTTCCGAAACAGAGTATTTTATCTTTACCGCTGTTTATGAGGACAGTGAAGGAATTATATGGGCGGGAACCCACAATTCAGGTTTGATCCGTTACGACAGGCAAAATGACAGGATTCAATTATTCTCCATGGATCCCCATGATGAGAATTCAATTTCCGATAATCTGATCTACGACATCCTGGAACGGCAAAACGGCCAGTTCTGGATCGCCACGAATAAAGGACTGAACCTTCTGGACAGAAACACGGAAAAGATCACAAGGTTTCTGCTGGACAGGGAGAACAGAGAAGGCATCAACAGCAATAATGTCAGGCTTCTCCTCGAAACCCGGAACGGGGAAATGTGGATAGGAACAGGCGGAGGCGGAATAAACCGGTATAATGAAGATGGAACGTTCAGCCATATTACAACAAATGAAGGCCTCTCGGACAACTTCATTATGTCCCTGGTCGAAGGAGAATCGGGGAAACTATGGATCGGTACGAAATACGGTCTGTCCATATACGACAGAGAAAGCGGAAAAATCGATATTATAGGCAGGGATAGCGGGCTCAAATCTCCGGAAATAACCTCCGGAGCAGTCCGGGGTTCCGACAATATGCTGTACTTCGGTGCCGCGGACAGGGTTTACAGATTCCACAGCTCACTGACGGATAAAGAGAATCCCATTTCCCGGATTCATATTACATCTATGGAAATCGGCGGTGAAAAATATGATCAGCTTTCGCCCTACCGGGTTTCCGGTGATATAAAACTGGATTATAACGATTCCCGTTACATCTCTTTCGACTTTGTCGCCCTGAATTATCTCGAAAGCAGGGAAATAAGCTATACCTATAAGCTGGAAGGGTTCGACAGGGAGTGGAGGGCTCCCTCGGCTCGGCGCTATGCCATTTATACCAATATTCCGCCGGGGAGTTACAGCTTAAAAATCAAGGCTTCCATGGACCGCAGGGAATGGAAAGAGATGGACATACCCCTTCATTTTACCATTACTCCCCCTCTCTGGAGACAGTGGTGGGCTTACGTATTATACGCGCTTGTCATCCTGGCTTTTCTCTATCTGATTGTTGCCCTCCGCACCAGCCATATCCGCCGGCAGCAGCTTATGGAACTGAAGAGAACCGAAACATATCTATCGGAAATACTCAATTCCATGCCCTCTCTCTTTGTGGCCATTGACGACTCGGGGAAGATTACTCAGTGGAACAGGGAAACGGAAAAACACTACGGTATAAAAACGGAAGCGGCATTGGGCAGGGATATACTCACCATTGCCGATGACATTCCCCTGTCGGAGAAGGAAATAAAGCAGTGCATCCGGAAAGGGGAAATCATAAACAAATCGCGGAGAACGGAAGGAAAGGACAAGGGGATACGCTGCGAAACCATAACGATATATCCCATTATCTCACTTGGCATCCGAAGCGCTGTTATCAGGATCGATGATGTAACCAGAGAAGTTCAGCTGGAGGAAGCTCTGGTTCAGAGCGAAAAACTTCTCTCCATCGGCGGACTGGCCGCCGGAATGGCCCATGAAATTAACAATCCTCTGGCGGGAATGATTCAGAATGTATCGGTGCTTCAGAGCCGGCTGCTGAAAAGCGAAGGGAAAAAGAGCCATGAGGAAGCGGCGCAAAAAGCCGGAATAAGCCCGAAACAGATTATGATCTATATGGAGGAACGGAAGATTCCCGAGATTATCGACTCGATAAATACGGCGGGACGGCGGATTTCCGATCTGGTTAAAAATATACTTTCTTTCGCCCGCAAGGAAAGTTCTCAATTTTCCGAAGAGGATCCGAGGGAAATTATGGACAGCGTTCTCACTCTGGCTGCTGCTGACTACAACGTTGGAAACAGCTATGATTTCAGAAAGATACGGATCGTAAAAACATACGAAGAGAATCTTCCCCCGATTTTCTGCGAGAGAACCAATATTCAACAGGTGCTCCTGAATTTATTGAAAAACGGCGCGCAGGCTATGGAACCCGACCTGAACAGGGATCCCTGCTTTACCATAGAGATCGGTAGGGACCAAAATGAAGAAAATATCGTAATTTCCATAGAAGATAACGGAAAAGGCATGGATGCCGATGTACAGAAAAGAATATTCGAACCTTTCTTCACAACAAAACAGGTCGGTGTGGGCACGGGACTGGGATTGAGTCTTTCCTACTTTATTATTACGGAGAACCATAAAGGGAAAATTAAAGTGGATTCATCTGCGGGCCAGGGAACCAGATTTACCATTACACTTCCCCTTGACAGGAGAAAATAGATCATCTAGCCGGGCAGTCCGTCAAAATCATCACTGCTGTACCGGCTTTTATACCGGCTCGGACTGATCCCCGTCTCTTTACGGAAGAGACGGCTGAAATAATTGATATCTTCAAATCCCAGAGACAGAGCCACGCCGGTTACCGATTCACCGCTGTAACGGAGCATCCATTTAGCTTCGAGGATTCTCTTCTCCCGCATATACGCTGAAACTGTTTTTCCGGTTTCCTGATGAAACCTTCTCGACAGATAGGATCTGCTTGTTCCCGTATGTTCCGCCAGATCGTCCAACCGGATCCTTTCATGAAGATTCTCCAGAATATAGTGACAGGCTTTGACTATGACCGCGCTGTGATTTTCTATTCCGAAGTTGTGTACGGCATCACAGTATTTCAGGGGGATCCGGGTCGTATACTGTATAACTTCCTTTAATGAGGAAAGTTTTTCGATCTGAATGGAAATGCTTTCCGACAGACTGTGGAGAAGAAAAGGAGGCAACCCCCCTTTTTCCGCGCTCAAACGCCCGATAGAATTCATGACTATCGCCATATTTTTATAAGCCCTTACGGGATTATGGGGCAGCCGTGATGTAAAATCGAAGCCCTCTTCCAGTTCGGGCAGAATATTTTTTATCGATGTGCGATCCCCCAGAGCTATGAAATGTCTGATTTTCCTCTCCCATTCATACCTTCCGTCGATAAGTCTGAAATCGGGCCGGTAACTTTCCTCGAAGACGGGGTTATGAGTCTCTATCCGGCTCTCCGCATCAACCCCGGGAAGTTCCTTCTGCTGGCTCAGGAGCTTCAGGACTGTCAGATAGGAATGGACTTTCGTTTCCGAGCGCGCCGGCAGTTCTATACCGGTCAGTTTACTGCCGCCAAAACGGGGAATGGGATCGCCTTCCATGATGAAGGGTCCGGTGAGGAGAATACCCGATTCGTAAACGGAACTGATAAACCTCACCCCCCCGGAATCTCGGATCAGTTCCACTTTCCCGTTTTCGGGGTAGGGCTTCGCGCCAGGATAGACCGCGGAGATTTCATCAATCCTGTCCCGTGGTATAAACCGAACCTCCAGGTCCGTTAAATTATGAATAAAATCAATTTTTTGATGATCCATAGTCCTATTATAATCAAATCAGTGCTATTCTGGTAAATAAAATCCATGTGATAACTCTATTTCTGTTATGTAATTGAGAAAAATGAAAATAAGAGGAACTTTCATGAAAAAACTCTCTTTTAAAAATTATTTCGGATATGGCATGGGAGACCTGGCCAACAGTCTGACTTTCGGCATGTCAGCCGGTTTTCTCCTCGCCTTTTACACCGATGTCCTGGGAATAACCGCCGCCGCGGCGGGAACTCTTTTTCTCATTGCCAGAATCTGGGACGCCATTAACGACCCGATCATGGGCGGACTGGCCGACAAGGCTTTCGTCAAGCGGCTGAAGAAACTCAACGGAGCGGGCAGAAAAGCGGAAAAATTCCGTCCCTACCTTCTGAAAGGAAGCTGGCCGGTCATTGTCGCCGGGGTACTGATGTTTATCGCTCCGGCAAATTTCACCATGACACAAAAACTGATCTGGGCTTATGTCACTTACATCGCCTGGGGAATGACCTACACCTTTATAAACATCCCCTACGGAGGCCTGGCCGCCGTTATGACACAGGATCCTATTGAAAGATCCAAGCTCTCCGTTTCCAGAGGTTTGGGAAGCCTTTTCGGTAGTATTTTCCCCAGAGTTATCGTACCTCTTTTCCTGGTGCAGTTCGCCGAAGAACAGGCCAAAGCGTGGTTCATCATTATGATTATCCTCGGCCTTATCGCTTTCGCCTCCTATATCGTCAGCTATCTGGCCGTTGAGGAGAAAGTCGAAACCAAGGCGGAAGCCCAGAGGAAGTTCAAAATAAGCGACAGCTTTGCGGTTCTGACGAAAAACAGACCGTTCCAGTCCATTTCTCTGGCTTCCATTGCCATGCTGACCGGTCTTCTCATTCAGGGAAGCGTGAGCATCTACTACTTCAGGGACAACCTCGGAGCCCTTGAGCTGATGGGACTGACAGGCGTTGTGATGATCGTCCCCATGCTTCTCGTTTCACCTGTTGCTCCGAAACTGGTACGGAATTTCGGTGTCAAAAAAGTCACATGGGTATCAAGCCTGATCTCGGCGGCTCTTTTCGCCATCCTGTTCGCCCTGCCCGACAATGTGTGGCTCTATCTGGCGGGAACCTTACTGGCCTCATTCTTTATGATGATTCCCAACATGATTGTCTGGGGAATGGTATCGGACTGTATCGATTACAACCAGTACCTTTCCGGCTCAAGGCAGGAAGGAGCCATTTACGGGCTTTACTCTTTTGTCAGGAAAATGGGACAGGCTTTCGCAGGATTCATCTCCGGAGTGGGCATCTCCGCTTTCGGATATGTAGCCGGCGCAGCTCAGCAGAGCCAGACAACGCTGACGGGAATCAAATTCCTCTCTCTCGGCGTTCCGGCCATAGGGATGGCGATCGCCTTTTTAGCCTACTTTTTTATCTGGAACCTGACTCCGGAAAAACAGGCTGAAGTCACCGCGGCAATCAGCGCCGAAGCCTGAAAAGGAAAAAAAATACATACCGGGCGGACCGGAATATGTCTGCTCTATTAAATAAGGATCAAATGACATGAAGCGAATCAATATCAACAACACCTGGACATTCCAGAAGGAGAACGAAGCTCCTGAAATTGTCACCCTACCCCATACATGGAACGGCCTTGACGGGCAGAACGGAGGGAACAATTACTATAGAGGAGAATGTTCCTACAAAAAAAGTCTGTCTGTTTCATTCGAAAAAGGACAGAAAGTCTATGTCGAAGCAGAAGGGGCCAACAGCATAGCCACCGTTCTCTTCAACGGAAAGAAGCTGGGTGTTCACAGAGGCGGATATTCCACTTTCCGCTTCGAGATATCGGAAATTGTCCAGTCAGACAAGCCCTTCGATCTGGAAATCCGCGTCGATAACGCCCACTACGAGGATATCTATCCTCTGATGGCCGACTTTACCTTTATGGGCGGACTCTACCGCGATGTGAATATAGTGGTTGTCAATCCCGTTCATTTCAGTCTTGATGATTGCGGATCCGAAGGTGTTTACGTTCATCAGGATGCCGTATCGGAGGAAACCGCTCTCCTGAGAGTGGCCTCGGAAGTCTCCGGCAGCGATGATTATGAGCTCCAGCTGAGACTGGTCGATCACCGGGGAACCGTTGTGGCCGAAACGTCAGGGAAAGAACATGAAATTTCCCTGGAAGTTGTTTCGCCCCGTCTGTGGAACGGGACGGTCGACCCTTATATGTACTCTTTTGAAATTGATCTTCTCTCCCATGGGAAAATTAGCGATTTCAGAAGAATCCCTCTGGGACTCCGGTCCGTTGCCGTCGATCCCGCCAGGGGATTCATTCTCAACGGCGAAGTGGTTGATCTACAGGGCGTCAGCCGCCATCAGGACAGAAAGGACATGGGATGGGCCCTGGGACCGAAGGAAATGGAAGAGGATATAGCCATTATCCGCGAAATGGGAGCCAATTCGATCAGACTGGCCCACTATCAGCACAACCGGTATTTCTACGACCTCTGCGACCGCGAAGGGATCATCACCTGGGCGGAAATCCCCTATATCAGCATGCCGTCCTCCGAGGACCTCTCAGGCGCCAATGCCCTGAGCCAGATGGAGGAGCTGGTCAAACAGAACATCAATCATCCCTCTATCGCCATGTGGGGCGTTCAGAACGAGATTACCATCGCCGGAAATGATGAAGTCATCATGAACACCGTCAGAAAACTCAACGAACTGACAAAAAGCCTCGATCCGAACCGTCTGACAGCCCAGGCCCAGGTGGGACAGCATCCCGATGACGACCCGATGAACCGCTACACCGATATCATCGGATACAACAAATACTACGGCTGGTACTACGACGAAACGGACGCCATGGGAACCTGGCTCGACAAATTCCACAGCGAGAACCCCGATATTCCCCTGGGAATTACCGAATACGGGTGCGAAGCCGTTCTGGACTATCACACGGATAAACCGGAAAAGAGCGACTACACGGAAGAATACCAGACCTATTATCACCACGAAATCCTGAAAGCCTTCAACGCCCGTCCCTGGATCTGGGGAACCTATGTGTGGAACATGTTCGACTTCGCTTCGGATATGAGAGACGAAGGCGGCGTTCAGGGTATGAACAACAAAGGGCTCGTGACCCACGACAGAAAGACCCGGAAGGATTCCTTCTACATCTACCAGTCCTACTGGTCCGATAAAGAAGTCCTCCACATCGCATCGAAAAGATACGAGAAAAGAGTCAAGGGCAGAACAGACCTGTCTGTCATCACAAACAGAGAGGAAGTGGAGCTGATCGTCAACGGCAAATCGGCGGGAACCGTTAAAGCTGTTGAAAATATCGCGCTCTTCACAGATGTAAAACTGAAAAAAGGCTCAAATGTGGTCGTAGCCAGAAGCGGCGGCCTCGTCGACACGGCGATCTTCACAGGACAGTCCAAACCGGAAGCATCCTATGTATGCAGCGACAGCAAATCCAACCCCATCGGCGAAGTGAAAAACTGGTTCGCTTCGGACTACGGCGACGATGTTCCCGAACTGGTTTTCCCCGAGGGACGTTACTCCGTAAAGGATAAGATCTCTCACATTCTTAAAAACCCTGAGGGAGAAGCGGTTCTGAAAAAGCATATGGCCCCCATGTTCGAGCACGCCATGTTCGGCATGATCAAAAACGCATCACTGGAAAAACTGGCGGGCATGGCTCCCGACATGATGAGCAAAGGGTTTATCTACCAGGTTAATTCCGAGCTGATTCGGATCGAAAAGGACTGATAAACAGGGGGCTGTCGCACCAATCCATCGACACAGCCCTCACCCGGCCTCTCCTTTGTGAGGGCCGGGGTTGAGGGGCGGAATAGAATTATTCAACTTTTGCAACAGCCCCTTTTTATAAAACAGATTCTCATCAGATAGCGTATTTAATATAGGGGATATCTTTTAACTTACCGTAAAGACGGTCCATCTGTTTTTTATCTTCGATATCGACTTCCAC
>JAFGXR010000037.1 GCA_016936555.1 Spirochaetales bacterium | reverse complement strand
GAAGATTGGGAAACAGGAAAACGGTATCTGGATATGGAGGCTGATTAACTTTTTTCTGATTTTACAGAAAAGATGGTTGCTTTATCGTCTGAGCGATTCTGTAACGGCTTCCTGAATTATTGGTCCACATGGAAAGAGACAGTTCTACCGGTGTTCCAATGACGGCTTCAAATCGATCAGACCCGAGATCGACAGCTCCGCCGCTTAGGGCCGCGGAGAAATCGACAAAAGCATCGCCGCGGTATCCGGCAAAATCCCAGGGCTCATCGGCCCAGTCGGAATAATCGATTTCCGAAATGTTAAAGTCGTCATAGTAGTCTTCGATAAAGGAGACATCGCTATGAGCCCCGACAGATTCCAGTTCCAGGGTTTTATCGTATCCCCAGAAGTTATTGCGGAAGTTATAGGATCGATAATCATCTCTGTCTGATCCTGTCTGGATGACCGGACTGCCCCAGTTGTCGTAGATATTACTGAAAGCTATATTAGCAAATGAATTCCAGGAAGAATTAGAATCTATGGTTCCATTTGTTTCAGTAAGGATTAGGTTGGTCGATGGATTCTGCGTAGAAGCAATATCCTCCAGACCTATTTTATTATTGTGAACCAGAGTCGTAAAGTGTACCCCCCTTTGTCGTTGATTCTCTTGGTATGTATACACACTTTGTATATCCACATAATCAAAATAAGAAATAATGTTGTTTACGAGACTTCCATTTGATAAAGAAAAACTTCCTCCGGTAATAATGGAATCACTCGGAATAAAGACTTGAAAGTATGTATACTTTTCTAAAGAACTGTCCCATTCTTCACCGTAATATTCTCCCGGAGCATTTACCCAATTCCCTTCGTCATCATAATAATACCCCTCAGCAACCCAACCAGTATAATTGGAGCCATCAGCTTTAATCCAAACATTTTCTGCACTTCTTCTTCCTAAAAATTGATTATTATAGACATAGGCAGAGTTAAAACTAATCTGCCCCAGGACCTCATTTCGGACAAAAAATCCTGTAAAAGAATTGGTAACATAACCCGAAGTCTCAAAATAGGAATCGCGGACCAGCATCCGTCCCTGAACACCTTTTTTCGTATTCAGAATCCGGGCATAGGCAATCTCGCTGCCGCTGATCAAGTCAAAACTATAATCATCACTCACCTGCAGAGCCGCCGAATCGCCGGCGATAATTCCGCTCCACTGGCCGGCGAAATCACCGGATGTGGTAAAGACGATCGGGGAGGCTTCCGTACCCACGGCACTGAGCGTTCCATCAATCCGGATATAAAAATCCCCGTTGAACCGGATCTCTACGCCCGGCTGGATAACCAATGTCTTTCCCTCGGGAATCAGAAGGTTCCCGGCAATTATGACGACCCCTTCCGACGCCTCCCAGAGAAGGTCCGCATCACCCAGAACGCCGGAGTAGGTTTTCACCTGATCGCTGAGCAGAATCGAAGTATTGAGGGAATTGGAGACATTCCCGGCATAATCGCGGAGGCGGATGTAAAGGGTCCTGTCTCCGTTCCCCGTTCCCGGCAGGGTTCGGGAAAAAGTGGGATAATAGGGTTCAAAGGGTTCCGTATCGAACGTACCGTCCCAGCTTATCTGCATGCGGTCTATACCGCTCCCCCGCTCTTCAGCGGTTATTTCAATCGTCACTTCGGGATTGCTGGTAATGGTAGATTTATCGTTGATCGCCAGATCGCTCAGATCCGGCGCTGTTGTATCCGAAAGAAGCACTGTTCCCTCTCCCGTCAGGTCGCGGATTTCCAGCGGCGTCAGATCATCGACGGTTAACGTTTCACTCTCCCAGCCCGTACGGCTGAACACAACGGTATGGCTTCCCGTGGAGAGAAGATTCCCCAGGTAAAAATACCCGTCGGGGCTAGTCGTCGTTGACAGTGTTCCGGTGATTCCCGCGGTCGTTACCGTTACGGTAACGCCTCCATGACTGCTCATCTGATTCAGTTCCGCATATCCTTCTATACTGGCGGCATTGGGCCGCATATTCAAAAGACCGGTTTCTATGGCTTCGGCGGGAATGACATCAACCTGAACTGTCACATCGGGCGTGTTTTCCCTGGAGAGGCGGAGGGTATAAGTTCCCAGAGGGACATGATCGAACTGAAATACGCCATCAATCTCTGTATTAAAGGAAAAGTCTGTTCCTTCCAGAACGACGAGAATTCCGCTGTTATCATCGGTCCCCTCCAGATTGACCTCTCCGCTCACCCTGTTATGAGTGGCCGGAATTTCATGGGTCGGGACGGCATAAGTCGAATTGTTCAGAACCGTGACGGTTTCCGTTTCGGCGGAAATTTGAAAATCGGTTCTGGAAAACCGGACACCGCCGGGGTAGTTCCCCGCCGGGACATCGAAGGTATAACTTCCCGAGATATCTGTCAGGGTTTCGTATTCCGTCCCGGGGAGCGTAACAGTGATTCCCGAATGATCGATTCTTCCTTCAAGCGTGACGATACCGGTAATGCTTCCCCTCTGGAGTTCCAGAGTAACAGCAGCCAGAGAGGTGGAGCTGGAAGCGCTGAGGTCTACCGTCTCAGGGGAAAAGTCCACGTAATTCTCTCTCGAATAGGCGAGAAGGTAGCTTCCGGGCTGCATGGACGCAAGGGCGAAATAACCGCTGCTGTTGCTCAGAGCGGAATAAATCAGCGAAGGATTGTCCAGGTTGGTCGCCGTAATTTTTATACCGCTGTGATTAGTGCTGTCCTCCAGAAGGATCTGACCTGATATGCTTCTCGTCGATACGGGAAGAGTCAGTTCAGTATCCCCGTTGGACTGCCCTGATGATACAATAAGCGGGTCACCGGTAACAGTCTGATACCCGTCTTTCGAAGCCTGAACCCTGTAGGTTCCCGGATTAAGATTGGACGTGAAAAAGCGTCCCTGCGTATCGGTTGCTGCGGTTGCCGTCTCGGCGGGTACAACATCCTGACGGATGACGAGGACAGTAACTCCCGAGTGTTCGAGAGCCGATTCCAGAAGAACTGTCCCGGAAATGCGGGCCATATTGGACTGCATATTCCATGAAGGAACGGTGACGACCAGATCGTTATTGACCGTTATACTCAGGTCGGCCTTGGTTATATAACCGGGATAGGAAAGCTGAATGCGATAAGTCCCCGGTTCCACATCGGATAAAATATATACGCCGTTAACATCTGTTACGGACGAATAGCTTAATGTGTTGTCGGTTGTGTGAGTAGCCAGCACTGAAATTCCCGATGAATCGGATGATCCTTCAAGGGTTGCGATACCGGTAACGGTTCCAACCGTTTCCACGAGAGGATCGAATAGAATACCGGTCAAATTCTGTCCGCTTATGACAGATAGCCCGGCGATAATGCGGCTTGAATAACCGACGCGGCTTGCGGTCACGCTATAGGTTCCCGCGGCCAGATTGGCGAATAAAAACTCTCCGGCGCTGTTCGTTACGGTAGAATAGGTTCTTGTCCCGCTCACATGCTCAGCCAGAATTGTAATGCCCCCATGGCCGTTCTCTCCGCCGTCGGAAAGCGTAACGGTTCCGCTCATCGCGCCGCCTACGGGTATCAGATATACTGTCTCGACAGTACTGACCCTGGCGCCAATGACATTGATATCTTCGACGACTTTTGTCTGATATCCGCTCAGGGTAAACTGAGCCATGTAAGCCCCCGGCTCTATGCCGGAAAAGGAGTAATTTCCATCGGCATCACTGGTCAGTGTATAAGTGATGGTACTGTCCTGAATATTTTTCAGAAGAACTGTTATCCCTTCATAACTCTGGATTACGTCAGCGGAAACGGAATCGGAGAAAACGACTGTTCCCGTGACAGATCCGGACCCTGTATAGAGATTGAAGGGCTCGGAGCTCAAATCGGTTTCACTATCGGAGAGAATTGTAATCTCTTCACGCTCGACAAAAGTATAGCCGCTTCTTTCCGCCCTTATAGTATAGACACCTTCGGGAACAGAGGGCAGATAGGCATGACCGTCCGAATCGGTGAAAGCGGAAAAAGATGTGCCGGGGATATAGACGAGAACTCCGGTGTTATCGGTTTCAGCCTCTCCGAATTTATCAAAGAGAGTCGCGCTGATTCTCAGGCTTCCCGTCAGTTTCAGCTTGACCAGGTTGAGGTCGGTTCCGGCCCCTTCGCTCGGTTTGACATCTGTCAATTGCTTTGCATATTCACTGACAACTTCCCCGGATACAGCCCGGCTGCGGATGATGCCGACATCAGAAGTGGTCAGATAGAGAGTATAGGATTTATCGGGATCAAGACCCTCCAGATAAAAAGCCCCGGAGGAATCGGGCGAAACGATATAGTTCGGATCGAGGTCACTGTAGATCTGCACTGATTCGAGAGGTATATTGATACCGGCCGGTAAGGCGACGCGGCCTTTGATAATTCCCAGCTGATCGGAGCTGCGGCCGTAATTCAGCATAAATGAAGCCTGAGCGACAGAACTGGCGTTTCCATCCACAACAGCAATGGCTTTTACAATCACGGAATCATCGATAATCCGGAAAGCTCCTGTAAATCTGTTGGACTGTTCGCTGGGCGTACTGCCATCGAGAGTGTAGTAAATAGAGGCTCCCTCTTCTGAGGAAATACTGATATCGAGAAATGAGCTGGAAAACTGCCCGCCCGAGGGGGATATGGATGGAATACCGGGCTCGATGATATCCACCTCCAGTACCGGATTCCGGCAAGAAATAATCAAGGTCAGAATTGCTGTAAAAAAAACAATAATTTTTTTACTCATCAGGCAGGCTCCTCTTCTGGTGAAAAATGATATCATTTCAATTTTGCTAGTCCGGGGCTTCCTGTGTATATAGGAATTTTTCCTATGTTATGTTCAGGGAAACGGCGCTCTCACTTCTCAATCGTAAAATGAAATTTCGTCCCCTCTCCGGGCTTGCTTTCGCAGGTGATCTGCCCGCCGAGCTTCTGGGTGACCAGGTTGTAAACGATATTCATCCCCAGCCCCGTCCCGCCGCTGGCCCTTTTCGTTGTAAAAAAGGGATCGAAAACATGATTGAGATGGGATGGCTCGATCCCCTTCCCGTCATCGCTGTAGGTAATATCGATATGCCTCTCTTTTTCGATGACGTCGATAACGATATGACCCGCATCGTCTTCATCGAAAGCGTGGGTCAGGGTGTTGACGATGAGATTGGTGAGAATCTGCGATATGGCGCCGGGAAAAGTATCGACGTTGAGTTTTTCCGGGCAGTTGA
This sequence comes from Spirochaetales bacterium, assembly GCA_016936555.1. GTDB lineage: Bacteria > Spirochaetota > Spirochaetia > DSM-2461 > DSM-2461 > Spirochaeta_F. The sequence goes on along the minus strand of JAFGXR010000037.1, from coordinate 64,600 downwards.
CCGTAATCTTGTGCTTGGTGACCTTGATTTTCGGATGAAGGCTCATAAGGATCTTGTCGATGTATTCGGCAAAATCGATAACCCGCTTGCCGCCGGTATTCTGATCGACCGAGACCTGTTTGAATCCCTGAATCAGCTGAGCCGCTCTGGACAGATTGGTGAGAAGGATACGGGAGGCTTCCTTGGCTGTGTTCAGGAAATTCTGCAGATCCGATTTTTTCATCTGCTCCGACTCGAAGAGCTTCTCGAAATCCCTGGTTGCCGTCTCCATATGGGAGGCCGCGGTAATGCCCACGCCGACGGGCGTGTTGATTTCATGGGCCACTCCGGCGACAAGACCTCCCAGCGCGGCCATTTTTTCCGATTGAACCAGTTTGGCCTGAGCTTCCTTGATAACTTTTATGGATCTCTCCAGTTCAGCCGTCCGCTCGGCGACCCTTTTTTCCAGATCCTTGTTCAGCTCGAAGAGCTCGCGGGTTCTCTTCTCGACTTCGATCTCCAGCCCTTCCTTGTAGAGCCTGTTGTTCCGTATCAGCTCAGCCTTTTCGATGACCATTTCAACGGACAGCTCCAGTTCCGCCAGATCGTAAATCGGCTTCATGATATAATTCCAGGCGCCGCGGGAAACGGCTTCAATAGCGTCTTTAATGACACCGTTACCTGATACGACTATGAGGGGGGTTTCGGGCTTTTCTCTTTTTACGACATCGATAACTTCCAGACCCGAGATTCCGGGCATGTGAAGATCGCACAATATGACAGTGGGCTCCTCTTTCCGGACGGCTTCAATGCCTTCCTGACCGTTCAGGCATTGTATGACTTCATATCCGCTGTCTTCGAAAAAATCGGAGATGCTCTCTCGAACTATAGAGTCATCGTCAATAATAAGCATTTTTCGAGTCGTTTCCATGATTTAATCTTAAGTTCTAACCAGGACTATTTCAATTTTTTTAGGGGAAATTATATTTTCCATCGCTTTTCAGCACCATGTCCTTCCGGATATCCCCATCGGAAGAGGATCGGGAGAGAGAATAGGTTCCCGGAAGAAGACGTAGTTTGACCGGTTCGCTACCTTCCGCCGGAATGGTTTGATAAAGAAGCGTTTCCAGGGAAAAATATTCCTTTTTCCCGTTGATCAGGATTTTTCCCCCACGGGGATCGATTGTCAGTTCCGCCGGCCGGGGAGACAGGAGAATATCGAGATCCAGAAATGTCTGATAATGGCGGGAATCGAATGCGTAGATCTCATCCTGATAGCCCTCTTTGCTGAATTTAAATTTGAAAGGTGTACCCGTTCTGAGCTCTTGTTCTCCAGCATTATGAAAAGGGATCCACCTATCCTCTCCGCCGATAAAGATATCCGTTTCTTCAGTTAAATCCTTTCCGGTAAAACGGTCTCTAACCGATATATCGAGATCGATCGGCAGACTATCCGGCGCAGCGGCCAGGACTGTCAGGGCCTGAGCCTTACCGCTTTTCTTCAGCGACATCACATAAACGGATCTCCAGAGGACCGTCGATCCGCTTTCGATCCTGACACGATAGCTACCTTCCCGGAGAATCAGTTTCTTCCGGCCTTTAATATCCAGGCGCCCCCTTGTCGTTTGTTCCGAATTGAAGAGGAAAAGCTCGTATCCGCTGTCCTCGACGGCCGGAATAACCGAGATATTCAGTAAACCGTACCGGCCGCTCAGAAACAATCCCGGGAGAATAAGGACTGATAAAGCCGTAATAGCCAGGAAAGCCGGCTTTATTAAAGGGAGGGGAACCGCTTTACGGCTTGTCGTCAGAACCATTTCAGTTAAAGCCCGGGCTTTTTCTGCTTCAGGTTTTTCACTGAGAACAGCAGACAGCCGCTCTTTCATCTGCCCTTCCGTCGCTCTTCCCGATTCCCGTTCCAGAGCTCGCCGCACATCAGAGGCCTGGCGGGGCCTGAACAGAGGCCGGGTTCTGAGGCAGCTCCGCAGAAGCCGGTTAAGACCTGCCGGTACATCTTTTCTGAGATTCTTCACGGCGGGAAATTTTCCCCGGAGGATTTCCGCTTTCAATTCCGTATAAAGTCCGGACCGGAAGGGTTTGATTCCGCAGAGAGCCTCGTAGAGAGTCACGCCGAAGGAAAACAGATCGGCTTTGACGCCCACAGTGGAACTGTCGTCAAACTGTTCGGGAGCCATGTAGGCGGGAGTTCCCATAGCCGCTCCCGAATCGGTTATCTTCACGTCGCGGCCCGATGAGGAGGCTATGCCGAAATCGCCGAGTTTCACTTCCCCGCTCCGGGAAATATAGATATTGGCGGGCTTGATATCTCTGTGAACGATTCCCCGGCTGTGAATGTATTCCAGAGCCTTTGCCGTACAGAGCATGATATACAGGACAAGAGGAAGTTCCGGCTGTCCGTCCCTTTTTATCAGCTCCTCCAGAGTCATCCCCTCGATGTACTCCATGGCGATATACCAGGAACTTCCTTCGCGGAAATGATCGTACATATCGACGATGTAGTCGCTGCGCAGATCCATCATCATATCCGCTTCGAGACGGAATCTTTCCCGGAACTCCTTATCCCGTATCGTCAGTTTTTTCAGAATGATCTTCCGCTTCAGGGTCGGATGCTCCGCAGAATAGACGACGCCCATCCCCCCTTTGCCGATCTGGGAGAGAATTTTATATTTTCCGACTTTTTCCGGTACCTTGGCCACAGATCCTCCGCTTGTCCTCCTATGATAACAGATTGCTCAGGTTAGACAAGCTTATGATTTCGGGGCATAATGATGATATGGAAGAAACGGTTTACAAGCGCAGCGATAAAGGAAAAGCCATGAGCAGGAAGGATGAAGACCAGCTCCGTCTGCGCACCGATACCAGCAGCATCAGAATCAATAAAAGTATACTCATCGGCAGGGATAAATCCTGCAAGCTGCAGATCGATGACCCCCTGGTATCGCGGCGCCATGCCCTTATCGAGTTCATTTCCAAAGTAGCCTACATAAAAGATCTGGGCAGCACGAATGCCACCTATGTGAACAACAATCCGCTCAAGCCGAACGAACAGAAGAGGCTGAGGCGCGGCGATGTCATCCGCATCGGCAAGACCGAAATAACCATAAGCTAAAGGAGTTCTTTCCGGTCGCCGACAATCTCAAGTCCGCTGCAGGGCGATTCCTCTTCGAAAAGGAGCGAATCCTTCCGGAAGAACTTCACATGGATCCTGCCGTCGATGCTCTCGCTGATCCGTCTGTCCATGGAGCCTGTGACCGGAGCCTTCAATTCTCCGGCGATCTTTCTCGAAGCGGATAACTCAATGACTTCCCCTTTTTTCAGAGATCCCTTTCTACCGCGGCCTTTTCCATGAATTGTCATTGAAACCCGGTCAATCCCGATCTCCCGAACAACCGTACGGGCTCCCGTATAGGTTGAAAAGGTGATCAGTTCTCCCTCCAGAACCAGATAGCCGAGGAAACCGCGGAACCACGAGCCGAACCAGGGTATCCTCGCGAGCGAAAGCATAAAGGAAGTTCGGGGTCTGGCAAAACTGTTGGTCTGCATCCAGATATAGGAAGAGGGAAAGGAGGTTCCCCAGTCCTTTTCGATATAGCCGGACCCTCCCTCCAGATCGATGGTTTCGCCGTCTTTCATCAGTGTGCCCGAAAGTTTGTGTCCCGTACTGACGACGCCGTGATAACACTCCATAAAGGGGACATAGCGGTACCACCCCATAATGCCCGGACGGAAAAAGCTGACGGGATACAGAGAGGGTTCCTTTATGGCGATTTGCCCCTTGAAAGGGAAAGTGTCTGAGAGCTCCACGCCGGTCAGGGAAAAACGATTTCCGCCGATTGTTACGGAAAAAGGTCTGTAGCCCAATTCCAGTTGATCGAGAGGAAAATTGATGTATTCCGTCGAACCGTCCTTTCCATCAATGATCTGTATAAAGGCTCTGGATTCATCTTTTCCCAGTGAAATACCGGGGATAAAAGCCAGAGAGCGGTTTTCTTTCGTTACGAATTTATAATACCAACCTTCAAAATACCCTTTACGATGCTTGAAATTCAGCGGGCCCTGATAGACATGGGGATGAAATAATCTGTACATATCTCCATTATAGATGGAGAAGCATGGATTTGTAAAAGTCAGAAAAATCCTTCAGATTGATATGCTCATCCGGTTTGTGTGCATGGCGGATCGATCCGGGGCCGAAATTGACGGCGGGGATTCCCGCCGCGTTGAGCTGGGCCATATCGGTCCAGGCCTGCATAATCTCCCTGTCGATTCGATCAGTTAAAAAGCTCTCGATTTCCTTACCGGCGTAGGAAGATGCCGCTTCATCGGCCATAAAGGTATTTTCCTCTCCCAGATAGGAAAAGAGGAGCTCCTTCGCCTCTTCGACGGATCTTTCGGGACTGAAGCGGTAATTGATCATCAGTTCCGCCCGGGGAGGAAGAACATTGAATGCGTTGGACGTATTGAGGGCTGTGATGTTGACCGTCTCGTAATAGAGCAGCCCGTCCAGGGTGCGGTCCGATCCGATAAGGCCGTCCATCTCTCTGACTTTGCTGTATATTTCCAGTGCTTTATTCAGAGCGTTCTCTCCCGTCCGCGGATTGGCACTGTGGGCCGATACGCCGAAAACCTCTTTCTTTACGGCAAGAGAACCGAGGCAGCCCACAGAGTAGCGCGCTTCCGTCGGTTCCAGAATATAGGCGAAATCCACATCCCTGAAATGTCCCCGCTCCAGAAGGGTGTTAATGCCATTGGGCACCGGCCCCTCCTCTCCGGAGTAGAAATAGAATGAGACATTATGGGACAGGCCTATCCGGCCATCCGCTTCTTCGCTTATGATTTTCAGCATAACGGCCAGACCGGCCTTCATGTCGCAGGCTCCTCTCCCGAAGAGAGAGCCGTCCTTTTCATAGGCTTCCGTCGTGCTGTTTCCAACAGGGACAGTATCGATATGGCCGATCAGGGCAATCCGTTTCTCTTTCCCTCTGTTCAAATGGTAGACAAGAGAATTCCCTTCGCGGATCAGCTCTCCCTCCAGAGGTTCAAGAGTTTTTTCCAGAATATTGCAGAGATCTTTTTCCTCATCGGTCACACTTTTTACGGCTATGAGCTCTTTAAGGATGACCGGAAGTTCCGCCCCGATGTCTATCATAAGAGTTCCCCGGGGATGACCATCTCATCGACCAGTTTCCGGATTTCCATTCGGGGCCGGACAATATGGGCTTTTCCATTGAGGACCAGCACTTCAGGCGCGACATCGTGGCTCAGGAACAGAGGCATGCTCTCCGTGAATCCGTAGGCGCCGGAACAGAAAACGCCGATCAGATCGCCCGTTTCGCTTTCCGCCGGCAGCGGAAGATCTTTCCCCAGAAAATCGATTGACGTGCAGAGGCTTCCCCCCACATCAAAGCTTTCAAATTTTTTCTGCTCTCTGGAAATGTTGAACGTGGGGTGGGCCGTGCCGATCAGCGCGGGACGGAGCAGGTGCTGGGCGCCGCCGTCCACCAGGAGATACTCTTTCCCCCGCGATGTCTTGCGGTCTATGACTTCTGTTATATAGATGCCGCACTGCCCGACGAGGTACCGCCCCGGTTCGGCGATGAGTCGTGTACCGTTATCCCGGATAAAGGGGTATTTATCGATCAGTTCCGTAATTTTGCTGCTGATTCCCTCAATGCTGAGTCCGCTGTCCCCGTCGGAATAGGGAATGCCTATACCGCCGCCGAAATCGATGGAGAGGACTTTGAAGTGCTTTTCGTTAATCTCTCCGGCCAGGCGGAAACAGTTTTCCAGATTGCTTAGAAAGCCTCTGCTGTTCTGGATGCCCGTGCCGGCGAAAATATGAATTCCCTGAAGCCGGATATTGGTCAGGGAGGAAACTTCGGCTATGGCTTTATCCACATCCTCCGAATCGATCCCGAATTTCTTCGATCCCCCGCCCATATTCACGGCCGCCCCGTCCACTTCGAACTCGGGGTTGATACGCAGTTCCACATCCATAACCCTGCTCAACGAAGCAGCGACGCGATTGATCCTTCTGATTTCTCCGACGCTTTCGGCGTTGATGGCGTAGATGCCCATTTCCACAGCCATGGCGATATCGCCGTCTGTCTTCGAAGGCCCTGCGAAGACAATGCTTTTCGGATCGGCTCCGATTTTACGGCAGGCGTAAAGCTCTCCTTCCGAAGCCACTTCCACACCGGCTCCGAGATTGACCAGCTGCTTGACTACGGCGATATTGGGATTGGCTTTCATGGCGTAAAAGATATCCACTTCTTTCGGCAGATTCTCCCTCAGATAGGCGTAGCGCTCTTTAATGGTTTCCCCGTCATAGAGAAAAAGAGGGGTGCCTATCTCTTCAGCCAGAGAAACAGCATCGAGACCGGAGACAGTCAGTCTGTCTCCTTCCAGAGAAAAATGACGGCTTATATCTTCCACTTTCATAAAAAACTCCTGATTTCTAGTGCCAGTTCTCGAAAAGATGTTTCATCCGGCCCAGAGCTTCTTTCAATCTGTCAAAATCAACGGCGAAGGAGATCCTGATATGATTCCGCCCCCGCTCTCCGAAAGCCAGTCCCGGTATGGTCAGAACATCCACTTCGTCGAGGATCCGCAGAGCCACTTCACGGGAAGTTCCGAAAGCAGATATATCGGGAAAGGTGTAGAAGGCGCCCTGAGGTTTTTCCACTTTTATTCCCCTGATGCTGTTCAGTATTTCCCAGGCATACAGCCCTTTCTCCGCCAGTTCGAGCCGGACTCTCTCGACAAAGCGGTCCGATGATCCGTCGAGCGAGGCGATAGCCGCGTACTGAGAAACCGAGGAGGCACAGGTGGTAATGTACTGGTTGGCCACGATCATGGGACGGGCTATTTCTTCGGGGCAGATGGTCCAGCCGATCCGCAATCCCGTCGCGGCGGCCCGTTTTGAAATTCCGTCTACAGTTATAACTCTGCTTGAATACTCCATCGGACTGGAGGGGGATTTCTCTGTGAAATAAAGTTCGCTGTAGATTTCATCGGAAATGATATAGAGTCCCCGCCTTTCGGCTATTTCCGTCACAGCGCTGACCTGTTCCGCCGACAGTACGGCTCCCGTCGGATTATTGGGGCTGTTGATGACGATAAACTTCGTTTTTCCGGTGATCCGGCTTTCCAGATCATCCAGATCGATGGAGAAATCACTCTTCAGTTTATAAGTGACGGCCTTTCCTCCATGGAGCTCAGCAATGGTCTGATAGACGGAAAAGGCGATTTCCGGAATCAGGACTTCCTCGTCCCGGTCCAGATAAACCGCATAGATATTCCACAAAGCCCCTTCGGCGCCGTTTGTCACGATGACCTGATCGGGGCTGTAGGTACGGCCGTTCTTCCCGGAATGATAGGCGGCTATCAGCTTTCTCAATTCAGGGGATCCCTGATTGGAGGTATACCGTGTCATCCCCGTCTCAAATGCCTCCAGCCCTTTATCCCTGACGGATAGAGGAAGGTCGTCGGGGAGCTGGCCGATTCCGAGATTGATCGTATCCCGTCCCGCCAGAGCGTTCATCTTCCGGATCTCTGAAATTTCAATCCCGGTAAATGTGTTTTTCGGTTTCACGGGCCTATCCTCTCAGGGCTTCTTCCAGAGCATAGGCGCGCTGTGAGGCCGACGTAATGTATTTTGCGATCAGGGGCGTCACCTTCAGAGTCCCTTTGCTCGAGACGGACATGGAGGGTATGACCAGGGCACCGGCGGGAATTTCAGGTCCGTAGGAACCGTCTTTCTCCGCAAGGATTCTGCCGGTGCTGTATGTTTTAATCCCTCCGCCGATTTCGTGGGTGATCAGTTCAGCCGTTCCGGCCGCGGTGTAGGCGACATTGTTCACCGGATCGAGGATCGGCGTGGCTTTGGAGATATGAACCCCCGGAGCCAGAGTCACCAGATCACCGAGACGGGCTCCCTGAGTCACTCCGGACCCCTCTCCCATCAGAACATGATCTCCCAGAATAACAGGTGTCGCTTCGACCGGGTCCAGAACCCCGCCGATGATGGCGCCGGCGCTGATGTGGCTGTCCCGGCCGATCTGGGAACAGCTTCCCGCCAGGTTTTCCACCATGGTTCCCGCACCCACATGGGCCCCCACATTGGCGTATCCCGGGGGCATGAAAACACAGCCCTCTCCGGCGTATGCCCCTCGTCTCAGGCCCGCGGCGGGGGGAACGACGCGAAAACCTTCCCTGCCTGTGAGCCTCCTGACCGGAAATGTCTCTTTATCGGTAAAAGAGATGTCGCTGCTTCCGCTGTACACGACAATATTTCCCAGGGGAAAACCGAGCATAATGCCGTTTTTCACCCACTGGTTGGCCTGCCATCTGCCATCTACAACCTGAGCGGTCCTGAGGTATCCCGCTTCGAGCAGATCCATAACCTCGTTAAAGGTTGAAAGAGCAGCTTCTCTCTCGGACAGAAGTTTTCCCTCTTTTTTTAACGCTGTGAATTTCTCCACCCGTTCCTGAAGCCCTTCCGGAACTTTGTAGTGAACGACGGCTTTCACATAGTCCCCCTCACCGATGCTCTGCAGCATTTCCACGTTGGGATGCCGGCCGGGATGAGCCGCCGCTCCGGCGACATGTTCGCCGAACAGCTCCAGCCCTCTGAGGGCCAGCGCTCTGTCGATATTTCCATTGTCGAACCCGACCAGGTTGGCTATCACCTGCAGGCTTCCGGCGCTGCCTTCGCGATTATGAACGGTGTGAATGACTTCGCCGGCTTTGACTATATCTATTTTTTCAACTTTTTCAGCTGACTTAAGTGTCTTAAGTATTTCTTCAAATTTCATAATTTTTCATGATAGGTAAAGAGATGAAGAGAGTCAACGGGAGAGTGTGAGTGACACCGGTGTAATACAAATAAAAAATACAGTCCTTGCCTCTGAATAAAGGAGAGTATAGAACTTCCGGAAGCCTGAGAATCCGGTCATCCCTGTACCTGAAAAACAAGTCTGAACTCCAATGGAAGTAATACATCTACCGAATGAATGATTTGTTTTTCCTTAGTAGAGAAACTATCTTGCTTCCATTAAACATCATACTGATGTTATGTCGAATTTTAAAATATGTAAAGATGTGTTTTATTTTTTTATTATTGTCCCGATTTTTCTATATTTCCTACCCAGATCGGAAAAAGAACGGTAATATTCTTCTGATGAATTTAAAAGAAAATATATTGAATAAGCTTCATGATGTTGAGTACATAGATTTTCATATTCACCTGGAAAATAATTCTCCCTTCGAACTGCAGAACAATATACTCTATCTGGCGAATTCCATTGATCGGGAAAGTTACAACGCGACCCTTGCTCTTTCAGAAATGAACAGGAATGTTATTGTTATACCGGGTATCCACCCGGCGAGATGCCAAGTGGAAAACTGGCCTATAAATCTTCTGGAACAGATCTTCAGCCGAAGTGTTCTTATAGGTGAAATGGGGTTGGATTTTCATTGGATTAAAGACCGCGGAACCGATTCTCAGCAGAGAAAAGTCCTGAGAGATCAACTCAAGCTGGCAACAAAATACAAGTCGATCCCTTCGCTCCATACAAAAGGAGCGGAAGAGGAAATACTGCAGCTATTGAAAGATTACGACATCCCGAAATCCGTGATTCACTGGTACTCGGGACCGGTAGAGCTCATTCCCGGTTTTCTGAATCAGGGTGCCTTTTTTACAATCGGTCCGGACATTATGAGCGGATCGGAAATATGGAAGCACATACCGGCGGAGAGGATGTTCGCCGAAACCGACAATCCGACCGGCGTCCCCTGGGTTAAGGGAAGAGATGCCCGCCCAGATGATATCGTTGAGATTTATCGGGATCTTGCCTGTAAAATGGATGTAACAGAACAGGATCTGATCGATCAGTTCAAAAAAAATCTCAGGAACTTACTGGGAAACTGATCTGGCCGGGATACCATGATCAAGAAGAGCACCAAGTTCCAGTAGCAGCGGAATCAAAGGAGGCGCATCCTCCCGGAAAAGAATCTCTCCTTCAAGGAAATACCCGATGCCAAGAAGAAAACTGACAGCCAGTGAAGTATCGGGATTGCCTGATGTGTTACCTCTTTCAATAAAGTCCTGCTCCAGTCTGTCATAAAACAGCCTGAATCGTTCAGGTACGGCAAATGATGCCTCTCTCAACAGATTAAAATAATGAGGATTATCTTTGAAAAAAGAAATCTCTATATAAAGATAAAACAATCCTTCATCTGCTCCTGAAGCAAAAGATGGCCTGTATTTTTCCTGAGACTCTTTTAAACTGAAATTCAGACGATCCACCAGTTCATGGAGAAAAGAAATCTTATCGCGGAAATTCTTATAGAACATTCCCACGGAATATCCGGCATTTCTGGAAATATCAAAGATCTGAGCCCGGTCAAACCCCTGCTCGCCGATCAGCTTCAAGCCGGAACGGATCATTTTATCCCTGCTGTTTTCAATAAAAGTCTCTGAGAATCGGGGAACCTCTGTGAAATCACCGGAAGTCAGAGAAAAACAATCATCGAATATTCCATTGGAGATGAAAGAGAGTAGAGCCTCTCTTTTCCGAACCATCTCTTCCGGAGTATAACGCAATGCGACAAAGCGGACGCCGGCGGTGAAATACAAATACTCGGCGTGGGACAAAGGCCGTCTGTAGACCATTTCAAGGGAACTGTGATATATGGCTTTAAGCGCATGGTCATACTCGGGAAAATGGAATTCGCCTTCCCGGTATACTTCGATTTCCCGGGAATAGAGGATATTGCATGTCTCCAGTATGGAGATAAAACAGTTAATTCTGTCCGCTTCGGAATCACCTTCAATTCGTCCGAATGCTTCATCCAGCCGGTTGAAAAGATACTCCAGGATTTCTTTGTAAAGTTCTTCCTTATCTTTGAAATAATAGTAATAAACGCTATTGGCAATACCCGCTTTCCTGCATATCGCCGCAATGGAAACATTTCCATACCTTTCCGTTGAGAATAAATCAGTAGCTGTATCGATAATGAGCTGTCTGGAGTTTTTCACAGTTCAGGCATTATACAACGTATAGGGTAAATATCATAAGATTATTTTCTTGCCATACTCCTTAACAGAGCTATAATAGAGAGGTGAATTAACTCTCTACAAATTGGAGGATAACGATGAAAACGTTAAAGGGAATCGAAACAGCGTCAATACAGACAAGCCGGCTGAACACATTTTATTACGAAAGGAAAGGAGAAGGTGAGACAGTTCTTTTCATTCACGGCAATGTCTCTTCAGGGGCTTTCTGGCAGGAAATAATGATAGACCTTCCTTTGGAATACAGAGCTTTGGCACCGGATCTGAGAGGATACGGGGATACAGAGCCCCTGCCCGTATCGGCAGAGCTGGGACTGGATGATATGGTTGATGACATTATCAGTTTTGCCGATGCTCTGGGAATTGATAAATTCCATGTAGCCGGTCACAGTATGGGCGGCGGCATTGTCATGAAACTGGCCGTAAAAATCCCCCACAGAATGACCGGCATAACACTGGTGGATCCTATGAGTCCCTTCGGTTTTGCCGGAACGAAAAATGCACAGGGGATTCTTTGCTGTTCCGATGGCGCACCGGCCGGAGCAGGGTCGGTAAGCCCGGAGTTTGTTTCCCTGCTGGCAGAGCGCTATGAAAAAGACGATAAACAGATGGCTCCAGTCAATGTGTTCCGCTCTTTCTATATTAAACCGCCTTTTATTCCGGAAAACGAAGATCTCTTCCTCCAGTCGATGTTGAGTACCAGGGTGGGAGACGATTGGTATCCCGGCGATTTCTCGGCATCGGGAAACTGGCCGGGAGCCGCACCGGGTGGCAGGGGCGTGGCCAACGCCTTTGCCGGAACGAATTTCAATGCCTCTTCTTTTTCCGAAATAGAACCCCGCCCGCCGGTCCTCTGGATCCGCGGGGCGGAGGATCAGATCGTATCAAATAATTCTCTCTTCGATATTTCGGCGCTGGGAGCTATGGGAGCCGTTCCGGGCTGGCCGGGAGCAGAACTTTGTCCCCCTCAGCCCATGATTGATCAGACCCGTTATGTCCTCGAAAAATATTCGGCAAATGGCGGGAGTTACAGGGAGGAAATAATAACCGATGCCGGCCACAGTCCTTTTATCGATAGGAAAGATGATTTTGAGAAACTGTTTTTCCCCTTCCTGAAGTGATGGTATAATAGGGAGCCGGTCGGATATAAAAGACCGGTTTCCATTTCTGAAAGGATAGAGGGAACAGCTGATGGAAAGCCCGCCGTTATACGAAAATGCCCACGTCCGCATATTCTACAAAGAGGAACTGAATGCCATATACATAAAATGGATCGGATTCACTCCTTCCGGAGAATTCCGGGAAGCATGCGACAGGGCGCTCATCGAAATGGAAAAGCGGAAACTCTCAAAAATGATTGCCGACAACCGCGAATCAAAAGCTGTGGCTCCGGAAGACCAGCGATGGCTCTCTGAACAGTGGTTCCCCAGGGCGATCAATTCAGGTTTCCGCCATTCGGCAGTTCTTGTTTCCCGGAGCAGCCTGAACAGATTCGCGACGGACCGGATCCGTGAAGACGTTAATGGTAAAAACTTCGAAGCCAGAGATTTCCATGATCTGGAATCCGCCGGGCAGTGGTTGATCGGTTTTCAGGATTAGAACGGCCTATCCGTCCTTATGCAGTTGTAATGATGGCTGGACCCGATGTATCTTTATCTTAAACATCAAATAATCATTTTATTTAAGGTTAAAGAACGATTAATGAAACGATCACGAATATTTTTCAACCTGGCTTTGCTGATGGTTATTCCATCGCCTCTATTCGCCTATATCGACCCGATGTCGGGCAGTACCATCCTTTATGTTTTATTCGCCCTGGCCGCGACTCTGTTTTATTCCGTTGCAGGGCTTTTCTACCGCTTTAAAAATATGATGGCCGGCCGGGGATTTTCCACTCAGACATCCTTCGATAAAACGGATATCGTTTTCTTCTCAGAAGGAAAACAGTACTGGAATGTATACCTACCCGTCATAAAAGCACTGGAAAAAAGGGAGATAAAATCCGCATATGTTACAGCTGATCCGGCTGATGCCGCTCTGTCATACAATTCTCCTTTTCTGGAAGTCAAAGCGCTGGGGAGCATGAACAGCGCTCTGGCATTTATGAACCAGCTCAAGGCTCCGGTTGTCGTAACGACAACTCCCCAGCTCGATATTTTCACCTTCAAGAGATCGAAGAATGTCAGGCATTACGCCCATATTCTCCATTCGCCGACCGATACCCATACATACCGGCAGTTTGCCTTTGATTATTTCGATTCGGTTTTATGCAGCGGACCCTATCAGATCAAAAGCATCAGGGAAACCGAAAAGAAGAGAGGCACAGCACCGAAAAAACTGCTTGAAACCGGATTGACCTATTACGATATCATGATGGGGGAAACAGAGACAGTGTCCCCCGGTTCGGGCCGCAGACCGAGCATCCTGGTGGCTCCGACCTGGCAGCCCTATTCCATCCTCAACCGCTTCGGCGTAGATTTCTTCAAATCTCTTCTGAGCGATGACTACAAAGTCATTTTCAGACCCCACCCCCAGAGTTTCGTATCCTTTCCCGAACTGGTGAAAGAGGTTATGGATGAGTTCAAAGATAATGAGAACTTCGCTCTCGATGACAGACCTTCGGGATCACAGAGCATGGGGGAATCCAGTCTGATGATCAGCGATCTGTCCGGTGTTATATACGACTACCTGTTCCTCTATGAGAAACCGGTCATACTGATGGATACGGACCTCAACAGAGACGGGATGGAAGCCTGGGATCTCGACCATGAAATGTGGGATAAAACGCTTTGCCGGGCTGCGGGAAAGACCATAAGCGAAGATGATATTCCGCATCTCCCTTCCATCGTCAGGGACTTTCTCCACAATCCCCGAAAAGGTGAAATTGAAAAAATCCGCCGGGAAGCCCTGTACAATTTCGGCCATGCCGGAGAAACAGCGGCAGCACAGCTGCTCGACATCGCGGAGGAACTGAAATGCTGAAGCCTCTGGAAAATTTTCTGTCCTTTCTCTTCTCGGGAGCCTATGGAATAACCGGGAATTACGGTCTCTCGCTACTGGCTCTCAGTGTCATGGTAAATCTCATTCTTCTGCCGGTCTATCTTCCTCTGGAAAAGTGGAAGAAGAAAAAAGCCATGGAACAGGCTCCCATGAAGAAAGAGCTGGAAGCCATAAAACGGGCATACCGGGGAAGAGAACGTTATTTCTATACAAATGCCGTTCACAGAAGACATAATTACAAGCCTCTCGAATCAGTTATTCTGTCGCTGGGCCTGCTGATACAGATACCCTTCTTCCTGGCGGCTTATCATATGCTGTCCCATTACAGCGCGCTCAACGGCGTATCGTTCTGGTTTATCGAGAACCTCAGTCTTCCCGACGGCTCGCTGATTCTGGCCGGTATCCCCGTAAATATTCTCCCGCTGGTCATGACAGGATTAAATCTCATTTCTGCTTTTCTTTATACAAAGGAGACTTCGGAAAGAATCCCCCTCTGGATTATGGCCGGCGTTTTCCTGATACTGCTCTACCGGTCTCCCGCCGGCCTTGTTCTCTACTGGACCGCCAACAACCTATTCGCCCTGATCAAACAGATTCCTGAAGTGCCGTCATATATTAACGGAACGGACCGGAACAGGATGAAAAAGATATTCCCCCTGATCGGGATCTGGGCGTACTACTGCATACCCCTCTTTGCATTCTATCTGAGTTTTGTCAGCCTCTTTTACCCCGCTGTCGCGCACAGATCCAAAATAATACTACCCGCGGTCGTTATGATTCTTCTCTTCCTCCAGGAAGTGATACATCTGCTCTTACTTGTTTTCTCTAAAGGTAGGGGAAGAAAAAGACGTCTGGCCGTTGCCGCTGCACTATTCATCTTCCTGATTTATCAGGCTGTCTCGGGTCTGAATTTCATTCCCGGCTATATAAGCACCGGATTGGAAAAGCTCTCGTCAGCCGGAGTATTCAAGCGGCAGATAGCTCTTTTCACAGTCCAGACGGGATTGGGACTGCTTTTAACCTTTCCCTTTATTTATCGGTCTGTCATATGGAAATCGAAAAAACTGGGTCACGGGTTCTCCTTTCAGAAGAAGGGAGCCTTATCCGGTTGGGAGGAAATGACTCTCTCCCTGATTCTTATTGCCGGCGCATGGCTGCTCTGGATTCCCGCGATGGTTTACAGTTCTCTGCCCGGCCAATTCAGTTTCAGCGCCGGTGAGATGTTAATGGAAAATCTCCTCCCTTTCTTTATCATAGTGGCAGGCGGAACGGTGTTATCTCTCCTGACACCGGGCCGCTGGCGTATTATTCCCTGGGTGGTCCTGACAGCGGCCGCTTCCGGAGTCTTTATCTACGCATTCGTCATCCCCTTCGATTTCGGGTTTCTGACCGGTTTCAGTTTGTCTAAAAGTGAAATTCTGCAGGGTGACGCAATTACATACATAGCGGACTTTTCTCTCATTGTAGTTCTTTTTTCCATAATGAGAGCCGCCGCCGAACGGTGGAGAAAAGGGATATTCGCCATGCTTCTCTGTCTCAATATTCTTCTGATCGGACAGGGCTTTCATGCAATGGCCGCCTCAAAAACGCCGGTCTATGAAAACAAAAAGGGATCAGCTACAGATTTATCATCGGGGGAACTGGAACTGACCGTACCTCTATCGGAAAGCGAACAGAATGTCGTCGTCTTTATGATGGATATGATGACGGGAGGTTACCTTTTCGAACTGCTGGAAGATTTTCCCGAGCTGGAAGAGGATTTTGACGGGTTTACATGGTTTCCCAACACCATGGCTGTCGGCACCAATACGGTAGCAGGCCAGCCGGCCATCATGGGTGGACCGGAATTCGCTCCGGCCGAAGTCAACCGCCGCAGCCTTGAGCATTCGGTTATAGAAGAGATCGGACGGGCCTATAATGTGATGATAGAAAAGGCCATGGCTGCTGATCTCGACGTGACATTGGTCGAGCCTTTCGAATTCGGATTCTTACTGGACAAATGGCCCTCACTTAAAGAATTGGACGTTACGGTTCATTCAATCGATGATTATGTGGGAAACCTTGAACAATCGTATATAGAGGATGCCGCTGTCGGAGATGAAACCGCGATCAACAAAAAACTGCTCAAAGCTATTGCCCTCTTCCGGGCTGTTCCCTACGGACTCAAATCCTTTGTCTACGAAGACGGATTCTGGAGACCTCTTTCAGGAGCTCTTGTCTATCAAAGCTACTTCAAACAGCTGCTTCCCGAATGGCTTATGCTGACCAAACTGCCTGAGATGACAATAGCTTCAGACATCAGAGGACAATACTACTTTATTACAAGTCTTTTAGCTCATCATCCCCATGCGCTCTCGGCTGAAGGGATTCTCCTCTCCGACCGGTTTCCCGATCCTTCGGTCAGCGACAACAGGGACGGCCGCAACGCCTACTACAGTACGGAATGGAGCCTGAAGATTCTCGCGGATTGGTTTAAGGATCTGAAAGAGAAAGGTCTCTATGACAATACCAAAATCATAATCGTCTCCGATCACGGGAATTACAGATCCGCCGATTACTCGGCACCGGTTAAAAATAAGGACAGACTGTCGGCGCTGGGTCTGGATAAGGTAAACCACACAGCTTTCAATTCAATGCTTATGGTTAAAGATTTTAACGGAAGAGGTTCCCTCAAAAGGAAAGAACAGAATATGTCATCATCCGATACGGCACAGTTAGCCTTTAATCCCGATGCGTCAGCCTGGATAGACAGTCTGGATTCGAAACGGGTGGTTGAGGGACAATTGACCCATGCCTGGAACCCGAAGGAGCAAACCGGTCCGGAATATGAATCTTTCGGAGTATTCCAGGTCAACGGGGATTTCTATGATATAAACAACTGGAAAAGAGTGGGAGACTGACCGGAAACAGTCAGCCTCTCCTTATTTCAGGACATCCTCCAACCCTTCGATCAGTCTCCGGTTTTCTTCCTCACTCTTCACGGCAATCCGGATATACTCGCCTCTGCCGCCGACTTTTGAAGTCAGATCCTTAATCAGAAGATTGTGATTCCATAACAGTTCTTCCGCCAGTTTCCCGGCTTTCATTCCGCCGGTGAGCTCAAGCATGATATAATTGGCCTGTGAAGCTATGGGCCGGATTCCCGGTATCGATCCCAGGCTTTCGAAAAAACCAGCCCTGACTTCTTTAAAATAAAGAGCCGCCGCGGCATAATCCCTCTTGTATTTCCCGATTATCTGCATGAAAAACTCCCCGTAGGAGTTGATATTCCAGATACTCACATCTTTTTTTATTTCCTCAATCAGCCGCCGATCTCCCGAGGCCAGAATCCCGAGCCGGAATCCCGGAACACCGTAGGATTTGGAAATGCTTTTTACAATGACCAGATTCCTGTGTTTGTCCAGGAGTTCCGTTTTAAGAAGCGAGTTTTCCTCAATGGCTCCCTCGGCAAAATCGAGAAACGACTCATCGACTATAAGCTGAATATTCCCGGCGGAACACCAGTCCAGAAGCGGTTCCATCTCCCCTCTCGCTATAAAATTTCCGGTCGGATTGTCAGGATTGATCAGGAGCAGGGAGCTGATATCTTTTCCATCATAAAAAGCGATCAGATCCGAAGCGGTATAGGTAAAATCTCTGTTATCCGGTTTATAAGGGACGATCCCGCTCTCCGGCAATCTGTTGGGATACTCTTCAAAAGTGGGGAAGACAATACCTGTTTTTCCCCTCCCTTCCTTTTCCATCAGGGATTTGATCAGCTCGGCCGCTCCATTCCCGACGACGATGGTTTCTTCATCAACACCGAAATAATCAGCTGCGAGCAGGCTGTTGACATTCTGACCGGAAGGATAATTCTCCATAAGCCTGTGAAAATTGCTCTGCATTTCATCGACCATTTTCGCAGGGGGGAAATAGGGGTTCACAAGATAGCAGAAATCGGCGAGTCGGGGATAGCGCCAGTAACCTCCGTAACGGCGCATCATCTTCGCCAGTTTATCCGAGGGGGTATCGGCAAAGATGGACTCGGCAATATCCAGATCCTGGGCATTGTCGATTTCATACCACTTTTCCTCTTCGAGCCGGACAGCTTTAATTTCAGGCTTTTTAAGAAGCGTAATGACCTTAAGGACCTGTTCATAGTATTCGTTCTGTCCGAGGGCTGTGCTATAAGCCTTGAGAAAAGGTACGTAATGAGACGTTGAGAACTCTCTCGAGAACTTGTAAATATTAACCGTTTTAAAATAATGCCCTGTATCCTTGAACCGGAAATCCTCGCCGCTATGGAAGGACACGATATTGTCATCATCATCTACAGTGAGGCATGTACCGTCCATCCAGCTCTCGTATTTAGCCACAAGAGCCAGACTTGAGTAGGGATTATTCAGTATTTTTTCGAGAACAGCATCTTCGAAGATCAGATCCGATTCGAGTAGGATGGTATCATCAGCCAGAAGATGCTCCTTAGCCAGATAGAGAGAATAGATATTGTTGGTTTTGTCATAAATCTCATTTTCTACATATACAACCGGAGTCTTCAAATCAAGTGCGGATATATGGTTTATCAGGCCCCGGGCACAATAACCGACAACAATTACGATACGATCCAGTTCGAGTCTTTCCAGACTTCCCAGCATTCGGTCTATCATGGGAATTCCGTTGACCTTAACCATGCATTTGGTATTGTCTGCGGTGAGCCCCTTCAGTCTTTTGCCCATTCCGGCGGCTAATATTATTGCTTGCATGAAACAATCATGAAGTATTAACTTTTTTTTAACAAGAGCTTTTATGATCCATAAGGGAGAGCAAATCGCCGAAATGAAGCATATCCAGAAAAAAGTTATGACTTGACTTTTCAATTTTCAACTGCACTATTACAGTATTAGGGAGGAGCAGAATGAAACAGTTTGCCCGGTTCTTTGCCTACGGGATAATCTTCAGCGGCGTACTTCTTTTCCTGACCTGGCTTCTGGACTTTACACCGCTCGATAAAATTGAGGGGAACATATTCTCCAATGCATTTATTACAGGGCTTCTTATGGCCTTATGGGGTGTTCACAGGATACAGGGGAGTTGGGTGGACAGGCCGGAGAGTACAGATATTTTATATGGTGTCAGACTTGATGAAATAAGCGGAAACAGGGCGGATTATGAAAAAATGAGCCAATCGAGGATTCCATCGGCTCTCGCCCTGTTTCTCGCAGCATCCGTCAATTTTGCCCTGTCCTGGTTTCTATAGCAATCACTCGCCGGATCGATCTTCGTCCTCTTCCTCATCGGCCCCTTCCCCCTCTTCGCCCTCTTCGCCCTCCGCGGCTTCGGCACTGGAGAGCGCGTCGACAACAGGGGGCAGATATTCGGCGAAAGTCTGTCCGTAAAGCTCCCAGATACTGATAAATAGGGCTGCGATAACCGGACCGATAAGCACCCCCCAGATCCCCCACAGACCTATTCCGCCGAGAGTCCCCAGAAGGATGAAGAGCTCATGCATCTTCGTATCCTTGCCGACCAGAACGGGTCGGAGGATATTGTCGATGCTGCCGACGAGAACGGCGCAGTAGATACCGAGGACCACAGCCGCGGCGATCCGTCCCGAGAGAGCCAGGATAATGACCGCGGGGATCCAGACCAGAGAGGAACCGATCAGGGGAATGATAGACAGGATCGTCATGATCAGTCCCCAGAAGACGACCGAATCGATACCGGCAATCCAGAAACCCAGAGCCGCCATTGTCCCCTGGATGATCCCGATGAGGAATGTGCCTTTCAGAGTGGCGCGCGTGACCGATGTGAAGTAATCGAGAAGCTTTCTTTCCGGCTCGTCCTCCAGCGGGAGATAATAGAGGATGAGATTGATCAGTTTCCTGCCATCCTTGAGAAAGAAGAAGAAGGCATAAAGGAATATGAAGAAGAGAAATCCCGCCTGAACCGTCGAAGAGGTGACCTGGCTGATGCTGTTAACCAGAAGCGAGCTGAGGCTGCTGACAAGATCGCCCAGCTTGAGGAGGATTTCATCCTGATATTGAACCAGGTATTCATAAAAGGGGATTTTCTGAAGGGCCGAGAGCAGCCGGTCGGGCTGGGAAATCATGTCCTGTATCCAGGGGCCGACGGCCTGACCGACCTGAAGGGCCTGAACGACGACGATACTCAAAATAATGCTGAGAGGAATTATAACTATAAGCAGAATGGTCAGGAGAGTCAGCCCCGCTGCAGCCGATGCGCGCCCCCGGACAAGGTTATGAAGCCTGCGGTAAATGGGCTGGCTCAGTGATGAAAAGACCCCGGCGAGAAGCAGAGTCATAAGAAAACCTTTGATCATCAGGGCGAAAAGAGCTGAAACAACAGCCGCGAGAATCAGAACGACGAGCTTATTTACCGAGCTTTGAGTCATTGGCGACCTCCCTCTGGAGAAATACTAGGTAATAAGGGTGTCTCCTGTCAATCGGCAGATTTAAGTACAAGATTCCCCTTCCCGCTGAGGGAAAATGACCGCAGTGAAAATGGAATGCCGGGGCAATCTGAAAGAAGTGCAGAGGATTCTTCATCTCTCTTATCCCACGGTCAGAAGCCGTATCGAGGGGATGTTTGCGGCTTACGAGAGGAACGATTCATCAAAAATCGGACGGATGGAAATTCTGAAAATGCTCCGTACCGGCGACATCGATGTTGAAGAAGCCGAAAAACTATTGAGGGAAGCAGACAAGTAGTTTCTATTCAAAGGTTCCCCTGACGACAGGCTCGCCGCCGCGAACCATCAGCTGTCCCCGGGCTATGACCGAATCGATTTCCAGAGAATCTCTGCTGAGGATTAGAATATCGGCATCGTTGCCGGCTTTCAGTTCGCCCTTTCCCTTCAGTTTATGTATGGCCGCAGGATTAGCGGTAAATGGTTTCAGAGCAACGCTCAGATCAATATCAAAATCCAGAACGGCTGATTGCAGAGTGGCGACGAGAGAGCGGCAGGAACCGATTCCCAGACGGAGGAACCGCCCTTGTGAATCGAATTCGGGAAGACTGCCCTGCCCGTCGGAGGTCATGGTGAACCGGTCGACGGGAAGACCTTCATCGAGCATTCTCTTCAGAGCTTGTGCGGCGGGAACTTCCCCCTCCTTGATAAACTGCTCCGTCGTGCTGGTGGTAAAATCGGCATACCCCCCTTTGGCCACGTATTCTTTCGCGGCCTCGAAAAGATAGGGATTGCGGTTCATATGGGTCGGGAGTATCTGTCCCGGGGGAATTTCCGTCTCCTCGAAAAGGCTGATTAAAAGGGAGGTCATAGCTGTGCTGTCGCCCATGTGGACATTGACGATGCCCCCTTTCCCCGAGAGAATACCTCCGAGCCGGGAATCGGAAACAAGTTTTGCCAGAGAATCGAGATCGGGATGGGATGAGCGGTGATCGGCCAGCGCGATTTCCCCCGTGCCGATAATTCTGTCGATAAGTATGATATCATCGGTAATGCTGCCCGTTACGGTGCGCACGGGAACCTGATAGGATCCGGTGAGGACCCAGGCGGAGATTCCCTCTTCGATAAGGCCGTTGGCTTTGGCTATAAGGTTTCCCATTGTCCGGGTCGTTCCGTCGGTACCAAGTACACCGATGACCGATGTCACACCGGCCAGAGTCAGGTCGGTCAGGGATATTTCGGGCGTCCGGCTCCGGAATCCCCCTTCTCCGCCGCCTCCGCAGATATGGACATGGCCGTCGATAAATCCGGGAGTCACGATTTTTCCTGAAGCGTCAATTACATTCATATCAATTCCGGAAATGTCAGGGGATCCGCTTGACCCTATTTCGAGGATTTTCTCTCCGCCGATTAATATGTTTTTTTTACCCAGGTATTGCGGTGCGTAGACTTCGCCGTTTTCGATAAGCGTAATAGAACTCATATTTTTAACTCCCTGAAATAAGATGGGGCTTTTGCAAAAGTCGAATCATTCTATCCAGCCCTCAACCGGGAATGGTAGAACTTTAGCCTCCTCTCCCTCCGGGAGAGGCCGGGTGAGGGTTGTGGGAATGAACGTTTGCAAAACCCCCGGAATTATGTGTGTAACCCGATTATATCAGAATCCGGTTATGACGGCGATAATGATAAAAACCGTTCCCAGAACCGCCAGCAGCCCCTGGAATTTGATCTGGAATTTCGCCCAGTTTCCCCAGTCCAGTCTGGCCACGCCCAGAACGCCCATCAGGCAGCCCGAAGTGGGAACGATAAGATTGGTGAAACCGTCTCCCAGCTGGAAAGCCAGAACGGCGACCTGTTTTGTCACGCCGACGATTTCAGCCAGCGGTCCCATGAGAGGCATGGTCAGCGCGGCCTGTCCCGATCCGGAAACAACGAAGAAGTTGAAAACGGACTGGAACAGGTACATGAACCAGGCGGACAGAACTGAGGGAAGACCGGCCAGAACAGATCCCATTCCGTGGAGGATGGTGTTGAGAATATTGGGATCTCCCGTGCTGTCTCCCCCCATGACCAGGATGATTCCTTTGGCCATACCGACGACCAGGGCCGCTCCGACAAGATCGGACGCTCCGCTGCGGAAAGCCGCTGCTCCGTCATTGAATGTCATACCGTTGAGTTTGAAAATCCCCCCGATGACAGCAGCCACGAGTCCCATGATAAAGAAGACCGTAGCGATGGAAGGGATATAATATCCGTTGCCGACTCCGTAGGAAACGACGCCCCAGACGACCCAGATAACGGCGCCGAGGACCGTAAGGAGAACCAGAATATGTCCCGTTGTGAACTTCATGTCCAGACGGTCTTTTTCTTTGAAATCCTCCCGGAAAAAATCATCACTTTTATAGGAGACCGACAGTTCGGGATTCTTTTTGATACGATGGGCATAGAGCCAGGTAAAAGCAATCCCCACAGCCGTAAAGAAAATCCACATAAAAATTCTGAAAGGTGCTCCTGACATAAGAGGAACGCCTGCGACTCCCTGGGCGATCGCAACGCTGAAGGGATTCATCCACGATGTGGCGAAACCGATCTGGGTGGCCACATAAGTGATCAATATTCCCGTAATGGCATCATAGCCCATGGCGATGACGATGGGAATGATGATCATGGCAAAGGGTATGGCTTCCTCTCCCATGCCGAACACAGCGCCTCCCAGAGAAAAGACCAGAAAAAGCAGGGGGATGAGAAGGACCTCTTTTCCTTTAGTCTTCCTGATCATGGCCATGATCCCCGCTTCAACGGCTCCGGTGCGCAGTACGATACCGAAAGATCCGCCGGCGATGAGAATAAAGGCAATGATTCCCACAGCCGTTCCCCATTTGGAACCGGATGTGAGCCCTTCGAAAACATAGTTGAGCAGCCCCATTCCGCCGAATGGCTCGAAGAGGGCGATCGGTTTTGTATGGGTTACCCCGGATGGATCGGCTACCAGTTCTCCCTCAGTTTCAACAAAGAGATTGGTGTAGGATGACGGATCGAGCACGGTTTTGCCGTTCGGCGCTTCCTGGGTTCCCGTAAATACCCCGACGGGAACGAGCCAGGTCAGCAGTGCCGCAAATACGACAACGAGAAAGATGATGATGTACGTATCGGGCATTCTCCAGACGCGTTTACCTGTTTTTTCTCCACTGGACATAGTGAACTCCTTTGGTCGCTTAGGCGAGTCTTTAACCAGCCTTGTTTTTTGTTTCGTCCATTATAGATGCAGGAATGTAAAAATAGTGAATCGGGAAAACAGGAGGTATCAGGGAGAATCAGACATCTCCTGAAAGTATTTTTCGGTTTTATTTTCGGCTATTTTGGGTTATTATGGCTTTAATTATGAAATATCCAAGCTTGACTCTCATAACCGGAAGCCGGGACACAGGTGATTCTCTTTCCGAGCAATTGCAGATTTATCTTAAAAAAGAACATATTTTCAACCTGATTGTACTGGATGAGTCCTATCCCTCCGCTGTGGATGCGGACCTGATTGTCTTCTCGAGCCGGTCCCTCGAAGAAGAGGCGCGGGACAAGATAGGCCGATTGTCAGCCCGCCGATTCATCAGCGGAAGAAGAACGATCAGCCATAAGGGAATCGACAGCCTGGTAGCCATTCCGCCGGGAACAGATATTCTCTTTATCAATGATGACAGAGTGTCTGCGGAAGAGAGCATCGAAGCTCTGAAAAAAATCGGTTTTAATCAGTTCAACTACAAAGCCTGCTATCCTCCCCTCCTGGAGACGGAGGGAATTAAAACAGCTATAACCGCCGGGGAGACACACCTCGTGCCGGCCGAAGTCAGCAAGGCTTACGATCTGGGTTCGAGGGTCTTCGATTATCCGACTCTGGCCTCCATTCTCCTGTACCTGGAGATTTCCCCCGATGAAATAGAAGCGCCCTCCTTCCGCTATCTGAAAAAAATAGTCAGCACTTCCGCAAAAGTTTCGGCTTATTCCCAGAAAATAAACAAACTGAACAGCCAGCTCATCATGCTGCTCGAAGGCTCCGGAGAGGGCATTCTGACCTATGATACATCGGGTACTGTTTTAATGGCCAACGAGAACTTCCGATCGGCACTTACCCCGGGACTGGAAAGCCCCGTAGGCTACAGCCTGAAAGATATTTTCGATTCACAGGAGCTGCTGAATTTTCTCCTGAAGAGCCGGAAAGAAAAGGGCGGCAGGTTTACAACGGGCGGAAAACATTTTTCCGTGAGAAAAACTCTCCATGAAAACAGCAGCACTTATATCTGCAGCATTGTTTTTTCCAAAGATGACTCGATTGGAACTGCCCCGCAGGAAAGAGTGACTTTTGACAAACTGTCAGGAAAAAGCGAATCCCTTTTAAAATTAAAAAAACAGGCTGAAAAACTGGCTGCAACTGACCGCAATATCCTGATTGAAGGAGAAAGGGGAACCGGGAAAAAGCTTCTGGCCAGAGCCATATACAACGGTTCCCACAGAAAACAGCAGATCTGTCAGACAATCCGCCTCGAAGCTCTGAATCACGAGCAAATGGAAAAAGAGATCGAAACACTTGTTTCCGATAAGGAAGAAGGTGTGGTCATCCTCAGCGAAGCCGCGCTTCTGCCTCTGCCGCTCCAGAAAAAGCTTCTATTGTTCCTGATTAATCATCGGGGAAAAAAGCGGTTCATCTCGACCTGGAGCGGCGATCCTCTTCAGAATATGGTGAACAAGTCTTTTCAGGCCGATCTCTATTTCCAGTTAAAGGAGAGCTACTTGAGAATCCCGGCCTTAAGGGAGAGACCGGAAGACATTCCTCTGATATTTAAAAAGATCCTGCAGGATTCAGGACGAAAGCTGACAGCGGCCAGGGAACTGACCGCCTACCTGAAAAGCTGCAGCTGGCCCGGAAATATCACAGAGCTGACAAATACAGCCCTTACTATGGCGGCCCTTTCAGAGTCGGGGGAACTGAAACTGAGCTCTCTGCCCGATGGAATGGTCTCTCAGGAAACACAGAAGGATTCAGAGCTCCCTCCGTCCTCATTGAACCTTTTAAAATCGATCGATCATCTCAATAGAAAGCAAAAAGTCACCGGACGGGCGAAGCTGGCGGCCATGGCAGGGGAAGCCGGGCATAAACTGACAGAGGCTCAGATCCGCCGGATCCTGGGAGAACTGATCAATGAAGGCTACATAAGCCGCGAGGAGGGAAAATACGGCCTGGTTATGACAGAAAAAGGAAAAAACGTTCTGCAAGTCAAGTATGAAAACTTACAGCTTCAAGATCATCCGTAGCTCTTAAACTTCGGGATCTCCGGAGTTATTTTTACCGGGAAAATACTTGGGATAGAGCTCTTTCGCGCAGTCGGGGCATAACCCATGGGTGAACTCGGCACCTGTGTATTTGCTCACATAGGTTTCCACCTGATTCCAATACCCCTCATCGTCGCGGATTTTCTTGCAGTGGCTGCAGATAGGGAGAAGGCCGTTCAATGTTTTAATACTGTCCATGGCGTCCTGAAGTTCGGCGATCAGTTTCTCCCGGGCTTCCTCTGCGGCTTTTCTCCCGGTGATATCGCGGTTGCTGGCCCGCCGGCCCAGAAACTCCCCTTCAAAGGAAAAAACAGGCTGGCAGATGTGCTCCACCCAGATCTCGCTGCCGTCGGCTTTTTTAAGACAGAACTCCATGGTCATTTTCTGGTTTTTATCATGGCGGTGAGCTTTAAACTCCGGGACAGGATCTTTGCCGCCTGAAGGGACCATAATGCTGTAAATGAGATCGGGATCCGCTTCGAACTGCTCCTTACCGTACCCGGTCATCCTCCGGCAGGAAGGAGAGGTATAGATCAATTCCCCTTCCGCTCCGACCCATGTTTCCCAGTCGTAAGTGTGGTCGACGATTGTGCGGAAAAAAAGTTCATGCTCTTTCAGCTTCCTGTCGGTATTCACCTTATAGAGAGCCATTTCGAGATTGATTTTCAGCTCTTCCAGGCGTATGGGTTTTGTTAAATAAGAATAAGGACCGCTCTTTTTGGCCCGGGCAATGGTTTCCTCATCGGAAAAAGCCGTCATGAAAATAACCGGCAGATCCAGTTGTCCGACAATCTGTTCCGCCGCTTCGGTTCCATCCATCTCCCCTTTCAGATGAACATCCATAAGAACGATATCCGGTTCGCCAGCCCGTGCGGCTTCAAGAGCTTTTTCTCCGTAGCGGACACAGCCCGTCACAGTGTACCCCATTTTATCCAGTTTCCGGCTTAAATCGGTGCTGACGATAACCTCATCTTCGACGATTAATACTCTTGCTGCTGTCACCGTTTTTCCTCCGCTTATTCACAAGGCCAGGTAAAAGTCCATTCCGTTCCATTCTCACGATTGAGAGACCACTCTCCTTCCAGCTGCCCCTCGATCAGATCAATTACCAGACGGATTCCCATGGACATGGTTCCTTCCGGATTAAAATCTTCCGGGAACCCGCATCCATTATCGGACACGACAGCCTGAATCTTTCCGCCTTCCAGTGCGTTTACAGAAATATTGACCGATCCCCTCTCTCCTTCCGCAAAGGCATGCTTGAAAGTATTCGATATAAGTTCGGTAAAAATGAGCCCGCAGGATACAGCGTTCTCGAGCTGGATATCTATATTTTCAATATCCATGCGGATTTCAATATCCCGCCCGACATACATTTCCCTCAGATGGCTCATCAGATTCTCCATATACTTCCTGATGGGTATTCTGTCGAAGCTGTCTGATTTATAGAGGATTTCATGAACGAGAGACATCGATTTTACCTTGTTTTCCGCTTCGGCAAAAACTTCCAGGGCCCGGGGATCTCCGGTCTTCTCCGATTGGAGGCTGAGGAGGCTGGAAACAACCTGGAGATTGTTTTTCACTCTGTGATGAACTTCCTTCAGGAGGATTTCCTTTTCTTTCAGCGTTTTGCGCATCTCATTCTCGATTCTCTTCCGCTCGGTAATATCTTCGGAGATACCCAGGAGATAAACCGGTTTTCCCTCTTTGTTCCGAATGGAGATTTTCTGGGTATGGAGAATCCTGCTCTGGCCGCTGCTTGTCAGGATCGGCTCTTCTGGAATATCGGTTACTTCCCTTTTCGATAAGGCTTCACGGTCTTTCATGGTAAAAAAATCCGCCTCGCTTTCGGGGAAAAAATCATAGTCATTTTTTCCTTTGAGATCATCGGCGGAATAGCCGAGAATCCTCTCGGCCGCCTTGTTTAAGCGGATAAACCGGAGGGTTTCGGCATCTTTGACAAAAACCATATTGGGGATATTTTCAACGATGGCTTCGAGAAATGTTTCGGCTTCGAACCGTTCCGTCATATCGTGGGCGATACTCAAGATCCCGACCAGATTTCCCTTTTCATCGTGAAGAGAATTCTTGATGACTTCCACGGTCTCCCTGTGGTTATCATTCTTATATCGTATATCGGCGATATAGGAGGCTTCCCCTTTTTCCATAGCGATTCTGTCATATTCCGTATATACATCGGCTTTATCCCGGCTGAAAAAATCATAATCCGTTTTACCGCGGATCTGATCCGCATTGTGTCCCAGAAACTGCCGGTAACGGTTATTGCATTTCAGGTACTTCCCGTCGCTGTCTTTCAGCCAGAGCAGATCGGGAACGGAGTCGAAGAGAGATTGAAGGTGCAGTTCGTTCCTTTTCAGTTCAGCGGTGCGCTTCGCCACCAGGCTCCGGAGCTGAAAACTCCACAAGAGAATCAGAACAAGAACGATAAGAATCGAAACCATGGCAAACAGGAGTATAGTCTGGTTTTTTTCAAGCCAGCTCCTGGAATCGCTGTAGCGGACACCGGTCCATTTCCGGTCGATTTTATCAAATATCCCGTTCTCCCGGGCCTGCTCCACTCCTTTCTCCAGTATGGCCCGCAGATAGACATTGCCTTCGATGACGGCGATGGAGTTCTGTCCGACGTAGAGAGGCTCCCCGACGGATTTGACCATATTCATAAGATTCTGGCTGAAAAGATGATAGAGAACGATCTGCTTGTCTCCGATGACCGCATCGGCCTCTCCGGCAATAACCAGATCGACTGCTTCGGCAAAGGTGTCGGTGGATATGATTGTTGCGTCTATCCCCTTATCAGCAAGGAATTCCCCGGCATAATCCCCCCGCTGCATAGCGACCTTCCTGTTCCGCAGATCCGCTACGGACCGGATATCGGGCCTTTCGCTCTGCACGAAAATCAGTGCCGGCACTTCCCAGGTTAGCGGAGTGAAATCAAAGCTCTCATCGCGCTTTTCGCTGTAGAAAAGGCTTGTCAGAGCGTCGGCTTCCCCTATCAAGACAGCTTCCTGCGCCTGCTGAAAGGACATATGGCGGAAACGGGCCTTGAAACCGAATTCCGTGGCAATCCATCGGATCAGCTCGATGCTCATACCATCGCTGTAGTCCTCATTGCCCTTGAATTCGAAAGGGGGATAATCGGTCTGGCTGACAAAGAGAATTTCGCGGTGCCCTAAGAGCCAATTCTGCTCTTCTTCATTCAGAATGGAAGAGATATCCTCCGGACACAGAACCGGCCCCGTCAGGATCAGTAGTAATAAGCCGAAAACCGCCTCTTTCTTTATCATATGCGCTCCTTTCCCTGTTCTATATTGATTATAGTACATAGGAAAGGAACGGCAAAAGATCTACAGTTCCATGGGATTCTTGCCTATATAAGCGAGGATGCCTCCGTCGACATACAGGACATGCCCGTTGACGAAATCCGAAGCGCTTGATGACAGGAAGACAGCCGGCCCCATCAGGTCGTCAGTCAGCCCCCACCGCTCGGCCGGCGTCTTGGATAGGATGAACTTGTTGAAAGGATGCTCGGGAGTCCTGAGAGGCGCAGTCTGAGGTGTTTCGATGTATCCCGGTCCGATTCCGTTACACTGTATATTGTATTTTCCGTATTCGCTGGCGATATTTCTGGTCAGCATTTTCAGTCCGCCTTTCGCGGCGGCGTAACCGGCAACGGTTTCCCTTCCCAGCTCGCTCATCATCGAACAGATGTTAATGATCTTTCCCTGATTCCTCTTCATCATCGAGGGAAGAACCGCTTTGGCACAGATAAAGGGACCGTTCAGGTCGATATCGATAACCTGACGAAAATCAGCGGCGCTCATCTCATGCATGGGGATTCTTTTGATGATTCCGGCATTGTTGACCAGAATATCAACCGGACCCATGTCCGCTTCGATTTTTCCAACCAGCTCATCCATCTGATTTTCATTGGTTACATCGCCCACATAACCGTTGGCATTGATCCCCGCATCTTTGTAGGCGGCCAATCCCTTGTCGACAAGATCCTGATTGATATCATTGAAGGCGATCTTCGCTCCGTACTTCGCCAGTCCGGAAGCGATGGCAAAACCGATTCCGTATGAGGCGCCGGTAACCCAGGCTACTTTACCCGTCAGGTCAAAACTTTTTTCTGTAAACATATCTCTCTCCTATTTATTTCAGATCTTTCATATCGACGAAATCCATATCGTCGAAGGTTTTGTTCTCGCCGCACATGCCCCAGATAAAGGTGTAGTTGCTTGTTCCCACTCCCGAATGGATGGACCAGCTGGGAGAGATGACGGCCTGTTCGTTGGCCATAACGACGTGACGGGTTTCATCGGGCTGTCCCATATAGTGGAAGACTCTGGTTTCCTCGGCCATATCGAAGTACATGTACACTTCCATTCTTCTCTCGTGGGTGTGGCAGGGCATGGTGTTCCAGACGCTCCCCGGTTCGAGAATCGTCATGCCCATAACCAGCTGGCAGCTCTCGCAGACCGCGGGATGAACGAACTGGTAGATTGTCCGCACATTGAGATTGGCCGGATCGCCGAGCTTCACTTTCCCGGCCTTTTCCAGATTGATAATCGTCGTGGGATAGGCTTTGTGGGCCGGTGCGCTGTTCAGGTAGAATTTGGCAGGATCGGAAGCTGAAGAACTTTTGAAAATGACCTCTTTCACCCCCATTCCGATATAGGCGCCTTCCCGGGATTTGATCTCATACTCTTTCCCGTCGAGAACCACAACTCCGTCGCCGCCGATGTTGATGACGCCGACTTCCCGGCGCTCCATAAAAAAGTCTACGCCCATTTCCTTACCGGCTTCCAGTTTCAATCCCCCTTTGACGGGCTTGATGCCTCCGGCGATGATTCTGTCCACATGGGAATAGGTCAGATTGATCTGATCGTCCTCAAAAAGCTTTTCGATGAGAAAATGCCGTCTGATATCCTCAGTTGTATACTTTCTGGCATCTTCGGGGTGATTGGCGTAACGCACATCCATTTTCATTATTTTATTCTCCTTTAGGTCAGCACTGCCGACCTTCCTTGTTTAATTTTTCCAATATAACTTCATGCCTGGAATCGCCGCCGAAAACGGTTTTTTCAAATTCCATTCCGGCAAAGAAAAGCGCGGCAAGACCGTAGGACCAGTCGTTGGACCTCTGCATTTTATACTGAAGCTTATAGCCCAGCTTCGGAATAAGCGGCATGGCGATTGTCGGTCCGCTGATATGATCCATGCTGAGCATACCGTCCCTTTTCTCCAGATCGCAGAGAACCGCACGGTAGGCCCGGATGGCAGGATCGAGATAGGAAATGTCCAGATACCCTTCGCGGACGGCCCGCATCCATCCTGATGCGATCAGGGCCGTGGCGCTGCTCTCCTTCAGGGTCGTCCCCGGTTTATTGAGTAGCGTCTCGAAGTATCCGTCTTCTCTCTGAAGAGGCCGGAGCGCTTTGCTCACTTCCCGGACGATATCTTTGCATTCCTCTTTTTCCGGACCGTCGGGCAGGTTGCCGATGAGCATGGGCATGGCTCCGATAACCCAGCCGTTCCCCCGGCCCCAGTAGAGTTTTTCCGGGTATTTGCGGCCGCTTTTCGTCCAGTAGCAGTGAACGAACAACTTGTTCTCTTCGTCCTGGAGGTAACGGCGGAAAAAGGAGGGCTGGCTCTTCGCAAAATCCATGAGCCACTGCACGCCCTGCTCTTTGGCGTAGAGGCTCGTAAACACGCCGTACATCATGATCGAGTCGACCCAGATGCTCTTCGGATAGAGTTTCCCCTCCAGTGAATGGCCCAGGTGATTGGGCATATTGTGGAGGATTTTCTCGGAATTCCTGATGTATTCGAGGCCCCGGTCCGTCGTTATTTCATATCCCCCATCGGGAAATTTTTTCTGCAGATAATAGGTAGCCAGCGTCGGGGCCAGCGTATCGGACTGATCGATCCGGCAGCCCTTTTTTATATGATGATCGGCATAGCTGCGGATGTAATCGGTATACCGGTCTTCCCCGAGGTGCTCATTGATCAACCCCAGAGAATGCATGAGAAGAGCCTCTCCCCACATCCAGGGGATGGAATCGTAGGCCAGCCGTTTCGTCGTCGCATCGGCCAGCTCCAGTAGAAGTTTGAATTCCTTTGTCAAAATATCCTCCTGCTGTTATTGAAGTCGAGAAGAAGAGATTTTCCGTCAAAATCGATCTCAATCACATCGCTTTTTCTTTCCGCAAAGCCGTATTTGGAGTCAAAGCGGTCGTATTCCAGGTCTACGGCTTCGTTATCGATGAGGAAGTCACCCTTATAGGTGAGCTGAAGATTTCTATAATTGAGCGTTTCATCCCCGTAGGAAACGGCCAGCGAACGGATTTCATCACAGAAGGTTTCAAAATCACCGTACTGCCGGGCCGTGCCGGTTTCGGTAATCCAGTAGGTTTCGCGGCCTTCCTGGATAAGATCGTACTCTTCGGTCAGCCTCATCTCTTCATCATAGGCCGTCCCTTCAAAGGGTTTATATACCAGATCGCTTTTTCCCGTCAGGGCCACATAGACATCGCCGATTTTTCCGAAAGCGTAGTTGCCCTCCACAATGGCCTGATCCATATACTGCCGGGGAAAAAAGGCATGGGTGTAGTTGTTGATCTTTCTCGCCATACCCGCCAGATCGCCGAGTGGATTCACTTTTTCAGGAAGCACCCAGAGGCTCATATTGATGTTCTTCTCCTGAACCGTATGGGGATGATAGCCGTTGCCGACCCAGTAATTGGGCGAATTGCCCAGCGCGCCGTCCGGTTTGAGAGAAGCCGCCGGATTCTGAACGAAGATATTGAAATCGTTGTTGATGGTCAGGGAGAAAAGGCTGTGCTGATCTCCCGGCATTCCGGGATGGTAGGCCTGGGCCGTCGACATGGCGTAATCGGGCGTCCGGTACATATAGGTGTTGGCCCGCTGTATAGCCGTGCCGTCATAAAGCGGATCGAGGAGCCGGGAGACTGCGGGAGACAGTTTGAATGTCTTCAGCAGCCCCAGATTGATCAGCTTGAAATCATTGAGGAACTCATTGGAGAACATTCCGGTCCGGTCGATGTATTTGATGGTATTATCGATGACTTCGGGATTGGTGAAAGCCTCGCTGTTGAACTGCATCATGATCTGAGGGTCTTCCGTTCCGTTCAGCCCCTCCGCTTCGAATTCGGAAAGATTGAGCCCCGTACTGGCTTTGATAAGGGTCTCCCCGTTCTGATCATAGCCGATGGCCCTCAGAACTTCGGGAACTTCATAGCGCTTTACATATTTGAAGTTGGCTTCCATTCCTCCGATATGTTCCACATTGAGGATTTCATTGTAACGGGGCCAGATAAGCGAAATGGAATCTTTAATGGAACTGTGCTGTCCGCTCATCTTCGCTTTTTCATACATGCGCCCCGAATTGACCGTAAAGGTTCCCTTGTAGTTCTGGGTCGCCAGATCATAAATGAGCAGATCCATGACGATGGACGCTTTTGTCCGCACCTCTTCATCGGGAGCGAAGTCGATCAGAACGGCAAGCGGTGCGATATCCTCGACATAGTAGGTTGAAGAGTACCATTCTGTAAACCCGTAGAGAAAACGCTGTTCCAGCCAGGTCAGCACTCTTTTTTTACCCATTTCGCTGTGTTCGCTGCCCCGAATATCCATATTGGTGAAGATTTCGTCACTGTAATAGTGACCCAGCAGGTATTCGCTTGATGAAAAGAGTAACTGATGGTTTTCCGACCAGTAGCACATGGAATCGTCTCCCGGCTGGTCCATCCAGTATTTGAACCCTGTGGCGGTCTCGCGGATTTTTTCCGCCACATCGGCAGGGAGTTTGTCTGAGTGGCTATAGAGAATGCGGATCATCGAAGGGATCCTGAAGTCGGAACAGTCGTACCGGCCTTTTATATATTCCAGCGTACCGTCTATCTCTGAATAATCGGGCTCCTCCCCTTCTTCCAGAGCGATCATGATATCGTCGATTGTCAATTTCAGAGATCGCGAATAGTCGTCCCTGGCATTGGTTCTTTCGATTTTTCCATTATTGTATAAGTCTATTCCAACCCAGACTCCCAGAACAATCAGGAGAGCCGGTATGGTTAAAAGCCATTTTTTCATAAAAAATTCCCTTTTAATTTTTTCTTAAATAAGCTGAGCTTTCAGTTCCGCCACCTCTTCATCGGATAAGCCCTCTTTGTAATGAAGGAGCAGCCTTTCGTGCTTTTCCCTGGTCAGAGGGAAACGGGCCGCAATAAAGATAGCCAGCAGGAGAAGAACGCCGGGAAGGACAAAGACGATGACTCTCAGCCCGAGAATAAACGTTTCGGGCTGGTTAAAGGATTTGACCGATTTCATCGTCGAATCCGGGTCGAAGTTGTATGCCTGAGACACTTTCAATCCCCTTTCGGCGATGACAGCCGGCTCGGATTTTCCTTCGGGAATCAGAAACAGAACGCCGTTCTCTCTGTCTATCTGCATGGAGCCACCGCGGGGAAAGAAAACTTCGCTGAGATCCGGCTCGATCAGAATGTCTGCCGTTCCATCTTTCGAGAGGTCTATTTCAATCA
Organism: Spirochaetales bacterium; assembly: GCA_016936555.1. Classification (GTDB taxonomy): domain Bacteria; phylum Spirochaetota; class Spirochaetia; order DSM-2461; family DSM-2461; genus Spirochaeta_F. The sequence goes on along the minus strand of JAFGXR010000037.1, from coordinate 30,213 downwards.
GCGAATCGCCGTTGATTCTCACATGGGAATCTTCCGGAACGATGATATCTCCCGGCAGGATATAACCGGAAAACTGAAGCATGAATCCAACCGCCCAGATACCGATGGCCGAGGAAAATTTTCTCAGGAAAGTCATGAATCCGGCAAAGGCGCCGCTCCGCCGGTCCCCGAAGGCCAGTTCGGAAATATCCGTTACATCGGGAAAGGTGATCCAGGGGATGACGATGCATCCGATAAGCCCCAGTCCGACGACAAAAGCGATGACGAATATCGATGCGATCGGCCACGACGTGTTATAGAAGCCCAGAGCAAATGAACCGAATATAAATATAACCGCTCCAACGATATAAGTCCGGGGCTTGCCGATCTTTTCAGCCAGCAGGACGACCAGGGGCAGCGCGGCGATCTGAGTGATCAGCATGGTGCCGAGAACCATTTCCAGAAGATCCTCCCGTCCGATAAAATAGGTCATGTAATAGGTGAAGACGGCACTGACCACATCCATGACAAAGAAAGCGAGAAGATAAATGCCGATCAGGGATCGGTAGGATCGGATTTTAAAGGGCGAGAGAGTTCTGGACAGGCTGAACCGCGTTTTCTCATCGGGCACCGGAGTCCTTTCGCGGCACCAGAGAAATATCCCCAGGTAGGGAACGGCATAGAAAAGACCGACGAGGAGCCCCATCATCAGATATCCTCTTTTCTCGGGAAACAATCCCACGATAAGCATGGGAAGGACCGCTCCGATGAGCGAAGCCGTCTGGGAGAAAAAAAGCCTGGCGCCGTTCACCCGTCCCCTTTCTTTCACATCCCGGCTGATCTCGCTGGAGAAAGCCGTATAGGGAACCATAACGATGGTGGAAACCGTGGAGAAAAAGATATAGCTGAAGGCCACGAATGCGAACTTGGCGGCCTGGGAATCGAAATCGGGAGCGTACCACAGCATGGTAAAGGCTATGACAATAAGAAAGAATCCCGCCAGCATATAGGGTCTCCGCCTTCCGTAGCGGCTCCGCGTATTGTCGCTGATTCCGCCCATAATGGGATCGCTGACCGCATCCCAGACCTTGGACAGGAGAACGACGGTTCCCGCCAGAATGGGATTGATCCGGACCACATCGGTTAGAAAACGCAGGTAAAAGAAGCCGATGACCAGCTGGGCGCCCCCTCCGAATAAGTCTCCGGCGGCAAAGGCGGCCATCTCGCGGAATTTCATCTTTCCTTCTTTCATATCAATTCCTCCATTCTGATATTCTTTTTGAAATTCAATTTCAGCTTCCGGTTCTTAATGCGGAATTCCACTTCCTCATCTCCCCGGCTGAAAGATCCGTAGGGAGATTCCAGTCTTCTGTATGTCGTATTCACTGTCTCTCCGTCTACGGCGAAGGATCCTTTATAGCGAAGCACCATGTTTCCGAAGGAAAGGGTTTTTCCTTTAAACAGGGTTTCCGTCTCCCGGATCCGGGCTGTGAAATCCTCAAAGGATTCCTCTTCTCCGGCCATGACGCAGATCCAGAACGTGACTTTGCCCCTCTGAATTATCTCCGCCCTGTCCTTCTCACTCCTCTCCAGAGGATAACGGCCGATCAGCGCCACTTTGCTCTGTCCCGATCTCCCGAAAGCATAAGGTCCGTCCATCTCGAAATGATCGAACTTGTCAAAAGGAAAATGGGCATGAGTAAAATCAGCCCGGCTGCGCTCCATAAAGCCCTTTCGCCCCCGCGTATCATAGATGGACAGCACCGTATTGCCGTGCTGGACGCTGTGTGGCAGAACTCCGTTCCCGACCCAGTAGGACGGAGAAAAATTCCTGGCGTTATCATCAAAAAAGGCGACTCCCGGATGTGTCGTAAAAACCGATATTTTCTCATTCAGAGTCGCCTGCCAGATATGCTGCTGGTCCCCGAAGGTCCCGGGGTAATGGTTCTGGGCCGTCGAGAGAATATAATCGGCGGTCCGGTAGGTATAGGTGTCAGCCCTGCGGATGGCCACGCCGTCCTGTACGGGATTGAGCAGGCGGGAAATAAGGGGAAGAAGAAATCCGATCCCCTTCATGTCGAGCATGGAAAAATCTTTGAGAAAATCATTGGCGATCATATTGTATTGCCGCCACATCTTCATGGTTCTCCTGATGACCGGAGGATTGGTAAAACTCTCCATGGCCCACTGAATGTAACCGGTGGTCTCCTCCCCTTTTTCCCGGCTGAATCCTTTCAGTTCGGAAAAATCATGGCCCATGGATGTTTTGATCACCGCGTGCGATTGATCGGCGGCGATTTCCCTGAGCACTTCGGGAATCCTGTAGCTGCGGCTCAGATAGAGATTGCTGGATATTCTCGAGTAATCGAGTTCTTCCACGTAACGGTGACCGAATAAATACTCGCTCACTTCCAGAACATCCTGTTTCAGCGGCTCTCTCTTCTGATCCTCATAGCAGCGGCCGCTCGATACGGAAAAAAGCCCTTTGTAATTGTGCATGGCCATATCGGCAACAAAAAGGTCGAGGATGATCAGGGCTTTCTGCTGAAGGTCTTCATCAGCAAAATCCGCAAGCAAAGTCAAAGGGGGAATGTCTTCCTCGTAATAGGTGTTGGAATGCCACTCGATAAAGCCGTGATCGAAGCGGTGTTCCATCCAGGCCAGAATCCGGGGCCGGAAGATCTCCATCATTTCAAGACCGCTTTTTCCAAAATTGGAGAAGGTTTGCCTCTGATACAGCTGACCGGCCAGATAGCCGCAGGTGAAAAAGAGGATCTGATGGTTTTCCGACCAGTAACACATGGAATCGTCACCGGGCTCATCCATCCAGTATTTGAACCGGAGAACCGAGTCCTCCATCCGGCCTGCTGTTTCTTCGCTGAGCAGGTCCTTATAACTGTAAAGGGTCCGCAGAATTGAGACCATGCGGAAATCGGCGCAATCCAGCCTGTAGTCGGCAAAATCGCAAAGCTCTATCAGAGGTGATTCATCAATCCTTTTTCCCTCATCGAGGTCTTTTATCCCTTTGAAAGATTTCGGTCCCATCTTGATCGACATGGGAATATCATGATCCATAAAAATCTCCTTCGTAGCCGAGCCGCCTCGAGATCTCTCTGGCCGCTCCGACAAGAATTCCCGCTTCTTCCTCGATATTCCGCTCTTCACTGTACAGTCCCGCCGTACTGATGGCGGCGCAGACTCTGTTTTTATGATTGAAAAGGGGAACGCCCAGGCATTTGACGAAATCGAGGATTTCCCTGTCATCGATGGAATAACCGCGCTTTCTGGTCTCTTTCAAATCTCTGAGAAGCGAATCGCCGTCCATAATGGTCCGCACGGTCCTCTGACGGAACCTCATGGTCCCGATCAGCTCCCGCTGTTCGCTTTCCGGGAGCCCCGAAAGAATGGCCTTCCCCAGGGATGTGCAGTAGGCATCTTCCCGGTTAGAAATATTGGCTGTGTAAATCGGAACGTATTCCGGTTCGGATTTGTGGAGATAAACGATCTGGTTCCCGTCCAGCATGGCGATAAAAACCGTCATATTCAGTTTTTGCATGGTCTCTTCCACAATAGGACGGGCCACCTGGATCAGATCCATATTCTGTATGTACCTGTTGCCTATCAGAAAGGAACGGAGTCCCACTTTATAGAGCCGGACCTTCCCCTCTTCGCTGTGGACCATGCGGGTTTCCATAAGCATCAGGAGGATTTCATAGGCTGTCGTTTTGGGAATATCCGTTTTTTCGACGATTTCGTTGAGCGAGAGGCCGTCTTTCGATTCGGAAATCAATCCCAGAATCTCAATGGCCCGCACGACACTTCGGTTCTTCATGATCTGATTATACAGTTCATATGTACGATGTCAATTCGCATATACGAATACTTATATCATCTCCATCGGCTTGTATAGCGCACTCTTTCCCCGTACATATCGGGATTGCCGCCACAGGCTTTAAAAAGTTCCTGCGTGGATTTATCGAGAGCCTTCTGAACATCATCGGGGAGATGATATTCAACAGCCGCCAGAAGTTTATTCAGCTGGTCCGCCGTTCTTGCCCCGGCCAGAACGGAATCGATGAAATCCTTTGACAGAACATAAGAAATAGCCAGCGTCACAGGTTCTATCCCCGATTCCTGAGATATGGCGAGAAACGACTTCAGTGCGTTCCCTGTTTCTTCCAGCATTATCGGGGATTTGTAATGACGGGTCCGTTTTCTCCCTTCGGGAAATTCTCCGGGATCAGCATACAGGCCGGACAGAAGCCCCTGCTGAAGGGGAGAATAAGCCAGAACCGGTATCCCTCTCTCCCTGGCATACGGTCCGATATTCTCTTCGATGACTCTCCACATCAGACTGTAAGGCAGCTGGTTGCAGGCGAGAGGACTCTTCCGGTTCTCGTCCATATCCTCGACACCGAAATTACAGACACCGATTTCCCGGATCTTCCCTTCTCTTTTCAGATCTTCAAAGAGATCCAGAGCCGCTGAGGTCTCTTCAGAACGGGAAGATGGCCAATGGATCTGCATCAGATCGATGGCCTCTCTCCTGAGATTTCTCAGACTGCCTTCGATAATATGAGTCAGTTCTTCCCGGTTTAATCCTTCAATTTTGCACTTTGAAGCGATATACACATCGTCCCTGTTTCCCAGGGCTTTTCCGAGAATGGACTCGCTCCGGCCGTTACCATAGTTCGGCGCTGTATCAAAAAGCCTGACTCCTCTCTCCGCACCGAAACGCAGGACATCAATGGCTGCTTTTTCCGGGCTATCGGACCAGATGGCATCACCGGCAAATGTCCAGGTTCCCAGTGACAATCGGGAAAAAATCATAAGCTCCTCCCCTGACAGATTTTTATCAGGCGGAAGATCTCTTCGGCATTCCTTTCGACCAGAAAAGCCGTTCGGTCAGCTTCGAGAGCCTCCTCCAGAGTGATCGGGTAATTCATAATGGAAAAAAGTGCGGAGATCCCATGATTGTGAACTGATACGGCATCATCGGCAACCGACCCGGCAATGGCTATGACAGGAACATTTCTTTCCGCCGCTGCTTTTGCCACGCCGACAGGAGTTTTTCCCATCACCGACTGAAAATCGATCCGTCCTTCACCGGTCAGAACGAAGTCAGCCCCTTCCAGCTTCTCTCTGATTCCGGTTTCCTTTAAAACCAGTCCGATACCCGGTTCAAGAGAACCATTGAGAAAAGCGGCGAAAGCTCCCCCCAATCCACCGGCGGCGCCGGCTCCGGGCAGCCGGTTCATATCGAATCCGAACTGCTCCGCAACAATCCGGGAAAAGTGTTCCAATCCTCTATCGAGCCTCAGAACCATTGCCTCGTCAGCCCCTTTCTGGGGGCTGTAAACATAAGCGGCTCCTCTCTCTCCGTATAAGGGGTTATCTACATCACAGGCTATCCGGAACCGGCATTCCTTCAGACGGGGGTCGAGCCGGTCTGTCCCGATCGCCGCGATTTCTGGAAGATTCTCCCCGCACCCCTTCAGCTCCTTTCCGCTGCTATCGTGAAAAGTCATCCCCAGAGCCTGCATCATTCCTGTTCCGCAGTCATTGGTGGCGCTGCCCCCTATGCCGATGACAAAGTTCCGGCACCCTCTCTCTATTCCGTCCAGGATCAGCTGACCCGTCCCGTAAGTGGATGTTTTTTCCGGATTCCTTTTATCTGGAGGAATCAGAGGCAGTCCCGACGCTTCGGCCATCTCGATAACCGCCGTAGAGCCGTCTCCACTGATTCCGTACCGGGCCATAACCGGTTCATCAAGTGGACCGAGGACTGCGAGATCGATATAGGAGCCCTCCGTACCGGCAACCAGGGCTTCGACAGTCCCTTCTCCTCCGTCAGCGACAGGAATTTTTACCACTTCCGCCTCGGGATATACGGCAAGAATGCCCTTTTCAGCAGCAGCTGCCAGCCTGGAAGAAGGCAGGCTGCCTTTAAAGGAATCGATCGCCAGAATGACCTTCATAGACCAGCTCCTGTTTTTTCTTCAAGTGCCTGGACAGTGAGTTCCAGATAATCGAGGCTGGAATGGACAAAGGAGAGCAGCTCCGGCTTCAACAGCGAACGGACCCTTGCCATGGAAATCTGGGAAAAGAGGATGGCATCGTGTTTTTCAGCCAGCCTTTCCACTTCCTTCATGACCTGTCCGTCATGGCCGGCGCTGTCTCCCCGGCTCAGAGCTTCAAAAGCACCGGAGCAGAGGTGAACGGGCATGGGGGCTCCCATAAGCTTCTGCATATATTCGGCGGGCTCTCTGTTCGTGGGATTGGTCATGAGAACAACGGGGTTCTTATAGTTTTCCAGAACCTTTTTATAAAGCGCCGTATCAATGGATTCGATGGGAACATCAACCAGGCCGGAAACTCTGGCGACCGACATGCTGAGGGAACTGCAGCTGACGATAACGCCGTCAGCTCCTCCCCGGATAGACCTGTTGACCAGCCTTTCGAGCCAGGGTACCGTCAGGCCGGGAGTATTTCCTTCAGACATCATGCAGCGGAGCAGCGCTTCGTCGAGCATATGGAAGAACCGGTAATCTCCGGAGAGTTTCTCCAGTTCAAGCCTGACCGGCTCGAGAACCAGTGATGTCGTGTGGATGAGAGCGATGCGGCTACTCATAGAGAGGCACTCCGTAAGGTCCGTCGGCCATCCAGCAAATGGAAATTTCATCGCCGAGCTTCTCTTTCAAATTCGCAACAGCGGCGGAGAGGTGCTCAGCGGGAGTCCCGTTCTGAAGACCGCTCAGGTTTGACAGTTTTTCCCCGGGACAGATCCTGTATTCCGAATCGGTGAACTGGGGACTCATATAATAGAAGTGGTCCTGGGGAATGACTTTGAACATGCGGTTCCACATCTGAACCTGCCACTGTTCGGGAATGAAGGTCCAGTCGGGAGACAGAATGGTATTGTCAAAGGCTTCCCGGCCTGTCAGTTTTAAAAGCTGAAGCATGGTTCTGTAAGCCAGAGAACCGATTGGATCTGTATCGGTATTATCGGCGACCATGAGAACATAACCGCCCTCTTTGACGATCCGTGCCGCTTCCACTCCGGCTTTTGCCGCCTGATAGTGATTAATCCCCACGAAGCCCCCATGGGTCAATACGATATCATATTTCCTTTCGACGGGAATGGCCGTATAGCTTTTCAGATGGGCCACCGCCGCTTCATGGGCTTTTTCCAGATGTCCGGCAAAAACACCGGTCAGATCAAAATTTCCGTCCAGCGTTACATTGACAATGAAATCGGCACCGGCGACACGGGCCATATCCAGCGCTTCGTCATGACAGGGGTTTCCCTCAAGGTTGAGAGCACAGGACCGTTCATCGGCCAGCATGGGAGCGCCGTGAAAAATGAAGGTGCTCTTCTCCCCGATAAGCCCGGGGCAGATGGATTTTCTTCCTCCGGAAGCTCCGGCCATAAAATGACTCTCCACAAGTCCCGTAAGGATTTTTATATCGCTGTTAACATAATCGCTGTTGATAAGTATATCACTGCCCCGTCCCGTCTTGCCCAGAAAGGAGAGATTTTCCTCATTATGGCAATCATGATTTTCCACTCTGACAGGAAGTTCGAACAGCCGTGGATCCAGCATATCCCTCAACTCCGAATCGGTCTGTCCCCGGTGAGTTCCCGTTGCGACAAGAACGAGAATGCCCGATGCCGGAATACCGCTGTTCATCAGTTTCTCCACCAGCGGATAGAGAATGCCCGCCTCGCCTTTATAGGGGACAGGTCTCGTACTGTCGGAAATAACAATACAGGCCGTGAGCTCTTCCGCCCTTCCGCTTTTAGAAGCGATGATTTCCCCGAGCTGCGGCGATCCGATGGGGTTTTCCAGGGCATCTGCAACCATCTGCCGCGGATTGACGGCTGATTCCGGATGGGGCATGGTGAGAATGTCAGTGCCTTCGGGTAATTTCAGATCCTTTGTATGAATCATGTTTTCCTCTCTTTCAACCAGAAAAGGGGGCTCCGGGGAGCCCCCTGCTTATATTATATCTTCGATTTATCCCGCGTAGGATTTGATAAGAGAGAGATCCCCTGTTTTCGCGGACAGAAGAATCGGCTTCATATACTCGTCGACCTGCTCTGCCGTCAGAGGAACGGGCATATTCTGAAGCTTCATCTTCAACTGAGGATTCTTCGCCGCAGTCAGAGCCCTTTCAATATGGCCATCGGTAAAGCCTTCCAGCTCTCCCAGCGAAACAGGACAACCGACAGCCCGGGAGAATTCTCTGAGACCTTCTGCCACAGCCATTCCCAGCTCCCGTCCCCGGAGAGCGTCGATGTCGTTTTCAATATATTTGTATTCCTTTAAAACGCCGCCTACAAGCTTAAGCTGCTTTTCAACAGCGGGAGCGAAGAACACAGCGTAATAGGGATTCATAATCCCGCAGGCCCTGCCGTGAGAAGTAACATCGACCAGAGAGAAACTGGTAAGGTGAGCTCCGTTGGTGCCTCCGATCATAATGGCATATCCACCCAGGTCCGTCGCAAGTCCGATTGCTTCCCTCGCAACCTTGTCGGCCGGATTCTTTACAACGAAAGGAGTGTACTCTACGATCAGGCGAAGAGCCGTCTCCATGATATCGGCCAGTTTGTCATAGGTCTCTTCCGTTGCCCCGTAAAATACTTCGAGGCAGTGGGCGATACCGTCGAGAGCGCCGTCAACCGTCAGCCCGAGAGGCATGGTCGTCGTCACGGAATAGTCAAAAAGAGGATTCGTGGGAATGATGCCTTCATCGACGATCAGTTTCTTCTGGCCCGCCACGGGATCTGTCACATTGGAGTACTTGGTCAGATGGGCTCCGGAACTGGCCGATGTCTGAACCGCGATATGGGGCAGCATGGCTTTCCCCGTTTTTTTAATGGATTCCGAAACCAGACCTGTCCCGAAATAGGATTCGATTTCGGGGCTGTTTTCCCCCTGTGTGGCAAGGGCTATAGCCGCTTTGGCCGCATCGATTGAGCTTCCCCCTCCGATGGAAATAACCACATCGGGCCTGAAGTGAAGAATGTAACTCTCGATTCTGTATACATCCTCCCTGGGAGCATTGGGCGCCGCATCGGGTACGATCCTGTCTCCGGCCAATTCCATTCCGGCGCTTTTCAGGGATTCCACAACCTGGTCGCAGACTGCTTTCATATATGTCGTATTGGATATAACCAGAGCTTTCTTTCCATAGGACGAAGCGATGGATCCGATGTCTTTCAGAACATCCAGACCGAAACGGTAGGAATCTCCTTTAAAGGCTTTAAGCAGTTCCGAAGCTTTTTTCTGTATACTCATTTTCAATCTCCTTATTTCCTTGCCGTCAGCCCGAGAGCTTTGCGGCTGATACTTTTGCTGTCAATACCATACTTTTCCATGAGCGGTTCATAAGGTCCCGATTCGGTAAAACAATCATCCACGCCTACGAAATCCATAGGGACAGGACGGCTTTTCACCAGCACTTCCGCCACGGCGCTTCCCAGTCCGCCCAGAACTGAGTGCTCTTCCACCGAAAGGAAGCAGCCGGTTTTTGATACCGACTCCAGCAGAGTCTCTCTGTCGAGAGGTTTGATGCTTCCCAGATCGAGAACTTCAGCCTCGACACCTTCGCCTTCCAGTTCTTCAGCGGCTGCGAGAGCCATAGGCACAGTGATCCCGCAGGCTCCGATGGTTATATGGGAACCGCTTCTCAGAACCTGAGCCCTTCCGATTGTCAGCGGCTCTTTTTTATTGAGAACAGGACTGGCATTCCGGCACATTCTGATATACACGGGACCATCAATTTCCAGAGCCTGACGAAGGACCGGTTCGACATCATCGGCTTCTGAAAGGGCCAGTACCGTCAGATTGGGAAAAGAGCGCATTATGGCCAGGTCTGTAATCGACTGATGGCTGGCTCCGTCGAAAGAATCGGAAAGACCTGCGTATCCTCCGGCGATGATCACCGGCAGATTGTTGTAGCAGATAACATTCCGGATCTGGTCCGTCGATTTCAATGCCAGAAAAATGGCAAAGGCGCTGATGACGGGCCGGTATCCGCAGGTCGCCATACCGGCGGCCATATCGGCCATGTTCGCCTCGGCCACACCGACATTGAAAAATCTGTCGGGAAAGACCTGTCCGAACTTCCCGCTTCTGGTACTTGACGAAACATCGGCATCGAGTACTACGAGTCTGTCGTTTTCTTTTCCTATCGATAGGAGCGCCTCTCCGAAGGCGTCTCTCATAGCTTTTTCCATCACTTTTTCTCCCATCGGGCCAGCTGCTCCGTCAGTTCGGGCAGAGCCTTTTCAAAATGATCATCGCCCACAGGGGCCCCGTGCCAGGCATTGGAGTTCTCCATAAAGGAGACGCCTTTCCCTTTAACAGTGTCGAAGATGATAACCGAGGGACCGGTTGTCTGGCTGTCGAGCCATTTGAAAGACTCTTCGATACTGTCCATATTATGACCGTCGAATGACCGCTCCGGCACATTCCAGTTGAAAGCCCGGAACTTGTCGGCCAGCGGATCGAGGGGCATGATCTCTTCAGCTGTTCCGTCGAGCTGGACCTTATTGTAATCGACAAGGAGCACCAGTTTTTCCGGTGCGAACTTGCCCGCCGCCATAATGGCTTCCCAGGACTGCCCTTCATTGAGACACCCCTCTCCGACAATCACATAAGTGTAAAAGGAATTATCCCTCATCCGGGAAATGAGGCTCATGCCCAGTCCCACAGAAAGACCGTGGCCCAGAGCCCCGGTGGACATCTCCACTCCCGGCGTTTTATTCATGCAGGGATGCCCCTGAATGGAGCTGTTCAGATCCCGGAAGGAGGAGAGAGTCCCCGCCTCCAGAAATCCCCGTCCCTCCAGAACGGCGTAGAGCATAGGCGAAGCGTGGCCCTTACTGAGAATCAGCCGGTCGCGGTCCTCCCACAGAGGGTCTTCGACGCGGATGTTCATTCTTTCGAAATAGAGATAGGTGAGGATATCGGCGACCGACGCCGAGCCGCCCCAGTGTCCTGTCTGTTTATCGTGGAGCGTTTTCAGAACATCTATTCTGAACCGCTGTGCCTGAGCCTGAAGCTCCATATTGCTTAACTTTACTGTTTGCATAATTCCTTTCCTTTACCAGGGCATTTCGGGCCTGTAGATAAGATGAATCCAGTTCCCTTCGGGATCCCGGAAAAACCGGACCCTGCCGCCCATAAAAATCGTAAACGGTTCGTCGTTAAAGCAGACTCCCGCTTTCTCCAGTTCCGCCACAGCCCGGTCGAAGTCCGGTACGGACAGACTCAGGTGCTGGTTTTTCCGCAAATCGCCGCCGGAAAAGACATAGGATTCGGGTTTGCTGAAAAACTCAAGTGTCACGCCGTTGCCATCGCGGATAAAAACGGGCATACCCTCTCCCTCGGGCTGAAAGAGTTCACTGAAACCAAGAGTGGAAATATACCAGTCCGCCAGAAACCGGGGATTTTCAGCCATAATACCCAAATGCTCAATATTAAAATTCATATGAGGGCTCCTAGATATATTTCCGCAAAGTGGACAGAGCTTCGGAAGCGGCCTGATCGGGTTCGGGATAGGGAAGAATTTCCACAGAGGCATAGCCCTCGTACCCGATATCCTTCAGGGAACCTATGATGCTCTGAAAATCCATATGACCTCTTCCGGGAGCCCAGCGGTTCGTATCGGCGAAATGGACGTAACCGACCAGATCGGCGTGCTTCCGGAACGCCCCTTCGATAGAGGGATCCTCGATGTTCATATGGAAAATATCGGGCATCATAACCAGGTTTTTATGTCCGATACTTCTGATCATCCGAGCGCATTCATCCACGGTATTGAGGAAATTGATCTCATAGCGGTTAACCGGCTCCAGAGCCACGGTAACGCCCAGCTCTCCGGCCCGGGACAGAACGCGGTCCATAGACTGCCGGAAATAATCCTCCGAAGGTTCTCCTTCATGGAGCATTCCCCTGAGGCGTCCGATATTGATCATGCTGCCCAGTTCGGCAGCCACCTCCATCAGTCCCAGAAAATCGGAAACGGCTTTCTCCCGCTTATCCGCCTCGGAATGGGTAAAATTCACTCCCGTATCGGCAAAAATCTGCCCGGTCGAAACCATGGGGATTTCCAGACCCGTATCTTTCAGCAGCGTTTTTATGGAAGAGAGGTCCACCTGGTCCCTGTGAAGAAGAGCCAGTTCGACTCCGTCGTAACCGAGTCGCGCCGCTTTTTCCAGACTGATCTCCAGTTTGTCCCTGAAAACCACGAAAGCCGACATCAGAGCGTTTTCCGGCGCGACAGCCAGTCCGAGTTTTATGGCCATATCACCCTTCCTTTTCCAGAGAGGAGAGAACCACTTTAAGAGCCTCGGTCAGGGCATTGGCCCCGGCTTTCCCCGTTCCGGCTATATCGAAAGCCGTTCCATGCGCGCAAGTGGCGATGGCCACGGGCATGCCCCCGTGAATCGTGACACCGGAATCAAATCCGAGAAGTTTCGTCGCCACCTGTCCCTGATCGTGATACATGGATAAAACTCCGTCGAACTCGCCTTTCCGGACCCGCAGAAAAATCGTATCGGCAGGATAAGGTCCCGAAACATCGAGCCCTTTTGCGGCAGCCTCTTTGACAGCCGGAGCAATATGGTCTATTTCCTCGGTCCCGAAAAGCCCCTTCTCTCCGCCATGGGGATTGAGGGCGGCGACGGCAATGCGGGGATGATCCAGTCCGAAACGCCTCATTTCCTCCTCGAGGAAAAGAATGGAAGAAAGAACACGGTCCTTGACTATATAGGATGCGATATCCTTTACCGCGATATGGCTAGTCACCCGGCTCGTCCAGATAGGCGCCAGGTAATTGATTTCGCCGTTTACATCGTGGCGGTTGAAATGATCCTTGAACATTTCCAGTTCGCTGGAATAGGGACAGCCGCCGAGTTTCATCGCTTCCTTATTAAAGGGGGCGAAAACGAAACCGTTCACCTTCTTCCCATCAATCAGATTCATGATTCTTTTCAGGGATTCGTAAACGCAGGCCCCCGCAACGGGTGATACAACCCCGAAAGGTATTTCACTGCCTCCGTCCGCCGGAACATCCAGAAAGAGATACTGCCCTTCCGCTTCATCCAGCCGGTCTTCTGCAATCACCTGCACATTCAGTTCCGAACCGGTGATATCCTGAGCTCTGTCGAAACTCTTCTTATCACCGATCAGGAGAATTCTGACGTTTTCATCAATCTTATAATCGCCGAGGCATTTAGTTGTGATCTCAGGCCCTATACCGGCGGGATCACCGATCATAAATGCTATTGTCTTTTTCATTTTTCAGATACTCCTGAATCTATTCTTAGGATAATCAGATGAAACCAGACCAACTGTTGTATATTGTATACCATTTGTGTTTTTAGTCAATCTTTTTTAAAGAATTTCCTCAATATTTCAAAGCTGACTCGCCATTTCAGATCAAAAAATATCGATTTAAATCTATCGGTTCTTATCCGGTTATGATCAGAAAGTTTCTGTCAATCTATTGTTCAATAGTTATTCAGTAATCAAATACAATATTTTATATACTTACATTACAATATTTTAAATACATCTTATCCTTCCAGGACATATGATTTCCCACCTCAGGAACACTTGTCGGAATCCCGGAAACCACACGGGAGAAGAGCCGGATCAACATCTCCACAAAAATTGTATACTATTTTTGTTGACAGCTGAAAAATTCAGTCCTAAAATCACAGATATATTGAATATGGTATACAATTCACCAGACCAACAATGGTAATCAGATACCGGTTCAATAGAGATTCGAGGAGAATTATGAAGACGTTAAAAATAAATACAAGGGCTGTCATTCCTGTTCTCACCTTTGCTGTCGGTGCTCTCTGGTTCATTTACGGACTGAAGAGTTACGGATGGTGGGGCAACAACGGACCTGCCAGCGGTTTTTTTCCCTCTATTGTAGGCATTATCCTGGCCGGAATCAGCATAATAGCCTTTGTCGACGGATTAAAAAGAGAAGCACCTGAATATTTCAAAGCCAGTTATCATCCCCTTCTGGCCGCGATCGCCACCGTACTGGCCGCTCTGGTCATAGGGTTTTTTCCGGCGCTTCTGCTCTATATTCTGGGCTGGCTGAAGCTCTATGAAAAGTACAACTGGAAGTTAGCTCTTTCCATATCAGTTATAACCACCGCCGCCTGCTACGGCATTTTCGTTATGTGGCTGCAGGTCCCTTTCCCTGCAGGATATGTATTCGACCTTATATTAGGATAGAAAATGGAAACTTTTTTATTATTGATGCAGGGATTTCAAACAGCCCTGACCATACAGAATTTCATGGCGGCAGCCATCGGAGCCCTTCTGGGAATCATCGTCGGAGCCATGCCCGGTATCGGTTCACTCGCCGGAGTGGCCCTCCTTCTGCCGCTGACCTTCAAATTCAATCCCGTAACGGGAATTATCATGCTGTCTGCTATTTATTATGCCAATATGTACGGCGGATCCTTCAGCTCCATTCTAATCAATATCCCCGGAGACAGCCCCGCCGTTATGACAGCGCTGGACGGACATCCCATGGCGCTGAAGGGAAAACCGGGTAAAGCGCTTTTCACAGCCAATCTGTCATCATTTATCGGCGGAACCATCGGAATCATCATTCTGACCATTTCCGGTCCGGCCCTGGCAAGACTGGGACTCAAATTCGGACCGGTTGAAATGGCCGCGCTCCTCATGGTCGCCATGACCTCTCTGAGCTGGCTCGTCGGCGACAACCCCACCAAAGGACTGGTTTCGACCATGATAGGAATCGTTCTGGCCACCGTGGGATTCGATATCGTCGTGGGGACTCCCCGCTTCAGTTTCGGCTCCCTTCACCTGCTCGGCGGGATATCCTTTATTCCTCTGGTAATCGGCATGTTCGGCTTTTCCCAGGTCCTCCAGATGATGGAGCCCCGGGACAGCAACGATTCGGTAGATCAGAAACTGACCATCAAAGACAGTATTTTATCCAAAGAGGAATTCAAGAGGATTCTGCCCCCGGCCATTCGGTCCTCATTTCTGGGAACTATCATCGGCATACTTCCCGGGGCCGGCGCAACGACCGGTTCTTTCCTCGGATACATGCTGGAAAAGAAAGTCGGGAAAAACAAGGAAGAAATGGGGACCGGAATCGTAGAAGGCGTGGCCTCCTGCGAAGCGGCCAACAACGCGGCGGCAGCCGGAGCATTCGCACCTCTTCTCTCTCTCGGGATTCCCGGATCGGGAACCGGTGCGGTCCTGCTCGGCGGACTGCTGATGTACGGCCTGAGCCCCGGTCCTCTTCTGTTCCAGAACGAACCGGAGTTTACCTGGGGACTCATAGCTTCACTCTATGTTGCCAATATGATCACCCTTGTGGTCGCCCTTTCCATTATTCCTTTTCTGATCAGGATTCTGAAAGTGCCGACCAGGATAATGGTGCCTATTATTACAACTGTCTGCATTATGGGAGCCTACAGCGCGAGCAACTCGCTCTACGGCGTTCTTCTCATGCTGGCCTCCGGTTTCGCCGGTTTCCACCTGAGCAAAAACAACTACCCCATAGCGCCCCTGCTCCTGGCTTTCGTACTGGCGCCCACTCTGGAACGGGATTTCAGGCGGTCTTTCCTCATATCGGACGGCAGCCCCCTGATCTTTTTCCAGAAGCCCATAGCCGCCGGTCTGATGATATTCCTGATCCTCACGATTCTGACACCGGTCTTTAAAGCGGTTATTCGAAAGATCAGTGGAACCAAAGCGAATGCCGGCCGGGCAAAATAATTCACATAGGACTCAGGCCTATACGGCCCGATGAATATAAACAAAATCAAGGAGATTTACATGAAAAAGATTTTAGCTGCTATACTTATGACAGCCATGGTTTCTGGTTTCGCATTTGCGGAAGGTAAACAGGATTCAGCAGAGGCTTCAGGCCCCTGGGCGCCCCAGAAAGTCGTTGAATGGGTTGTTACATCGAGCGCCGGCGGCGGTTCTTCAATTTTTACACAGACTATTGCCGAAATTATAAAAAACGAGGGTCTGGTCGACGAGAATATCGTTATCAACTACAAAACTGACGGAGGCGGAGCTGTCGGCAGAAGAATGGTCAGCACCATGAAAAATGAAGCCCACACTCTTCTGACGTTCAACTCGGGAGACCTTCAGCCAATGGTACAGATGGAAGGCGGAGACCTCGACGGACTGACTCCCCTGGCCGTAATGGCTCTGGACGGCCAGATTATTCTCGTTAACAAGAACTCCCAGTACAAGACGATCCAGGATATCATCAGCGCCCTCAAAGGCGGCAAAAGACTTCTCATGGGCGGATCCAAATCCGATGACGAAGCGATCTACAACGCCATGAAAAAAGAAGTGGGCGGAGATATGGAATACCTCAGATCCGACTCAACAGGCGAAGCGCTTACCCAGCTTCTGGGCGGACATGTCGATATGGCCATCGCCAAACCCGCAGCGTCTTTCGATCTGGTTAAAAGCGGAGAGCTTGTTCCCGTCGTTGCAGCAGGAGGAAGCAGATTCGGAGAACCTTTCGACGCTCCCACTTTCAAGGAACTGGGGTACGACATCGAGTTCGAAATCTACAGAGGTATCGTCGGACCTGCCGATATGCCCGAAGCAGCTGTTGAGTTCTGGACAGAAGTGTTCAGAAAAGTTTCCGAGTCAGATGCCTGGAAGAGAGATTATATCAGCAAGTTCCTTCTCGTCTCCAATTTTAAAGGCGGAGATGAAGCCAGAGCGTACATGCAGAAATTCGAAGATATGTACACAGGGAACTGATATCCTTCTCTGACTTCAGAACTCCATGAAGACTGTCCGTTTGCAGACGGGCAGTCTTCAATATTAAACTTTATCACAGATAGTTTTTTGTATACAATAAGAATATGATTATGGAAGAATTAATAACCCGAAAAAGCCTGTCAGATCAGGTTCACGACCACATCAAGAGAATGATACTTTCCGGCGAACTCAAAGGCGGAGAGAGAGTACCCGAAGCCTCTCTGAGCAAATTATTCGGAGTGAGCCGCACACCTCTGCGCGAAGCCCTGAAAAAACTGAGCGATTACGGACTCATTTATATAAAACCGAGAAGCTATGCCGAAGTGGTTATCATTTCGGAAGAAGAAGCGCGGGAGATTGCCGAAGTGCGGATCGATCTGGAGGTCCTGTCGGCCAAACTGCTGAGCCGGAAGGGAAATCCCGAAAGTTACAAAGAACTGAGAGAGATATCCCAGCGCTGCCTGGAACTGAATGAAACGGGGGATAAGGCTTCCGCCTTCGAGATGGACAGTCTGTTTCATCTCTCCATTGCCAGAAACTGCGGCAATTCCGTGCTTTACGATATTTTCGAAAAGCTCGATGCTCGTATTCAATTGCTGAGGCTGAACCAGCAGCTGGATCCCGCATCGCTTAAAAACTACATAAAACAGCACAGCCTTTTAATTTCAGCTATGGAGAACCGGGAGGAAAATCTCATCGAGTCGATCCTGACGGCTCATATTATGCACGATTTTCATAATTCCTCTTCTTCTTAGTAGTTGTGCTTAATTAAATTAGAAATATTTACTTATCTCTGTTTTTTTTGTTATATTATCATTGTAATAATAATTACCATTAAGGTTAACAAAAATGAAAGAAACAAAACGAAACAGCATCGAGGAATTCACAAACAGCGAATACAAATGGGGATTCCATACCGATATTGAGCAGGAAACAGCCCCGAAAGGGCTGAATGAAGATATTATCCGACTCATTTCCCAGAAGAAAAACGAACCGGAATTTCTTCTCGATTTCCGTCTCCGGGCCTACCGCCACTGGCTGACCATGGACCAGCCGAACTGGTCCTCCATGAATGTGCCGGCCATCGACTTCAACGATATCATCTACTTCGCCCAGCCGAAGAAGAAAACACTGGGCAGCCTTGACGAAGTGGATCCGGAAATTCTTGAAACCTATAAAAAGCTCGGCATTCCTCTGGAAGAGCAGAAAGCCCTCTCCGGCGTGGCGGTCGACGCCGTATTCGACAGCGTCTCGGTTGCCACGACCTATAAAGAGATGCTCGGGGAGATGGGGATCATCTTCTGCAGCTTTTCCGAGGCGGTCCAGACTCATCCCGAACTGATCAGAGAGTATCTCGGTTCAGTCGTCCCCTGGCGGGACAACTTTTTCGCCACTCTCAACTCCGCGGTTTTTACTGACGGTTCCTTCTGCTATATCCCCAGGGGAGTGAAATGCCCTATAGAGCTGTCCACCTATTTCCGAATCAATGCCAAAGGGACCGGACAGTTCGAACGGACACTGATCATCGCCGAGGAAGGCGCCGAAGTGAGTTACCTCGAAGGGTGTACCGCTCCTCAGAGGGATGAAAACCAGCTTCACGCCGCCGTTGTGGAACTGTTCGCCCACAAGGACGCGAAAATCAAATACTCCACGGTGCAGAACTGGTATCCCGGCGACAAAAACGGGAAAGGAGGCATTTTCAACTTCGTTACCAAACGGGGGAAATGCCACGGCGACAATTCGAAAATATCCTGGACCCAGGTGGAAACCGGTTCGGCCCTGACCTGGAAATATCCCAGCTGTATTCTGAAAGGGGATAATTCCACAGGGGAATTCTACTCCATCGCCGTCACCAACAACTACCAGCAGGCCGACACGGGCACCAAGATGATCCATCTGGGAAAAAACACAAACAGCACCATCATCTCCAAAGGCGTTTCGGCGGGCAGAGCCCGCAACTCCTACAGGGGTCTGGTGCGGACCGGTCCGGCCGCAACCAACGCCCGGAACTTTTCCCAGTGCGACTCGCTGCTCATAGGTGACCGCTGCGGAGCCCACACCTTCCCCTATATCGACGCCAAGGGAAGCACAGCCATTATCGAACACGAAGCGACGACCTCGAAAATCAGCGACGATCAGCTCTTTTACCTGCAGCAGCGGGGAATCGAACCGGAGGACGCCGTCACCATGATCGTCAACGGATTCTGCAAGGAAGTTCTCAATGAACTGCCCATGGAGTTTGCCGTTGAAGCGCGGAAACTGCTCGGAGTCAGCCTCGAAGGATCTGTCGGGTGAAAGGGATGAATAAAGGAGAAACCATGTTAGAAATCAAAGATTTACACGCCTCGGTTGAGGGAAAAGAAATATTAAAAGGGATTTCCCTCAAGGTGAATCCCGGAGAAGTCCACGCGATAATGGGTCCTAACGGTTCGGGAAAAAGCACGCTGTCACAGGTGCTGGCCGGCAATCCCGCTTACGAAGTCCTATCCGGTGAGATCCGGTATCGGGGCGAGGATCTTCTGGAGATGGAAGCCTTCGAAAGGGCCAGAGCCGGTCTCTTTCTCGGCTTTCAGTACCCCGTGGAAATCCCCGGCGTTACAAACATCTATTTTCTGAAAAATGCCCTCAACGCCATCAGGGAATCCAATGGCGAAGCCCCTCTCGACGCCTATGAGTTCAATGAGTACCTGCTTCGAAGAATGGATGAGGTGGGCATGAGCCACGAACTGACAAGACGGGCCGTCAATTCGGGATTTTCCGGCGGTGAGAAAAAGAGAAATGAGATTCTGCAGCTCCTGGTTCTCAACCCCAGACTGGCCATTCTGGACGAAACCGATTCGGGACTCGATATCGATGCCCTGAAAACCGTCGCCGGCGGCGTGGAGAAATTCCGGAGTTCCGAGAACGGCGTCATTCTGGTAACCCATTACCAGAGGCTCCTCGATTTTATCCCCCCCGATTTCGTGCACGTTCTCATTGACGGGAAGATCGTCCTTTCGGGAGACAGCAAACTGGCCCTCGAACTGGAATCGAAAGGCTACAACTGGGTGAAAGAGGAAGAGTATGCCGGTTGATGTAATTGACTATAAAAAGACAAGGGCCGGCCGGCTGGAACAATCGGGACTCCCCGATACGAAGACCGAACGGTGGCGCAAATTCGATATATCGGCTATTACCGGAGGATTGTTTCAGGAAGCCCATATCTCCACTTTGACAAAGAGACCGCAGGACTACCGCCTCTGGGATCAGTTCTGCGACCGGATTGATACGGTAAACGGCATCCCGCTCCTGTCGGAAAAACGCAAAGCGGAGCTTTCCGACAGGTTCGACTTCGACAGGAATCTGGATCGGCTGGGGGAAGCGGGAGACGAAAGAGGATCTTATTTCTACGATCTGAACGGTTCCAGCCTCATAGATTACACTGTCCTGACTGTCAGGAAAGGCCCCAAAGGAAAGCCTCTCTACCTGCCTCAGCATATTGAGGGAGCGGAAAATTCCATCCGGACCAATCCGCGGCTTCTCGTCATACTGGAGCCGGGAGCTGAACTGGAGCTGATTCAGAGCTTTTCAAGTTCCGGGGGCGGAATCGTTTTTCACAACTCGGTGACGGAAATTGTAATGGGTGCAGACAGCCGGATCGATCATCTGGTCCTCCAGGAGGAAGGAGATTCGGCTCACGTTTTCAACCATCTCTACATAAAACAGCTGACGGGCAGCCGTTATCACGGACGGAATCTCATAAGCGGTGGAAACCTCAGCCGGAACGAGTATCACATCGCCCTGAAGGAGGAGAACTGTGAAGCCGAAGTGGACAGCCTCTATCTGGGAAAAGGGGAACGCAACCACAACAGCGATATTACGGTTTATCACGATGCACCGCACTGCACCAGCCGGACCGAATCCCGGGCTGTCGCCCTGGATAAAGGACAGGGGACTTTCAGAGGGTATGCGAGAATCGCCCGGGACGCTCAGAAAAGCGATGCGGTCCAGCAGTTCAAAACCATACTTCTCGACGATACGGCGGAAATCAATATGGAGCCTCAGCTGGAAATCTGGGCGGACGATGTGAAATGCTCCCACGGAGCCACTGCAGGCCGTCTCGATCCGCAGCAGCTCTTTTATCTGCAGACCCGTGGATTCACGGAGGAACAGGCCCGGAAAGTACTCCTCGAAGCCTTTGCCTCCCGCCTGGTCGACGGACTGGGTATGGGTGAAATCGGATCATTGATCCGGGAAAAGATTTCTCTGTTAATGGAAGGACTCTATGAATAGGGAGGATTTCCCCCTTCTCGCCGAAGGCGTTTATCTGGACAGCGGCGCGACGACCCAGAAGCCCTATCAGGTGATTGAGCGGATCGACCGGTTTTACCGGAATGAAAATGCCAATGTCCACAGAGGAGTCTATGAACTCAGCGCGAAAGCCACAGCCGCCTACGAGGACGCGAGGGAGACAGTGGCCCGTTTTATCAACGGGAATAGCGATGAAGTGATTTTCACCCGCGGCACAACGGAATCGATCAATCTCGCGGCTTTTTCCTTTGCCGAACCGCTGATGAAAGAAGGAGATGAAATCCTCATAACCCACATGGAGCACCACGCCAATATCGTTCCCTGGCAGCTTCTCTGCGAGAGAACGGGCGCCCGGTTGAAAGTGATTCCCGTCGACCGGGAAGGGAATCTGGACCGGAAAGCATTACGCGGAATGATGACGGAGAAAACAAAACTCCTCTCTCTGACCCATATTTCCAATGTTCTGGGAACGGTCAATCCCGTGAAAGAGATCATAGCCGAGGCACACGACAGGGGCATACCCGTGCTGATAGACGGAGCCCAGGCGGTCGGGCGGACGCCTGTCGATGTGAAAGATCTCGATGCCGACTTCTACGCGTTCTCGGGACACAAAATGTACGGCCCGACGGGAATCGGCGTTCTCTACGGAAAAAAGAAACGACTGGAGAGAATGAGACCCTATCAGAGCGGCGGGGATATGATTCTCCGCGTGACCTTCGAGAAGACGACCTGGAACGAAATACCCCACAGATTTGAAGCGGGAACTCCCAATATCGCCGGAACTATCGGCCTCGCCGAAGCGGTCCGCTACCTCGAAGGGACAGGAATGAAGAAAGTGGAAGCCTATGAAGAGGAGCTGATGGATTACGCTCTTGCCAGATTGGAAAAAATCGACGGACTTGAAATTATCGGATCTCCTGCCAAAAGGTCCGGAGCCCTGACCTTCACTCTCGGAGACGCCCATCCCCACGACATAGCCCACGAACTGGCCATGAAGAACATCGCCGTCCGGGCCGGACATCACTGCGCCCAGCCACTTATGAATTACTATAATGTCCCGGCCGCGACCAGGCTGTCTCTGGGGCTCTATAACAATAAGCAGGATATAGACTTCCTGGCGGAAGCCCTGCCGGAAATCAGGGAGAAATTCAAATTATGAAAGATCAGGAATTATACCAGGAAATGATACTGGACCACTACAGGAACCCGAGGAACTGCTGTTCCATGGAAAATCCCACCCATTGTGCCGAAGGGGACAACCCGCTCTGCGGCGATCATCTGGAAGTGTTTCTGAAAGTGGATGGAAAAATCATTCAGGAGATCAATTTTCAGGGATCGGGCTGCGCCGTCTCCCAGGCCTCGGCTTCGATGATGACCGAAAACCTCAAAGGCCGGACTGTAGAAGAGGCTCTGGAAGTCTTCGACAAGGTCCATGTCATGCTCACCGGATACCACCCGGACGAGGAAGAAGGAGACAAGTCCCTGGGAAAACTGGAAGCTCTTTCTGGGGTCGCCCAGTTCCCCATGAGAATAAAATGCGCCTCTCTGGCCTGGCACACTTTGAAATCGGCTCTGAAAGAGGAAGCGGAGCCGGCGACCACGGAGTAGAAAATGGAAAACAAATTCGATAAACAGTATATTCTGGATATTCTCCGCCCTATTATAGACCCCGATCTGGGAGTGAGCATCGTCGATCTGGGACTGATCGTCGAAGTCATCATCGCCGGAGCCAACGTGACAGTCGATATGACATTGACAACGCCGGACTGCCCCTACGGACCGGTGCTCTTCAATATGGTGGAAAGCACATTGCGGCGGGATCCCCTTGTGGACAAGTTCTCTCTTAACCTCGTATGGACGGAACCGCGGTCACTCGATGATCTGTCCGATATGGAGAGATTGAATATGGGCCTTGATATCTGATTCCGAAAATTAACAGAGTTGATATTAATAATCCCATATCCTATAATTCAAAAAAGTGAAGATCTTTTACAAGGAGTCAAAATGAAAAGAAAACTGTTTTTTACGTTTCTGATTGTTATGCTTGCTTTGCCCGTGCTTAATCTATCAGCACAGGAAGCGGAACAAAACCTGCGGCCCATAGGCCTGGATGTCGGAGCAGTCGTTTCAACGGGATACCTGTCGGGAACAGGTTACGATTTTGTCGACATCCTCTCTCCTCTCTTCCTTTTAAGAGCCGGAGTTACCGTTACAGGACGATACAGAATCAACGAGACTTTCAGTACAGGTCTGGAACTCGGCTTTACGGCATTATCCACCTCCACAGATGACGGCGGTACAAAGGCTGTAGTTTTTGACATGCCCATTAATGCGGTATTCAGAATAGGCGGCAAAACGACGTTTATCGAACCGCACCTGGGATACTACCTGTCCACATTTCCCGTTTTCAGTCTCGGTGGTTTCAGCGTCGGCGCAAAAGGATCACTGGGCGGATTTTATGTCGATGTGACTTATGTCATAGGAGCCTACAAGTATCCGCGCTTCGGCATAGGCTGGCAGTGGAACAATATTTTCTAGAGGAACCCGGCTCGGCCGGGTTTTTTATTTCCCTATTTTGACTTTTTATCTGTTCAATGATAAATTTTCATTACCCGGTTTTACGGGTTTTCTAAAAAAGGGAGAAAAACCATTGCCTTCAGATAATATCATATCGCTCCACAGGGGACCAGGGCTGGAACTGAATCCGGTTCTGAACATTCTTAACAGCATGATCGTTCTTTCCAATACCGCACAGGACCCCGGCAGTTTTATCGATCCGGGCCTGACAGAGGAACAGAAGGAACGGGCCGGTCTGGTATTCAACGGCCTCCACCACGCGGTTATTCCCCAGCATACCTTCAAGGATTTTCCCGGATATCTCGAATATCTGAAACATTGCGACCCTCTGGAACTGCAGAACAATATTCTGACCTTCTATCGCGAACGTCATGACTGGAAAGCAGGTACGATGAAAGATCTGCCGACAGATGAAATCGGCCGCAGGATTCTCCGGTCTCCCGATCATTTTATAGATTTCCTTCTGGAAAGTTTTGATGCGGACCATATTGACCGGAAGATAGAAAGGGAAGCGTTCAATTATCTCAAAAATCCCGGGGAAATGCAGCAGATCATTGTGGAGTTCATCTCCGGCTTGTGGAACGGCTCCTTCAGAAAGAGGTGGGATGCGGTCAAAGACGATCTTGCCGATTTCATCGGTAAAACGGAATTGTCCTATTTAAACAAAATGCCTCTTTTGAAAGCCATAAGCCTTATGACCGGTTCGGATATCCATGAAGAGAAAGTCGCTTTCGCCCTTCAGAATGGATACAGACTGAGTTTTATTCCCAATAAGGATGTAGGGGGAATTTATTCGAAGATGCTCTCGCAGGGAGTCCTGTACATCTTCTTCAATCCCGATACCTACGAGAAGAGACGGCTTATGGCCCAGCTGAACAGCATCGATGAACTGGCCAGAAAAATCGGGGCGATATCCGATCCCGGACGGCTCAAAATCCTGAAATATATCGCCAATGGGAAAGAAGCCTGTTCCCAGGAAATCATAAAAGATCTGGGATTCAGCCAGTCAGCGGTATCCCGTCATCTGAAAACCCTTTCCGATTCGGGCATTCTGACGGAACGGAGGCAGGTCAGCGCCAAATACTACCGGTTGAACGGAGAATATCTGCACAACATCCTCCATTCCCTGACGGGATTTCTCGGAATCTGATTTTTCGTTGCGCATTGTTTTTTTCACATATAGAATAATCTGAATAAAAAGCGGCAATACCGCACCGGAGAGACAATATGCTGAAAAAAACAAGACCCGACGGTACATATATAGAAGGGCTTCATCATTTTACGAGGATGCTCCCCTACATGATGCCGGGACGTACCGAGTCGGCTATCTATTTCGAACAGGAATTCGATGTTACGGAAACACTGCCCTATATTGAGAAATGGAACAGGGAGCATGAAGATTCTGAGGGCAGACTCACATTCTTTCAGGTTTTTCTCTGCGGGCTGGCAAGAACTGTCGCCCTGAGACCGGATCTCAACCGGTTCATTTCCGGATTTAACTATTATCAGAGGAATGAAATTCTCTTAAACTTCATAGCCAAAAAAGAACTGACCGACGAAGGTGAGGAAATCAATATTACCGTCCCCTTTTCCCCCTTTGAGACCCTGTGGTCTGTCAGGAAAAAAATTCACGGCTATGTAAACAGGGGAAAAAGCGATGCGGGAAACGAAAGCGATGATCTCAATGAAACGCTGATGAAGTTTCCGCGATTCTTCCTCAAATTTTTCTTCCGGATGTACAACTTCCTCGACTATCACAATATTCTGCCGGCATCGCTGATCAAGGCGGACCCCATGTACGTGACCTCCTTCGTCACCAATGTGGGGAGTGTCGGTGTCGACGCGCCTTTCCATCACAATTTCGAAAGGGGGACATGCGGTATCTTCATTGCACTGGGAAAATTCAAAAAATTCCGCTATCTCGACGAAGCGGGAAAACTGCAGGAGCGGGATGTCGTCAAAGTGACCTACACGCTTGACGACAGAATCAAGGACGGAATCTACTGCGCCAAGTCAATCGATCTCTTTAAAGAGATGGTGGAGAATCCCTCCATTCTTGAAAATCCTCCTGAACTCGAAAAAGTCAATCTCGAAAGACTGAAACTGAAAAAATTCAGACCGGAAGAGGCGGAAGGCTGCAGAAATGAGTGTGTGGAGAAGGAATGATGAAAGAAAATGCCCCCTGGAAAAAATTTCTCGGAACCGTTCCCTTTAAACTTGAATACAGGCATATGAGCCTTTACGGTGCCATCGCCGGTCAGGCGAAGGACACTCCCGATCTGATCGCCTGGGATTTTCTGGGACTCAGAAACACATACCGTCAGTTTCTGGCCGATATCGACAGGTGCGCCGCCGCGTTGGAGAAAAACGGGCTCCGGCCTGGAGACAGGGTAACGGTCTGCATGCCCAATACACCCCAGGCCGTTATTTTCTTTTATGCCCTCAACAAAGCGGGGGCCATAGCCAGCATGATACACCCCCTTTCAGCTGCCGACGAAATACTCTATTACCTGAACCTGAGCCAAAGCAAATGGGCCTTCACTCTCGACGCTTTCGTTCCCAACTTCACCCCGATTCTCGATAAATCGCCTCTGGAAAAGCTTGTCGTGACAAAACTGGGCGATTATATGGGCAATGTCAAAAGCTCGCTGTTTTTTCTGACCAAAGGGCGGAAAATAAAAAAAGTGCCGGCGGACAGAAGGATCATCTGGTGGAAAGACCTGATGAACAGCGTAAAGCCCGGAACATCGGGTACCGAGAAAAGCATGGCTCCTCATGAGATGGCCGTGATTCTCTACAGCGGGGGGACAACGGGCCGGTCCAAGGGGATTATGCTCTCCAGCGACAATTTCAACGCCCTGGCGGCTCAGACCGGAGTACAGGGAAGCGAGATCATCGGCCATCTGAAACCGGGAGATTCGGTTCTGGCTATACTTCCGGTTTTCCACGGCTTCGGCCTCGCGGTCTGTATTCACTCCATGCTGTGCGCCGGTGGGAAGTGCATCCTCGTGCCCAAATTCTCCGCCGAACTGGTCGGAAAAATGATCAGGAAGGAACGGCCCGAAATCATCGCCGGCGTTCCGACCCTCTATGAAGCGCTTCTGACAGACAGCAATATGCGCAAAGCCGATATGAGTAACATGAAGGGGGCTTTCGCCGGCGGCGACAAGGTTCCCCACAGCATCAAGATCCGCTTCGATCAGCTGCTGAAGGAAAACGGTGCGAAAGTTCCTTTGAGAGAAGGATACGGACTTACCGAATCGGTTACGGTCTGCGCCGTTATGCCCGAAGCGGAATACCGCAAAGGGTCCGTGGGCATCCCCTATCCCGACATGTATTTCAAGATAGTCAACTCCGAAACCGGCGAAACGCTTCCCCCCGGAGAGGAAGGGGAAATCTGCGTCTGCGGCCCCACGGTTATGCTCGGATACCTCGACGAGCCGGAGGAAACGGATCAGGTTCTTAAAAAGGATGCTGAGGGAATAACCTGGCTTCATACGGGAGATATCGGCCATATCGATGAGGACGGTTTCATCTATTTCAAACTGCGGCTGAAGAGAATGATCAAGGTATCGGGAATAGCCGTCTACCCCACTCAGATCGAGGAGATACTCGATGCCCACCAAGACGTGGCATCAGTCTGCGCCATCGGTGTTCCCGACGCCTATCAGATCCAGAAAGTGAAAGCCTTTATCGTTCTGAATGATCCGGAGAAGGAAGGCCCGGAGATGAAAGAAGAGCTTTTCGCCTGGTGCCGCGAACGGATCAACAAATGGAGCTGCCCGAGAGAGATCGAATTCCGCAGTGAGCTGCCCCAGACCAAGGTCGGTAAAATCGCCTATACAGTTCTGGAACAGGAGGAACTGAACAGAGCGAAGGAGCTGTGGCATCTGGAGGAGGAAATCCGCGGCGACATTATCCGGGACGAAAATGAGATGCTCCGCGATCAGGACAAATTCAGGTTATAGGGAGAGCCGTGACCTGCGAACAGGACCGGCATTCTCCCTTTGCTCATACAATAGCCACCAATTCTTCATAAGCCCGTCTGGGCGATCTCGGATAGAGATCTTTGGTGCTGTCGAAATAGCCGAGGGCTATGAGCATAACCGCGTCCTGATTCTCATTCAGACCGAATTCTTTTTTGATCCCGTCGAAATCCATCCCGCTCATGGGGTGGGAATCGATTCCGAAATGTCTGGCCGCATACATGATGGACATGCTTAACAGACCGGCATTGCTTTCGGCAAATTTGATCTTTCTCTCCTCCGTCGAGCCGTAGAGATTTTCCGCCATAGAGCGCGCCCCAGCCGCGCCATCGGCGCCCATGGCCGCTTCGAGCTGTTTCCAGACCGGATTCGTTCCGTCGTATCCCGATCTGTTTCCTATCACTATGAGAGTGACCGGCGCTTCGAGAACCTTGTCCTGCCCGCCTGTCAGGCGGTGCAGCTTTTCCTTCGCCTCGGCCGTTCTCACAGCAATAATATCCCAGGGCTGGAGGTTGAATGCCGAGGGCGCCGTAGAAGCCAGATCGATAATCTGCTTCAGTAAATCATCATTTATGTCCCTGGAGGAATCAAAAAAATTAACCGATCTTCTGTCAAATATGGAACTCATACAAATCTCCTATTTACTACTAACTAGTAATATTTGGTAAAAATAAAAAATCAAATTCTATTCAGCTTCTTCAGGATTCTAACCAGCTCTCTCTTCTCCTCATCAGTCAGAGGGGATAAAAGAGACTGAACTTCCTTTATATGATCGGGAAAAATCCCGTCAATCAACTGAAATCCTTTTCCGGTCAGCTGTACAACAAAAGCCCTTCCGTCTTCAGGGTCTTTAACTTTCAAAATCAACCCGTCCTGCTGGAGATTTTTCAGCACGACAGTCATATTCCCGCCGGAAGAGAGCGTTTTTTCAAGCAGTTCGCACACTCGGAGCGGCCCTTTGTGATAAAGGGTCTCCAGAACACTGAACTGCGAAGAAGTCAGCTTCCCCCTGTCCAGAGTTATGCTTTCGCTCTTTTTCACGGTCTGCATAGCCCGGAAGACGGCGATGATGACACTGAAATCCAGTCTTTCATCAGGGCTGTACTGTTGTTCACTGATCATGTCTGAAATATATTACTAACTAGTAATATCGTCAAGAAAAAAAATTTGCCCCTAACACCGATCTTGATTTCAATCATTCTTTCCTGTTCCCGATCGGTAAGGCAGCTGTACAGCTGTCAGGGCTTCATAGAAACGGGAGAAATGGAAGACGACGAAGTTGTCGCCCGGTTACGACTGAAAAATTAAAGGAACAGGATACCCGCCAGAGCGCCGGCCAGAATATACAGTACCGGTGTGGCTTTCTTCAGACTTCTGGCAATAAGAATCACGGCCATAATCAGAAACCCGGGGAGAAAGAACTGCCCTTCCGGAAGGACGGCTTCGCTCAGAATAAACCACACGGCGGAGGCGATAAGGCCCAGAGCAGCAGGGCGGATGGCACTCAGGCTGTCCTGAACCGCTTTGCTGGAAGCGAAGTTTTTCATCAGGGCCGCTATGAGAATGATAATTATCAAGGAGGGCATGACGATTCCCGCCGTCGCGGCGATCCCTCCGGGAACGGAGGCCAATTTGAACCCCGTATAAGTTGCCATGTTGATGCCGATCGGTCCCGGTGTGGACTGGCTGATTGCCACCATATCGATAAACTCGTCACTGGTTATATAGCCGCCGTCGACGACAGCTTCTTTCAGAAGGGGAAGACTCGCCAGTCCACCGCCGATTGTGAACAGTCCGATTTTAAAGAAGACGATAAAGAGTTCGATCAGGGACATCAGACTCTCTCCCTTTTCATTGCCCCGCCCAGCCATCCCGAAAGTCCCGCAGCCAGGACGACGACAACGGGAGACTGTCCGAAAAGAGCAACCGCGGTAAAGGCGAGAATCATGGCCATGGCTATGAGAATATTTCTTTTTGCAGCTCCGTTGAACATTTTCGCAGCCAATGTGTAGAGAGTGTGGAGAAGCAGGGCGGCAACGGCGGCTCGTATGCCCCGGAAAGCTTTTTGAAAATACTCATTCTGCTGCATAAAGGGGATAAAGGCCGCAATGATTGTGATGATGATCAGAGAGGGCGTTACCATGCCGGCTGTTGCCGCGATAGCTCCGGAAATTCCCTGACGCTTAAAGCCGACGAATGTCGATGTGTTGATGGCGATAATTCCCGGCGTAGCCTGACCGATGGCGTAATAGTCGAGCAGTTCCCGGTCATCGACCCAATTGCGCTTTGTCACAAGTTCATCTTTGAGCATGGGCAGCATGACATAACCGCCGCCGATGGAGAACAATCCGATTTTGAAGAAGAGCCTGTAGAGAAATCCGAGTTCTTTGATTTTATCCCTTATCATGGGAGGAGTTTAGAGGAATTGGGGGGGAATGTAAATTGATAGAATTGTTGCTTGCTTATAGGCTCGATGACCCGCGATACAATATCAATGCCAGAATTCATTTCTCTACAACCAGGAGATTCAAGCCTTGAATAATAATCCCGTTTCTATGGAAATATAATCTTCT
>JAFGXR010000036.1 GCA_016936555.1 Spirochaetales bacterium | reverse complement strand
TTTTTTTTGAAGAAAGAGCGATGCCAACTGTGTTAGAATAAGGACAAAACAATTTAAAAAGGAGTTTATTGTGGATAAATTAACAGAATATGCCGATGTCATTCTGACCTCGGGAGTCAATCTGAAAAAGGGACAGAAACTCAATATCGCCTGCAGTTTCGGAAGCTATGAATTTGCCAGGCTGCTCGGAGAACGGGCTTATGCCCGTGGCGCCGGATTCGTCAATATCGAAATCAGAGAAAATTATCTGATCAGAGCCAGGGCGGAAAATCAGGAAGGAGCACAGCTCGAATACTTTCCCCTCTACGCACAGGTTCAATCGGCCCAGTGCGTTTCCGAAGAGTGGGCCTATATCAGTATAGATAATACCGATGAATCCCATGTGCTGAAGGATGCAGACGCCGATAAAATTCAGGCTCTGACCAAAACAAGCCGCAAGGGAAGAGATATTCTGCTCTCCTCTCTGATGAAGGATAAAATACCCTGGAATATCGTCGCCTTCCCCAATGAAATCTGGGCGAAGGAAGTTCTGGGCGAAGGGGCGACCCCCGGGGATCTCTGGCAGGTGCTCAAGCCGATTCTCCGTCTCGATCACAACGACCCTGTTGCGGCCTGGAAGGAACACAGTGAAACGCTGAGAACCCGCTGCCGGAAGCTCGAGGAGTTGAAAATCGACTCTCTCCATTTCTCTGATAATGACGGGACCGATTTGACTATCGGCATTCCTTCCGGTTCGAAATGGGAAGGCGGCGGTGCACTTCTGCCTGACGGCAGACACTTTATGCCCAATATACCGACAGAAGAAGTGTTTACATCACCCGATAGAATGAGAACTGAAGGTTTCGTCAAAGTGAGAAAGCCGCTTCAGGTACTCGAAACAAGAGTCGAAGGTGCCTGGTTCCGCTTCAAAGCGGGAAAAGTCGTTGAATTCGGAGCGGACGTCGGCGAAGAAATACTAGGCAAATTCCTCGCGATCGATGACGGGGCAACCATGCTCGGTGAGATCGCTCTTGTGGACGGATCGTCGAAAATCTCCGAATCGGGAAAACTTTTCGGCTCGATACTCTTCGATGAAAACGCCTCCAGTCATATGGCTCTCGGTTTCGGATTCCCCGGATCGGTTCCCGGCGGCGATGCCATGACGGAAGAAGAGCTCAGAGCGGCAGGTTGCAACACATCCCTGGTCCATATCGACTTTATGATCGGATGGGAAAAAACAAAAGTAAAAGCTGTGGACAAATCGGGTAAAGAAATCACTATAATGGAAGATGGGAACTTTGTAATATAATCTTGAATATCAGGAGATTACATGAACATCTTACTGGGCCATACCAATATGGATCTCGACTGTATCGGGTCGATTGTTATGGCCCGTTATCTGTTTCCTGGTTACGTACCGGTAAAAAGCCGCCTCATCCATCCCGTTGCCAATAATCTCTACAACCTGTACCAGAACCATCTCGGCTTTATCAATCCCATAGAACTGGAAAGTGAAAATGTCGAGCATATAGTTGTCTTCGATACGCGGTCCCGCAAGAGAATCCGCGAATACTTCGACCGGCTCGGAGCGGAATGGGACGGTAAGATCGTTATATTCGACCATCATGTCAATGATTCTCTGGATATTCCCGGCGCAGAGCTTCATGAGTGCATTTATGGTTCCAATACGTCGTTTATCTGTGAAAAAGTTATGGAAAAAGGGGCGGTGATCCACCCCGACGATGCGACGATCGCCCTGTGCGGGATATTTGCTGATACGGGGAATTTCACTCATCAGAATGTCTGTGCCCAGGACTTTGCCGCGGCGGCCTGGCTGATGGAGATGGGGGCAAATAAATCCATCGCCATGAAGTTCTTAAGCAAACTGAGCGAAGAGTATCAGGTCACACTTTTTCATCAGGTACTGAATAACATCTCTATCAGGAACATTCATGGACATTCGGTGGCTATTGTCTATATGGAACTGGAGAGCCAGGTTAACGGGATGGCTGCGGTCATTGAAAAGGCATTTGAAATTGAGCATTGCGATGCCATATTCGGGATCATCGGCTTCTGCGATTCGCAGAATACACTGATCATCGGTCGAAGCCGTAAAGAAAAAATCGATATGGTAACGATTCTGGGGGATTGGGGCGGCGGCGGCCACACCCGGGCCGGCTCGGCACTTTTGAAGAAACGGTTCGGCACAACAGTTCAGGATGAATTCCTCCTTCACCTGGAGTCCCTCCTTCTGCCAGCCGTAAAAGCGCGGGATCTAATGACGGTTCAGGTGATGATTATTAATGAAAACAAAACGGTTCTGGATTGTTCGCTTTTTCTCGAAGAAATATCCCATACGGGTGTCCCCGTGGAGAATGATGAGGGCCGACTGAGCGGTATGATAACACTCCGGGATATCAGTAAAGCCCGTAAAGTTGATCAGATGCATTCCCGGATTAAAGGATATATGACGAAAAAAGTTTACTCCTGCAGCCCCGATGCCTCTGTCCGGGAGATCGAAGCTCTTTTCAATCAGTACCATGTGGGACATCTTCCGGTCGTCGACGGTGAATTGAGGATTCTGGGAATCCTTACCAGAAGGGATTACCTCGATTTTCTGGAGAACATCAAGGGATGATTTTTCGGAAAAAATAGCTTTTTCATACCATTGATAGTATCTTTTATTATACAGTTTCGTTTTTTCCTATTCTCCGCTGTGCAAATGATGCTGTATGGAAACAGATATGCTCTGTTTCTGTGTTTAAATATTGTGGCACAGTCTTTGCATTCTGTTTATGCCATTTAATAAAGTAAGAGAAAACAGCTTATCCATGGAGGATATTATGAAAAAGATATTTTTAGTTATCGCAATCAGTTCATTTCTGTTCGGCCTTACGGCTCAGAGCCGGCCTTTTGAAGATTCAAAAAATTCCTATGATCCTTTTATAGCCCAGAAAGGGGGATTTGAGTCTCTGTTTGTCAACCCGGCAGCCATGGCCGGAGAGACAGACGTTTTCACCTGGGATCTGGAAGGCGGAACACAGGGTAAGAAGAGCACATACGAATCCATTCGTTTTATGATGGAAAATTCTTCCGCTTTGACAGGGGGAGATACTTCGACCCTGGAATCAGCCGATGTGGAGCAGGTTCTGGATCTTCTCGGCAGTGCCGTATCCCAGGAGGATCTCGATACACTTACACTGGGTACAGCCATTAGTGGAAAAACGGCCGAACAGATTCAGATCTGGTTCGCAGAGGGAAACACGCTTACCCAGACAGATATCGATTTAATAGCTGACAGTGTCAGCGCCAATCAGGATACCATTATTGCCAATGCACTGGGAAATCTGCAGGTTACCCTGGAATTTACGACTAAAATGGGAACGCTTATCAATGGATTCGGACTTGGTGTTTACGGTAATGCCTATTCCGTCCTCGATGCCGGGGAGATGGGCTTTGACAGCCTTATCGCGGAAACCGGTATTAAAACAGGATATGGATTTAAAATCGGGAATCTGGGACTGGGTTTAAGCGGTGATTTTGCCATGATCGGCGATTTTACCTATGATGGCGGAATTTCCATGATGGAAATTGCTGAAATTATGAATCAGACCATGTATTACGGATATGCCTGGGGGATTGATGCCGGTGTAACTCTCGATATTCTTCCCAGTCTTACAATCGGCGCGGTTATGACTGATTTGATAGGGACCTATAATTACGCCGGTCATACCACACTGGAGAATATGCTCTCCGGCACGACAGCCATACCCCTGACTTATACTTACCAGTTTGATCTGGATCTGGATCTTGGAATAACCTGGGCGCCTAAGCTAGGTGAGGGGAAAATTCTGAACGCTTCTTTCAGCGCCGATTACTACAATATCGTCAGCCTGTTCCGCCCGGAAACCAGACCTTTGACAGCTCAGGATGCTCTTAAAAATATGAGGCTCGGAGCACAAATCCAGCTTCTCTCCTTTATCAATGCCAGAGCGCAGTATTATCAGGAATACTTTACCCTGGGAGCGGGAGTGGACCTCCTCTTTATAGAGGTATTCGGAGAGTTCCAGTTTAAACAGACTTTTGATGACATCGGAGCAGCAGCTCTCGTGAAACTGCATTTCTAAAACTGAATTATTATCATCTATTTATGAACCCCGGTTCCCTTGAATCGGGGTTCAATTTATTTATCCCCAGTCTTAGTGATACTATTACATTAATACAGGGATTATTCGGTTCTCAATTCCTTCAGCTGGTCAAAAAATCCGGGAAAGGTTATATCCACGGCTTCAGCCGTATCGATTCTGTTGACGCCGTCGGCTCCCAGTGCCGCGATGGCCAGAGACATAACGACTCTGTGATCCCCGTGTCCCATTACATCGGTCCCCGTGAGCTTGCTTTTGCGGATGATCATGCCGTCTTCCAGTTCTTCGATATGGGCCCCCATTTTACGGAGCTCCTTTGTCATGACATCGATCCGGTCTGTTTCTTTCATACGGGCCTGAGGGACATTGGCCAGATGGGTTTCCCCTTCGGCGTAGCAGGCTGTCACGGCAAGAGCCGGCAGGGCATCAGGCGTGGCGTTGAGGTCCAGAGTACACCCTTTCATAGAGTGGCCTTTTATCGTGATGTAATCGGCGCCGATTTTTATTTCACAGCCCAGTTTTTCCAGCATATGGACAACAGCTTTATCGCCCTGGCTGTCAGTCATATCCAGTCCGTTTAGTGTCAGCTCCGAACCGGTGATGGCGGCAGCGCAGAGGAAGAAGGTTCCCGAGGAGAAATCGGCGGGGATGGCTTTGGTGAAGGGCTTGTATGTCTGTCCTCCCGGGATGACAAATCGTTTGTAATCTTCGTTTGTGTATTGAATGCCCTGTTCATCGAGCCAGCGGAGGGTAATTTCCGCATAGGGCTGTTCGTTGAGAAGGGGGACGTTGATAATCGTCTCTCCTTTAAAAAGAGGAGCGGCGAGGAGCAGGCTCGAGAGGTACTGGCTGGTGGGGCACTCGATGGAAATCTCTCCGCCTCCGGCGGGGCCGGTAATTGTGAAAGGAGCACATCCTTTTTCCGATGAAATGACATCGGCTCCCAGTTCCGAGAGGGCGTTGAGGAGGTTCGCCGCGGAGCGGTTGCGGATCTGTTCGTCGCCGTCGAAAGTGATCGGCTTGTCTGTCAGGCAGGCGAGGGAGGCTATGAGATAGATCGTCGTGCCGGAATTGCCAACGTCGATCGGCTTTTCGGGAGCCCGCAGTCTGCCTCCGGTACCCTTAATGGTGAAGGTCCCGTCGGCTCCGGATATTTCAGCTCCCAGGGCGCGGCAGGCTTCCATGCAGGAGCGCACGTCAGCGGAATCGAGGAGGTTTGTGACCTTGCTGGTTCCCTCTGCCAGAGTCGCGATGAGCAGGGCTCTGATGGAGTGGGATTTCGATGCAGGGATGTTCAGGCTGCCCTGGAGTTTGGAAGGTCCGGCTTCTGCTATCATGGATTTCTCCTCGAATGGTGTTTCTTTGAAGAGAGTCTAGCATTTTTGAGAAAAAATGTAAGATATAAAACAACTTATACCGAAATCTACTATAATATCATATTAATATTTTTCATGGCGAACTTCCGGGATTTTGCCGAAATAGATGAAACAACCTGACAGTGCTATACTAGGTATTGTTCTATTATTCGTGGTAGGTGGACATGAAGGCATACACTCTCTTCTCTAAATTTATACTCACAACTCTTATCCTTTTGTCCTCTGCAATGATATACAGTCAGAGTAGCCGAATTCCCGGAGAATCGGAAAACTGGTTACAAGTCACCGGCGCTACGGCTAATGGTGACCCCGATGGCATCCAGGTCGTTTTTTTTGAAGTAAATGATTCCATTACAGATACACTATATTTTGCTGTTAGAGATCCCGGTACGGATACCACGTACCCGGACACGGGCGGTACCGGAACTACAGACTTTTATCTTATCGGAGGATCCGGAACTTTATCAGATCCGCTCTCTAGACTTGTATATTTTTCCGCGACGAATTTTCCGGGAATCTGGACGAATGAACCGGCGGCTTCTAATGCAACCTATTCCAGGATCGGTAATCAGCTAGCCCATTTTTCCGCATCAAATGAATCAGAGTATAATGATGGCTGGGTCTACTTTCCCGGAGTGAATCCTAACCAGGGTGAACATATAGGAAACAAATACTATTTTAAAGTGACAGTAGATGCCCCCGATGGAAACGGATCAAAAAATGCCTTTCAGTTAGCTGTCAATACAACGAACAGCGGGGATCCTCCGATCAGCGGAATATCGGGTGTTCGTTCTTTTGCCTACAGCTGGAACGGAGCGTTCGGGAATTCAGCAGGGAGAACCTGGGAGCTCTATCCGTACGTTCCCAACGGTACGGAAGGATCAAATATCAGGATCCGGAACTGGGATTTTGATGGCTCCGAAACCATAGCGCTGGATAGCAAAACCGGGTTGAATAATTACAGCGTAACACCCGGGGGCAATAATACATTAACTGATGAGGCTTTTGCGATTAATGCGGCACAGTCCTATGGTACGTGGACTCTGACTATTACGGAAGACAATGCGGGAACTGACCCCAATACATCAGAAATCTGGGCACTTAATAATGGCTATACTGAGAATTATAGAACCTATTCCGATTCATATACGCCTAATTTGCCTGATCATGTCGTTCTCTCTTATGAAGACGGGATCGCTACCGTAGCTGATAACTCGGATACGGAAAAGATAACTCTTGTCTATGTTGACATCAGTGACGACGCGGCTCCCTATGTCGGCGATATCTATGTTACGGTTGACGGCAATGGTTTAATATATGAGCAAAGTGATCCTGCTGACCCTCAGAATCCCATAGCAGTAGGAGCGACGACAACCCTGGTTTCTACTGATAGTTCGGGTATGGCGACTATCTGGGTTACCACATCTACAGCTGTGACAGGTACGGTTAATGTTAATGTTTTCACAAATAGTTCCAATGGTTCAACTGATATCGGCGCAGGCACTGACGATACGATTACCATTGATTTCGTCACTGATTACTATCCATCCATCTCTTCAACCGGAAATGACAGCTTTACTCAGGGGGACCCGGATAACTCGGCCATGGCTGAGGCTATTGTCATCAGTAATTTTTCCACAGCCGCCGGATATAGAATCAATTCAATCAATAATCTTATGATCAGAATACCCTCCGGGTTGGGTATGACTTTCGATACGGGCAACAGCATGACTGTTGGGGTCGGTCAGGATCTCGATGTTACGGGAACAGGTGTCGTTACCGGAGCTGCTTCAGTCACTTATTCCGATAGCGGCACGGGAGCTGACAAAACCATGACGATTCCCGTTACCACGGATTTTGATGCCGGGGATATTTTAACTATCAGCAATCTTCAGTTTGATAGTATTCTCACCGCATCAACCGGTTCTCTGGAAATCTCCTGGGATGGCGGATCATCCTGGGCGAGCGATGATAAGATCATAACGATTACCCCTTTTACCGTTTCCAGGGAGACAGTTGATACTGACAATAACGGTTATATTGATGCTGTACGTCTGATTTTGAATAAAAACTATGATGATTCGACATTCATCGCCGGAGAATTCGATGTCGTCGGTGTCACCGGCGAGGCTTTTGATACTGAAACAACCGTTGATGATAAAATATTTCTTATAACATTTAATGATGATGTCCTCTCGTCGGGAACAACTCCCAATGTGATATACAGCGGTTCCAGTTCGCTGCTACTTGACGGAACGACTATGCCGGTTCACAGCGGAACAGCGGCGGATAAGGCAGAGCCGGTTATTCTTTCCGTCGTTCTTAGCGACGGAGACGGAACGGCTGCCGCAGGTGTGGGCGACAAGATCAGTTTTAATTACAGTGAGGCTCTTGATCCGGATTCCATTACGAATGATCTGGTTGGTGCGAACGTCAACAACTCCTTAGCAGCCGGTTCGGGAGATATTACCGGATCATTGGCGGATATCATATCTGAACTCGGATCCTTTGCCACAACCACGAATGTTACAGCTGACGCGACGACTTTGGAAATGAGTACTAATGGAAGGACTGTCACCGTAACTCTTGGCGGAACGATCGGCGGAGGCACAACAGAACCTGGTGGCAATTTCACGACAGTAGCCATGGCCAAGGACCTATATGATAATCTTCTGGTTTCATCAACGGTCGCCAGTTCCGGTTCCTGGGACGGATCGGGGATTTTTACCTGGTTAGGTACTGGTGCGGCACCTAATAACTGGAATGCTACCGATAACTGGAATCAGGGAACAGTTCCCGATGGGGGAGGGGAAATTGTCGTTATTCCAGCAGTAACGAATTTTCCAATTCTTGATAATTTCAGTCCTACAATCGCTTCTCTGACAATTGACAGCGGAGCAGAGCTTACCGTCTCGGATACTTATTCTCTTACTATTTCTTCAGCTTTTGATAACCAGGGAACTCTCTTTAAAGAGGGAAGCGGTTCGGTCAGTCTGACTGATACGGATTCGGGGTTGACCGTCTATCAGACAACGACCGGAACAATCGAGCTTTATGCTGGAACCGATTACTATGACCTGGAACTTAACGGTGTGAATTTTTCCACAGCCGGTGATTTGAGCGTTGCGGGCGATTGTACGGTTACATCTTCCAATCTGACATTGGGTGGTGCGCTTTCTGTTTCGGGAACTCTCGATGTTTCGACTGCCGGAACACTTACCGTCGGTGATAATGATGTAACGGTTTCAACATTGACTTTAAGCACCGGAACATCAGTTGTCGATGCTTCGGGACAGACGACTACCAGGACTCTGACCGTTACGGGGAATGCGACCGGTTCCGGAACTCTGACCGGAGGAAGTGGAGTAATAGATATTAATGGAGACTTGACGGTCAGCGCCGTTACAGGAAGTTCTGGGACGACTTATGTCGGCGGGAACTTTTCATCTGTCCTTTTTCCTAATACCGGAACGATAGTTTTTGATGGTTCCGCCAGTGTTTCCATTTCCAATACGGGAAGCTTTTACGATCTTGTGATCAATAAAGATGTACTTGGAACTATAGTGACTTCTACATCAGGCTGGACTGTAGACAATTCCATTACTTTATCAACCGGAACCTGGGTCGCTGGAGCTTTCACTCATTTGATAGCCGGGGATTGGGACTCTACCAGTACAGATTTTTCATTTACAGAAACCGGTTCGACTATTCAACTGACTTCATCTAATCCAACGTTAACAACAGGCGGTTTATCTGATCCTTTTGTCAATTTGACCCTTGATAACGGGGGGACTCTCGGAAGTGATGTTGCCGTAACGGGAGTGTTCTCCCATGAATCGGCTACAGTTTTAGGAGGTGTCGACCAAACGCTCCAAGTCAATAATGCGACACTCGGATCAGATATTACCATGACCGGTGCTGGCAGTATCGAGTTTACAGGAGCGGGGAGTGTCACCCTATCAGCTGATTCCGATATAATTGCAACTGAAGGATATATTAATTTCGATAACCCGGTAGATGGGGCTTTCGCTCTTACGGCGAACGCGGGAGGAACGACCGGAGTTCTGGATGTTTCCGCCGCACTGGGTACGTCTTTGACGGGGGCCAGTCTAACAGGTTTCCAGATCAATCTGGATGCGAATATTACAACCAATTCGGGAAATGTTTCCTTTATCGGAGCTGTCGATCTCGGGACCGATGTTACCATCGATACAGGCGCCGGAGTCGGGAATATAAGCTTTTCAAGTACTATTGACGGTGGCCAGGCTCTTGTCGTGAATTCCGGAAACGGATTGACGACTTTTTCCGGAATTGTGGGTGGCTCTACGGCATTAACAAGTCTTACGACTGATGCAAACGGAACGACGACGTTGACCGGCAATGTGACGACCAGTGGAGCTCAGACCTACAATGATGCCGTAACAATTGCAGCCAATACTGTTTTA
>JAFGXR010000035.1 GCA_016936555.1 Spirochaetales bacterium | reverse complement strand
GATACAGGAGAACCTGAAAACAATGATTTTCTGACACTGCCGGAAGGCAATTTTATCCAGGACGATAACAACCTGCCGCTTCTCTTTTCATTCAGCGACGGAGAAGGCGGATGTCTGCGGGACAGGGACTGGTATCAATATGCAGGAAGCAGAGGCGATGAAGTCACAATCGAAATAAGCAAACCCTCTGTTTTTGATCAGATTGAGCTCCAGTATTTTTATGAAGGGGACTATTCAGCCCCCTTCATTATTAATTCATCACATAATCCCTATGAATATATCTATGCAATCCCCGATCCCGATTCCGATCAGACCCCGGCGGTCCTGTATTTCAGCATAACTCCCCTTTCATCTGTCAATGAAAACTCATTCGGCCCCTATTCAGTCTGTATCAGCAGCGAATCCTTTGATCCCACGGAACCAGTTGATCCCGTTGACCCGGCCGATCCCGGCGATTATGTACAAAATCCCGAGGCGTCCCGTCTGGAATATAATGACAGGATCAGACTGAGTTGGGATAAAACCATAGATGTCGATGAGTATGTCATCTACAGAGGCGGCAGCAGATCTGCAGCCCCTGTAGAAATTGACAGGTTTTCCAATACCTCGGCTTACATTGAATATTTTGATTATACCGCTCTTGCCGATACCCATTATTACTATCAGATAAGGTGGATGAAGGGCCGTGTCGAGTACGGTTCAGCCAGTCCCATGGTGTTGGGAGTGCGCTCCGATACCACTGATATATATGAACCTCTGAACAACGATTTTTCGACATTGAACAGCGGATCCTACGTTCCCGATAGCGGGAATCCTCCCATCCTCTATTCCTTTAATGATGGGGACGGACTGATTGAAGCCGATACGGACTGGTACAGATATGAAGAATGTAAAAGAGGAGACATGATTTCTGTTACCGTAGAAAAACCTATCGACTTCGACCAGATCAATCTTCAATTTTATCACGACGGCTTGTTATCGGAAACAATCAGCATAGGCAGCAGCATACAAGAGGAATTTTATCCGATTCCCGATCCCGATAACTTGAGGGAAGATACAATCCTCTTTTTCAGAATAACGCCTGTAGCCGGAATAAGCGGGAACTGTATCGGATCTTACAGCATTAACGTCGGCAACAGCTTATAGACTCAGGAGAAATACCATCATGACGAATAGAAAAACCATAATTCTGATGACTCTTATAATCATTTCGATTTTTTCTCTTGGAGCCAGTCCCTTTATACAGGCCGATATTGATAAATCCGCCTATGATGTGGGTGATATCGTCACTGTACAAATCAATATGGGAGACAATCCGGGAATAAGAGGGTTGTATTTTGATTTATCCTATGACAGCGGGAAGCTCGCCTTTCTGAATTTGTCCGGGGGATCTGTTATTTCAAATGCACCATCCGAGAGCGGGCTGCTCTACGCTCATACCGATAGTCTGACGGCATCGGGACCGGGCGGTCATCTTGTTGTCTCGTGGTTTCTCGAGGAGAGCGGAAGCGTCTCCTATCTCAATGGAACGATTCTCGAAGTCAGTTTCCGGGTTCGGGAAAGAGGTCTGTCCGATGAATCATTCAGTTTCCGGTTTTCCGATAGAAAAGTTGTCGACAGGAATTTCGTGGAATTGAACCGGGCTGTCTGGAACGATTCAGAGCTCTTCTCCCTGACAGGACGTGAGACGGGGCTTCAGGTTGAAATCGTCGAGCCGGGCAATAATGTCGTTCTGGACAGTGAATCTGCCTTCCTGAACGCCTTGTATGATTCAGCTCCGGAAAATACCCTGATTATTAACAATATTACAAATAACTATACTTCCCCCCTGATTGAAGGGTCGAGCGGCGTCCTTGAAGATTATCCGGTCCCCCTGGATTTCGGAACCAACCGCATTTCCATCAGCCTTTTTGATTCCATAGGGGCAAAAGCCGCCGGTGATGAAATCAATGTAATCCGATCGGTAAACGAGCAGTTTATCGACATTTTAAGTCCGACAGATCATGCGCTCGTCAATACCAATATGGTGAAAATTGTCGTCTCATCGGCCTTTGATAATCCGAAGATCAACGGAATGGCAATGAAATCGCTCGATCAGACAGATCCGGCAAACCACGGGAACAGACTCTTTTATCTCAACTACTACCTGAAAGAGGGATTCAACCCGATTAAAGCTGAGGTGGAGATGAATGAGGCTCTCTACTCGACCGAATCATGGGTTTATTACCATAAAGATGATTCGGTGTTCCGGTTCGTGACTCCCGGCGGCGAGTCCCTGATCAGAATCGGAGACGATTCGAAACTGACAATAAAGGGGGAGATCAGTTCCCTGCTGGACAATTCCTATCTGGAGAATACGGTACACATCCAGGCCGTCTATCATCCGTTGAACAAGAGCATGAGCAGCCGCGTTCTCGTCGATATGGAACAGGCCGTCATAAAGGAGACAGATATTTACTCCGGTTCTTCATCAGCTCCTTATATGTTTGTATTGAACCATACAGTCGATATCAGTGCTCTGGAAACAGGGACGATAGAACTGACAGCCTACAAGAACAAAAGAGGAACTTCGGTAGAGGAAGAAATTCACCGGACAGTCTATACGGACAACAATCGCCTCTATATCGATCTCGTGCAGCCTAATATTCTCACAACGGATATCCTCGATTCCATGGCAAAGGTTCAGCATTTCAGCAGCAATAGCCCGGCGGTGGTAAATTCCATAGAGGTGAATTCCGAAGGGGCGTTTCAGCTTGCATCGGTGGATAATGCAGCAGGAAGAGATTCCCGATTTAACACTGAATCCCTTACGGATATTATACGGACGGCTCAGGGAGATCTCTATGCCCTGGTAAATCAATCCAGCAAAATCCTTATCTACCGGAAGATGTTCGGAGATGATGGCTGGGGGCTCCTGCTGGAGGAAACGGGCAAGCACGGTTACGATTTATGTGAAACCGATATCGGGATTCTCGTCGGGGTCAGCAACCTCGCCAGCACTGATAACTCCGGTCTCTATCTGTTGCAGGAGAATGGACTGACGAATGTGATCATCGGGGAACCCATACCCCAT
The DNA here is from genome assembly GCA_016936555.1 of Spirochaetales bacterium. Lineage (GTDB taxonomy): Bacteria > Spirochaetota > Spirochaetia > DSM-2461 > DSM-2461 > Spirochaeta_F. Next base: position 48,090 of record JAFGXR010000035.1, on the reverse strand, counting down.
GTCCAGTTTATTTCCGAAGATGACGGCCTGATCAGCCTCTATGGAAACGGCTACTCCTATCTGTATACCTTCAATATATACTCACTGGAGATTGTAGACGATTCGCTGAGTGCCGGTATTACCGATAAGTACAGTTTTGACAATAGCTACTTCATTAAGGATTTCATACTGGCCTCGGGAGGCAATACGGCCATCATTCAGACTCTGGAAAACGATGTCTATTTCTACAGGAAAAACGATAGTGATATTTTTCAGCCTCTGCTGCTCCAAAATGGAGATGAGGCGGAGTTTCAAAATATTGTAAAAGTTGAAAGCGGAGAATACTCTGAAGGGGACTACAGCGCCCATCTCTTAATCGAAGAGGGCGGAGAAGAAGCTTATGTTGTCATGGAACAGAGAGAGAACAGGCGTTTTATCTCCCAGGCTCAACCGCTGACTCTTCCGCTGGAAGGGGGGGAACTGGCCGGGGTCGATTTTTACAATGATCTTTTCTCCTTCGTGATTTATGATGATGCTGCAAACACATACAGTATATTGCGGGAACAGATACTGTTTAACGCTTTTTACGAGGATTCTTCCGATCAGCGTCTCTCTTTTGCCGCGGAGGATACTTTTGCCCATGATGATCTGTCGCTTCTGCAGATCGATGATTCCCTGCTTTATGGCGGATTCGGCGCCGAAACAACCGGTCTTTACTGCCTGCAGACCCGGTATCCCGATTCGGGGGAAATTGAATTTTCCTATCACAACGATGATATTGAAGGCCTTGTCTCTTTCAGCTTCGAAGTGGAGAGTTCGTGGATAGAGAGCGATCTTCTGAATATGGGTTTTTCATTGGGGCAGGAAGACAATTCTCTCTTTGAAACTGAACCTGTCAGCGTTTCCGGTCTTTGCGATATTCAGAGCGATGTTTTACAGGTTGACCGGGAATGCACCCAGGAGCAGCTGGGAACCGGATTTGAATTGATCACCGTTGTTTTCGATTCCCTTCAAGTCGATCAGGATCTCTTGTTCCACCTGAAGCTGAGTCCCGTCGATGGAATCTCTCCGCAAATCAGGAACTTGTCCATAACAAAGAAAGTGCCTGTCAAACTGCCCCGCACAGGGGAAGAGGAAGTTTCTCTTCCGATTAATGGTTATATATATGATCCCACTGTTGAAACCATACGAATCGGGACAAAGGACGTCCCCGTTACAGGAGGGCAGTTTTCCCATAACTATACGATCAATACGGTGGACCGCAGCACCAATATTCATCTGGAGTGCCTGAACGGGACAGAGGAATCGGCCGATCTCGATTTTACCGTACAGCTTTTTGATTCGGTCAATTCTCTGGAGGATATCTCCTTCACTCTCCCTGAAAGCCACGAGCTTCTTGCCGCAACCGACGGTGTTTTTGATTCGGAGAGCGAGACCATCGAGGTTTCCGGATCCTACACTGGACTTATCGGAGCTGTGACCGGTTACGAAACAAGGGATATGGAATCGGGGAATATCATCGACGCAGGCGTCTTTGAAAATATCGGAATTACCTATCCTGAGCCGGGACAGGAAACCGGTCAATTTGAATATGAAAAGATCAGACTCTATCCCGATGAACAGGAGCTGAGGGTTTATGTAGAAAATCCCGGAGGATACAGGTCCTATTATAGGATTGAAGAGGATCAGTACCCCATTTTCAACTACAATCTCCCGGACTCTCAGCAGGGGATAGAGCTGCTTAATCTGGAAATTGATGATATCTCCGAAGAGGATGTATCCCTGGTGAATGGCATCAATTTCAACAGGATTATCAACACTCTTGTCTATGAGAACTCTGTAACGAATGTATTTGAATCAACAATCACCATTCGCGGTCAGATAAAAAGCCGGTATGATTTGGATGAGCTTGGTGTCAAGAGCTATAACCCGGAAGTGTTGTTCAGCGATGGATCTGACGAAGCTACGGTTTCCGTAGATGCTCAAGGCCGTTTTCAAATCGTTTTGAATATAACTCTCGAGGAAGACACCGAGGGAGAAGATCTCAAGGTCGCCTTTATCCCCGCGGCGCCTTTCCTGCACAGTCTGAGCCGCGGTCTTGTCATCAGCGCAGACAAATCTTTCGCCAATACCAATATTGCTCCCGATTTTGAAGGGTATATGGATGTCTGGTCGCAAGAGCAGATAGACAGCCTCAGTAAACCGGTCCGCGTCCATATCGGGCGTTTTGTCCCCGAAGGGGCGAAAATGAAACTGATCGTCAATTACGGCGATCCGGTAGAGGGTTTTCTGCGGTTAATCAATACCGATGAAAAGGTCTATAGACTGATTGATTCTGATGGGGGCGAGGTTGCCATCCACGACGGCGTCAAATTGGGAAACAACAGGATCCAGTGGTTTATCTACCATAATCTGTATACTGTCAGCTCATCGGCAACTCCTAAAAACGGAATGGAGGATTTTCTCTTTACCCTGGACGGAGTGTCGACCATTACGGATACGGATGTCCGGTTTCCGGTCGACAGGCAGCTCTATTACGGTAAAGAGACTCTTCCGGAACTTGTCATTACCAAAGATGTTCATACGGAAGTTGAAGTGCTTTTAAACAGCGAATCTCTCGATCTCGATGATAGGACAGTATCAAGTCTCTCTTTTGACTTCACTGCAGATGATTTTGATCTCTTTGAGGGGAGAAACAGGGTTATTGTCAATTCGAAGAGAACTGACGGAATAGAGGAAGTTTTCGGGTATGAGCTCTTTTACGACACCATAGCTCCGGTTGTTCAGATAACAGGTGCCACCTATAAGGAGGGATCTGCCGAACTGAAAACTCTGTCCGCCCTTGTAACGGAACCCAATCTGGAAGATGCCGTGATCATATATAAAACAGATTCCGATGAGAATGAATATAACGGCGATTCCCGTTATACCTATTGGGGGGATGGACGTTTTCATGTCCAATGGGATCTATCCGGTGCTTCCATTTCACCGACCGATTTAAACTACATCTATGTAAAAGCGATGGACCATAGCGGTCAATCCGGTCAATCAGAGAACTTCTCGGGAATCACAACCTCTTTCAGTGATCCCTTATCCGCCACGTCCCTTTCAATTAGCGCCCCTTATTCCGGTACTCCCTATTTTGAGGGGGAGCTCGGTTCGTTGCCCTTTTATGCCTCCCAGCGAGTGAAATTCTACTCCTCATCGATTGGAATGGAAGGTCTGGTTGTAAATAAAAATGATGAGTATGTTGTAAATAGACCCGGTTCTGTTAAATTGGGTTCCATTGTGGGGAAAAACCTGTCCGTCACGGGGAATTCAATGACAGTGGAAGCAGGTGGAAGCATATCTCTTTACCCGGGATTTTCAGTCTATACGGGCAGTCAATTGCATATAATTCCCGATTCAGGCAACGGCGGAACAGCTGTCGATATATTGAGCTTCCAGAATCCTGCGGGCGGGGATCTGGATTCCATGAGCTTTGTATTCTATTACAGGTATGAACAGGAAGAGTTTTACTACGGTGATTCTGATCATGATTTCAAGAGGATTCTGACGCTTTATGACTTGTATGACGGGGATGAACCAAGCGCCAGTTTGTATCTGGCTTCAAAAAGTGCAGATGGAGATGACAGTTCTATCGGCTTCCATCTTGTTTATTGCGATGATAATGGTAATGAGTTTGAATTACTGGATGCCTCCTCTATAGCAATTGATAAGGCTTCCGCTGCCGGGTCTGCAGGCTGGAACCTGGTGGTTCTCTCTCTGGATAAGACGAACAGTTCATTCTCCCTGACTGTAAATGACAATCAACCGATAGTCGCCTATTTCAGCGGTTACGATATTACCCTTGATAATATTCTGGCATCTGAATGTCCCCATTATTTCGGAGCGATCAACCCGACAGAAAACGGGCATTATTCAATAGCTCAGCCTTTCTATGTCAATAAAGGCATAAGTTCCGATGAAATCCCCGAATTGATTGCTGATTTACCCGATTTACCCGGTGAGGCTCAATACCCTAACTCAGAAAACCGACGAGAATACAATTTTGATAGATGGGATGATAATAGGGGAGAGGAATTCCACAATCTGACCTATTGGGTCGATGGAGAAGAAATCACAGCCAGTGGAGATGCCTCCTGTTTTTCCGGTGTGGAAAATGCCGATTACAACGACTCCGGGAAGGGATCTCTTTTTGCCTCTTCGAAACACAGAAACTACCTGAATCAATACGACAACAAGTATGTTGTCTTTACCGATTCCACGGAACCGATCTACTACAACATCAGCGCCAGCGCCAACAACGGCACTCTGGAATTGACTCCCTCCAAGGCGGGAGTTTCCGGCCGCTATTTCTTCAGCAAGAAACAGGGGAACCACGGGTTAACCAATAGCGACTTCTATTCGGTCTACGGAACAGTTCTTGTCGACGGAAGCGACAGCGAATTGGAAGATCCTCCTGCAAAGGCCTGGATGGCTCTGCTGATCGATGGAAAAGAGGAACGGATTCCCCTGTATAAAGGGGACTTTCACCTCGTTTTCAAAAACACATCGGGAGCGGCCCCCAGTACGGTTAAACTCTATGTTGAGACGACGGAAACGATAAAGCTGAAGTCCGATCTCGTTCTGACCGAAGGCGATTATGTCATGCCCCCCGAGGCCTATGAGGGGACAAAACCGGCTTGGGCCCGTACCGATTACACATTCAGCCCTGAAGGGACTGTCAACCTCTGGTACAAACCGATCAATATCAATGAAGAGGGATTTTCCAGTTACGAAGGAACGATTTTCGACAGTGAATTTGTCAAGATCTATACAAAAATCGAAGGTGGTGTTTCGCGTTTTGAAGCGTCTCTTTACGGCGGTACAAACAATAGTCCTCTGGCTTTTGAAAGCCGAACACCCGTTACGGAAGGGTGGCATAATTTACAGGTTTCCTTCGACCTCATCCATGATCAGGCTTACTTTTATATCGATGGCGAAATGGCCGCCTCCCTGAACCGGCCCTTCCATGCTGTTCCGACCATGACAGGAGATGATAACCCCGATACCACTGTTTATATAGGCAGAGCCAAAGGCTCGGTCTCCTATGCTGATGGTTTTATCGATTCGGTCAGTCTCAGCCACCTCTTCAAGGACTGTCTCTATGAAGAGCAGCCCCACAATCCAATCAGTATAAGCTATACACAGAGTCAGGCCTTCTTGGATCTCAGGGCCGCCCTGGATATAAATGCCGGGTCTTATGTCAATGCACAAAATATCGTTTATACGCTGACTTCACGCAGTGGTGATTTCAGGCAGATTGCAGAACCAGCCTCTGTCGGCGGACTGGATTTAAGCGGCCTGCCTTCGGGAGCCTACAATTTCAAAGCCGCTATGGAGATCAACGGCTATCGATTTGATAAGCGCTTCTCCTTTATCAAAGACAACAGACCGAGTTTTAAGGTAAACAGCACCACTCCTCTGGTCATTGCGGATTTAAAGGGAGATATTCTCTTTAATGTCAGTTATGACGATTCCTATTTGCTGCAGAGCAATGAAGGAATCGAACCGGGATTTGTCATTCAATTAAGGGAAGAGGAAAGCCCGGATGATATTATCGAGACGATATACGTCTATCGCGATCCGGCTTCCACCGGGGAGGATGACTGGCTTTGGGAAACAGCTGATAGCTCCGTGTCTGAGTCTATCGAGATCGCAAACAATCAGCTACAGGTCGTATTCAGTGCGATTACTCCAACCGTCAATATCGATTGGGAACTCAAGTCCTTTTATTTCGACAATGTCTTTGAAACGAAAAATTATGATTTCGGGCAGATCAGCGCTGACAACCAGAGCGGTTCCATTCCCCTGGCTGAATTGACGATAGAAAAAATGGATGTTGAGTTCGAGCACAAGCTGGAGTTGACAATCGGCAATGGTTCGGGAGGTAGAATCGATGAAGATCTGCTGGGTAAATTGACCGTTTCAGTCAATGTCCAGGGCGGAGACGAGATCGATCCCATAACCCTGACCGATACGACCCTGGATCTCTACTACGAAGATATTCTGCCCGGTTTCGGCGAGTACCCCTGTACCGGCTCTCTCAATTACGAAGGGGATACCTGCAGTTCCGAAGAACTCGTCCTGAATTGGATTACCACGGAAATACAATACCATGAAGAGCCCGGTCCGGTTGAAAAAATGCTGGAGATTGTCGACTTCTCTCTTTTGTATCTCGACAGGAAAACGGGAAACGGAGAAATAATGAGTACGGGAAAACTGTACCTCGAGATCGACCAGAACGGAATCGAAGGAGAGCTCAATTATGAGATTGATGTCTACTCCGTAGATAACAGCGGCGATTACACCCTTTTCAGCGAGCAGAATGGTGTTATTAACGGTTCGGTAGATTACGCGATCATTTCCAGCGTGGCTATCCCTCAGGCACAATCGCTCGTATCTATCACTCTCTTTGAGAGCGGGGTTGATAACCTGGTCAGAACGGCGGATCTTGAAATAAGCAATAATTCCAGGGCCCCGGAAGTTCTTATAACCAATACAGTGCCCGGCAGAATCGCCTACAACAACGTTCTGCTGACCTGGAAAGGGCTGCTGGACAATGTCTACAATTCGGAAATTGTCTTTTCCTACAATTTTGACAAACAGGGATGGACTTCCTGGAAAAAGGAATGGACGTCTCTGGAATTGTTCAACCTCGAGGAAGGGTATCATGTCTTCGAGGTCAAGGCGGCTTACAACGGCGTCGAGTCCGTTATACAGTCCGTTCCGTTTTTTGTCGATACGGAAAAGCCGGTTTTTGATGACGGTGATATCCTGGTGTATCCCCTCTATGATTGTGACGGGATTATCAGCTCCGTCCGGATCTCCGGATCGGCCGGGGCTGTTTCGGATATCAGTCTGTCCTCGCTCTTCATCGACGGAATCGATGCCGATGTCAATGACGACGGCAGTTTCAACGCTGTGGAGATCCCCATTGAGCTGGATGGAGAGAATACAATTCTCTTCTCGGCCTATGATGAAGTGGGAAATCTGACAGAATATTCAAAAACGGTGGAAAATCCCCTTACGGAAATCCTCTTTCCCGGCAGCAACGGGCAGATTTATTATTCGCCTGTTACGGTTGTGGGAACGGTAAGCCGTGAAATTACCTCTTCTGTGGAGATCTATCTCGCCGATCCCGAAACAGGAGAGGCCGATGTGAAAGATCTCTCTTCTCTGAAAAAAGCCAAAATCAACAATGACAGGACATTTTTCATCGAAGATGTCTATGTCAATCCGGGAACATCGTCGAGGTCCAATGAAACAAAAATCCATCTGTTCCTTGTCTCCGAATCGGGTACGGTCTATAAAAAGGATCTGACTCTCCATTCAAACGTGTTACTGATGCCCATCAACATGGACTTCAGTACTCATGCGGTCGAAGGGGAAAACACGTCCACAAATGTGGAGATAAGCTGTACGGCCCATGTGAACAATATCTCTTCCTGGAGTATCGATTTCACCGGTGACGGCATCTACGATGAAATAACATCTGTGGATAATCCGTCAGCCGCTTCAGAAATGAGTTGGAACCATACCTATTCCAGTCTGGGACTGGTCTCTCCAAGGGTTCGTATCGTCACCCTGGACGGTCAGTATTTCTCCGTATCCGACCAGATTATCATCCATGAGCAGATTACCGAGTCGAGCAATGTCCTGATAAATGATCCTCTGAGCATGTCTTCCATCAGGCTGGAGGACGGATCGGACCTGGTCTATGTCCTGGCCGGTTCGGATAGCGATTACAGAATAGAGGTTTATGAGATCGGGAGAACTGCCAACTATGTTTCCGATAAACTCTACTCCATCTCCCTGGACGGAACGGAAATCGAAAATCCCCTAAGCGTACTGGCCTTTGACAAGGATCATCTGTATGTCGGCTATAACAGGGATGGTGCCGGATATGTTTCTCTCCTGGAGACCAATGAGTTCGGCAATTTTGTGAATCTTTCCGATTACACCATATCTGTCGGATCTTCTGTGAAGGAGATTGAAGCCGATTCCGATTATCTCTTTATCAGCCAGAGAGATTCCGGTTTTATCACCAGAGTCCCCTTGAGCGACGGCAGGCCGACGGAAACCGATGCGGAACTGATGACTGTCAATAATGAGTATCTGGTCGACGTGGGAGGAAATCTGGCTCTTTCGAGAATGAACGACAGCCTGATCGTCGGCGACTGCGAGCGCAACAGAGTTCTTTCCCTCGATCAGCAGATGAATATTGTCGATTATTACGATGATTTCGGAACGGGAGAGCGGGAATTTCTGAAACCCGCCCTCGTCGAATCGTGCGAAAACAGAATTGCCGTTTACGACGAAACCAGAAGGGACATTCAGATCTTCGATGGATTCTTCAACACTGTGGCGACGCTCGGGTATGACGACGGCTCTGATGAGAATTATGTGGAGGCTTCAACTCTTTTCAACGTAAAGGATATGAGCCTCGTTACCAGAAATGAGAAGAACCGTCTCTACTACTACATCCTGGTTATCAGTTCGAGCACCAATAAGCTCTCCATGATCAGACTCCCCCAGTGGCAAGAACTCCGTGCCGGTGTGAGGAACAATAAAATTGTCTTTATGAAAGACCGCGAAGTTTTTACGGCCAAGCCTGACGGCAGCGATCTGGCGAGAATTCTATCATCAGACAGCATTCCCCGTATCGAAGGAGCCCTTGATTATCCCGCCATTTCTCCTGATGGGCGGCAGATTGTTTTCACTTCCCGCGTTTCCCTTTACAACGGCAGCGGGGAAGATGAGGATGCGGGGAATCAATATGCCTATGACAATTTGTACATGGTGGATATTAACGGTGAAAACCTGACGCGCATTCCCCTGGGCCTCATTAATAATTTCGAGATTGAGAGACCTGAATTCAGTTCCAACGGCGATAAAATAATTTTCAGTGCCCGTGAAAACGGGGGGAACTGGCAGATTTATACTTACAATATGGCCACAGGCGGTATCAGCCGGCTCTTTATATCCGATGAAAACGCCCGTTATCCCTATTACTCTCCCGACGACAGGTTTGTGGTCTTTACGACCGATTACGACGGCGATGAAGAAGTCGTCATAATCGATGTGAAAAACGTCAATATGAGAGTCGTCGTTACCAATAACAACTGCCGGGATTCCTACCCCGTGTGGAGCGCTCTCTATCCCTATGAAATCAGCAACAGCGATCTGGATATTGAATCGAAGATAGCCTTTGTCAGCGAGAGGGGGTATAGCAAGTCGACCTATTTCACATACCTTTCCAGACCTTCAGAATCGGATGTCCGGATTGTCATGAAAACAGGAGAGGAAACCGGAGGAGATCCCGATTCTGCGGCTATGATAATAACCGACGAAGCGGACGAAGCCGATTATCCCGGTTTTACGGGAGACGGAAAATCCGTCGTATTCGAGTATATGGAAGATTGGGAAAGCGGTTTGCTCAGATACGATTTTGACAGCAATGTCAGCATTCCCATGAATCTGCCGGGAGATGCCGGCAAGCCGGCGGGTATGAAAAACTTTATTACCAATTTCAAGACGGAGCTGGTGGACGGAAATGACCTCCTGCTCAACTGGACGCCCTATACGGACAAGGACATTTTTTATACCGTTCAGTTCCGGCTGAACGACGAAGGGGCGGGGAACGTTGAGAAAAAGTTTTATACAAGCGGTCATGCCGTACTGAAGGATCTGGAGATGGGGGCCGGGTATCTCATGCGGGTCTGCATTGTGGAAAATGGCGTGGAAGCGGCCACGTCTCTCTGGAAAGAGGTAACTATGCCCGTTGTTGCCGCGAGAGGCGAAGTAACTGTAGACGGGACGAATCCCTATCTGGTCCATCTGAAGGCCTGGAAACCGACTGAAGAAACACAGTGGCAATACAGCTGGATTATAGACAACCAGGAAATTCCTGTTCAGTCTACGGAGGAGTATCTCTATGAGTTCTCCACCAGCGGCACCAAGACCATTCTGCTCAAGACTTCCGATTCGGCCAAAACCCATACGGATGTTTCCGATCCGCTTACTGTAAATATCGTCAGCGATATCGTTCCTTCCATAGAGTACGTTCTGCCCGAAGATTCCTCCTATGTGGAATTGAGCGCGGAAAATTCCCTGGGTGAGAGAATCGACTGGGCTTCGGCCAAGTGGACTGTTTCCGGCCCCGGTTCGGTTACAACAGCGGCACCGGTTTATGGTTCGCAGGCCATTGTTCCGCTGGATAAGTTTAAACACAAGGTCAATGTAAATCTGGCTTTGACCAGAATACAGGTCAACGGCCAGGCAGCAACAGACACGATCGAGAAGAACATTACCATCGATCTGGATTTCAAGGATGTGAAACCGGTTATCACCTACGATATGAACGATGAGGATTCCCGGCTGTTCACGTTCTCCGGATCGAGTTCCATCGGGAATATCGACTGGTATAACGCCCTCTGGACAATTTTTGGCGACGGTGTCGTTCTCCACCAGCAGAGCGGCAGGAGTTCCCTTTCCTACCGTTTCCCCGAAAATGGAGGCGATGTCACCTATACCGTGTCGCTTACCATTCCGCGGATCAGTGACGGCCAATCCGAAACGGCGACGCAGATTGTTTCCGTTGAAGCCGCGCCGATCGAACCGGTTATCGATTATGAAATCCTGACGCTGGAGGAATCGGGCCGCACGGTGGGGGCCAAAGTCCTCTTCTCCTGTTCCGGTTCCCGGGGCAGCAGTATCGACTTTTCCAGTGCCCGATGGTCTGTTCCCGTGGCCGGCGCTTACGGTGATCAGCCGACCCAGATCGGCCCTACGGCTATCTACAACCTCTTCAATGCCGACGGGAGTTCCCGGGTTGAAGTGTCCCTGACTCTGATGCGGAAGAACGGAACCGATGCAACGACAGTTACTGAGATCATCAATCTCAGCCCCGGCAATGTCACTCAGCCGGATGTGATTGTCAAGGTGGATGAGGAGATAACGGGAACCGCCCATGTCCTTGTTTTCGATGCCCTTTCCTCGACGGGACCCAATATCAACTGGGAAAAGACCCAATGGTTAATCGACGGCCAGTATTCCCGAACAGGGCCTGTGGCCCGGTATGATCTCTCCAATTCCGGAGAAGAACAGGTCGTCCGGTATATTTGTACGCTCTACCGCTATGGCGACGAGCCTTTGGTTGAGCAGGACGAGAAGCGCGTCGGAGCCGATTCGATGAAGCCTCTGATCAATGTTTCTGAAAATCTCGGAGACAATACCTTCCGGCTCTCTGTGGAAAACACAGGGGCAACCGGTGTCGACTGGACCAGAACGACCTGGTATATCTTCGACGGCAACGAAAATGTCGTGACCAGACAGGGGGCAAATATACTACACACGTTCATTCCCGGGAGCGAAGCCATGGGGTATCAGGTCATGGTGGAGATGTTTTTCAGGAATGATGACAGGCCCTTCGTCGGGTACAAGGATATCGATATCGAAGGGGATGAGCTGAAGCCGGTTATCACCTGGGACCTCGGTTCCGGTGGTGGTGATGCCAATGTGGTCAATTTCTCGGCCCGGGACTCATCGGGAAGCGGCATCGACTGGTCCCAGACCAAGTGGACTTTCGGCGATTCGTCGGAATCCCGATACGGGGCTTCGGTCAGTCATAAATACTCCATCGATTCGTCGGCCCGCGAATACAAGGTTTCCCTGACCTTGGTCAGAAAAAATACCAACGGCGCCCAGGAAACAGCGACGGTGTACAAAACTGTCAATATAGCCAGCGATGAAATCAAACCGGTTCTGAAGGCTGTTGTGGAATCAAGCGGCTACCTTGTCCTCACTTCCGAAGAATCGGAAGGCCGGGGGCTGTTGCTGGACAGAACGTCCTGGCTCTTCGAGGGAGAAGGGGACAGTTCGAGTACAACGGAAAACATAAAAGATGGAGTCATGGTGTCTACGACTGTCGTTGATGACAACACCGTGCACTTTGATGCAGGAGTTCAAGTATCTAATGGTTTTGTGACAGCTTCAGCCGGAACATCATTCGTCCTGGGTGATGTGACAAATACTACATCAAATGATTATTCAGATTTTATTGATAAAACAGATTCTTTCTCCACGTCCAACAGTCATATCGGGGCTACCTGCCGCCGCTATGTGGGTAATCAAAAACGCATTGTTGTAACCATGTTCGTCTACCGGATGGAATCCGACGGGAGCATGAAGGGTGAATCCATCACAGTCAATGTGGACTGTGCAAAGGCCGGAAGCTCCAACGGAGTGAAATATGAATAAGAGAAGAAAGATGAGCAGAAAAATTGCCGCAACAATCATTCTCCTCCTGTTGGCAGGCTCCCTTTTCGCCCAGCAGGACAGCCGCTACGATGCGGGGAAAAACCTCCCCTTCAACCGGAAGGCCGGCGATGTGGACCCCCAGACGGGGAACGTCACCCACCAGGTGACCGATCTGAGCCTTCCCGGCCGGGCGGGAATGGATTTCTCTTTCGGCCGTATCTGGAAGACCAACCAGTCGAATGTCTTCGCCATGTCCCGCAACACCGTGGACGGCAGCAACCGGCTCACCTCCCATACCATTGAAGCGATGAACCATATGGGAGCGGGCTGGTCGACAAACCAGCCCTACATCCTCACCGACGAAGACTCGGGGACCGTGAGCCTTTTCTTCGGCGGCGGCACCTACGAGATCGACCGGACAGGCGTGAAAGTCAGGAACCTGAATAAATCGAACCTTCTGTGGTACGATCTTCTGGACAAGCGGATCTACGAAGATTCGTCCAAAAGCTACTCAGAGGGCCCCGTGGTTCTCAGCGAGCTTTCGGTCTACAACGTAGCCGACGGCGCCTTGGAGCGCAACAAATACGAACTGCTTCTCAAGGACAACAGCCGCTATCTCTTCAGGGAAGACGGCAAGCTAATGACCCAAATCGACAGGACCGGACTGAATGAGATCTGGTACTACTACGACTCAGATGACCGATTAGCCGTAGTCGTCGATACGGTGGGACGTATCATCCGCTTCTCCTACGATTCTGATTCCAATGTTCAAAAGATAGAATGGGACGTCACTTCTCATGAAATTGATAAGGCCGGCAGCCGGATAACTGATACCCGGACCCGCTGTATCACTTATGGCTACGATCGGGCAACCGATTACCCCGAAGTCTCCTCCCTGACAGGCCTGGTGACCGATTACAGCCCTTCCCATGCCCTGACTTCGGTGACCGACGCCATGGGCCATGTGACGGAGTACGAATATTCAGCAGAAAAAGCGGCTTTCAGCTTTGAAAGCAACTTGTCGCACTGGCAGAATGTTTACCTGCTTCTCACGGGAATCCGCAACTTCGTAAACGGTTCGGATGAGGCCTTAAGCGAGAAACACTACGAATACGCGGTCCCTGCCAAGGGAATGTTCACCAAGTACTTCTGGGGCGGCTACATGGAATACTTCAAGGTCAGCCGCCAGTGGAATGTGAACAGAGAAGGCCGGGAAGTAGGAGAGACCACCTATGTCTACCACGACAACAACGAAGCGGGGAACTTCAACTGCTACACAGCCCTGGTCACTTCAGGCGGAGTCCGCCAGACCTACCAGTACACCGTCAGCTCCGACCCGGCGGGAAACGATGTTCTGGACACATTGACCACCGAATCATCGGACGGTTACCTGGAACTGGTCGACTATGTCTACAACGCGGACCGCGTGAAGACCCTGGAGGAGACCTTCCGGATGGGACAGTTCGCCTACAGGGAGAAGTACCTCTACGATTTAAAGGGGAACCTGAAAGAGCACACCGGAAAAATGGGGCTCTTAACGGTTAAACAGTACGATAATACCTACAGCCTTCCCATAAAGGAAACGAGGCTCTTCACCTCAGCCGGAGAGGATAAGGAGTACGCTCTTGAACGGACTCTCACCTCACTTGGTCAGATTGAGAAGGAGATCCTCTACATCGATGACGGGGGAATGACCAGAGGCCTTGTGACGCGTTACGACTACGATTCCTACGGCAACGTGATCTGCGTCACCGACCCCGGGGACGTGGAGACCCATAGGGTCTACGACAGCACGACCCATGCCTATCCCATCAGAACATATCAAACTGTCACCGAAGAAGATTATCTGTTCAAAGCTGACGGGAACTACTGGTTTGCTCTTCCCGATACCTCATCTGAGGTATCATTAAACAGCTGGAAGGTGTTCAACTCCGACGGATCTGTCTGGCTGGACGTTGATGCCGGGGGCTTTGCGGTGGAGCACTACTACGATGATCTGGGGTCACAGATCGCCACCATCTACCCCGACGAGGACGATGTCCTTCTGGGGGATGAGGAGGTGGACGATATTTCGTCTCACGGTTCCTTCTCCTCTTTTCTCGCTGGCCGCCGGTACAATCCGGGAGTACGCAAAGAGATCGACTACGGGTCCGCTTATGTGAAAACCCTGACCGACTTTGAATACGATTCCGGTACTCACAGCTGGAGCACCCTGGCCGCGGCTGTGCAGCAGGACGGTGTGGGGAACACCACCGAAGAGATCACCTACGGAGCCGGGGGATCGGTCTATGCTGTTAAGTCGATAGTCTTCGACCTCTACGGCCATATGATTGCCCTGACTGATCCCGACGCCGGGACTGATTCCAGCACGATTTCGGTCAACGGCGTATCGGTTCAGCGCTACGACAAGACCTGGCTGGTCAGGTACGACGACCTGGGACGGACGATCAAGGTGTTCTACCCCGACACGACGGGCGGCAGCAAGATCAAGCGGATCAGCTACAACGACGGTGAGAACTCGGTAACCACCACCGATCCCGAAGGCTCAGTCCTCTATGAGAAGATGGACTGGAACGGCAATGTGACGATGAGAATCGCCTACGGTGACTCCGATACAGATACGACGGAAACTCAAAGATACGGCTTCACCTACGATGCCTTGAACAGGCTGACCGAGTCAGTCGATCCCGAGGGACTTGTCACGGGTTACCGCTTTGACGAGCGGGACCTGCTGGTCCGGCAGATCTACGGCAACGGCAGCGACTTCATGGTCTACGACGACCGGGGATTGTTAACCTCCAAGACTGATCGGAAGGGACAATTGATCGCCTTCACCTACGACGAAGCGGGGCGAAACACGAAGACCGAGTACTTCAAGGTGGGAGAAACCACAGCCGATGACATAGAGTACCGGCTCTATGATAGACGGGGCAATGTGATCCGCGTGGAGAACAGGGAGCTGATCGAACAGTGCACCTTCGACGGAGCGGGACGATTGTCGGACCTGAACCGGCGGCTCAAGAACATCCTCTACCGGAACTCGGTAGCCTCTGTCTATGGGGGAACGGTATCCGATCAGACCTTCTCCTTTTCCTACGGCTACACGGCGAGCGGACTTCTCCGCGACATGACCTATCCCGACGGATCGGTCCACTCTTTTTCCTACGACCAGTACCTGGGACAACTGACGGGGATCGGCGAGGGCGCTTCAGCAACTTCGGTCAGTCTCTTCGTGACCAACCTGGACTACAATAAAAGCGGCGTTGTGACCGATATGTCCTATTCCAACGGCACGGTTCAGAAATGGGACTTTGACAACCGCAAGCGGATCAGCCGGATCCGGATCGGACTGGCCTCGACTTCGAACGAATACATCGAGGATTTGAACTACACAATCGACGGAGCGGGGAACATTACGAATATCAACGAGAACAGCTACGGCTATGACGGGTTTCACCGGATCTCCTCTGCGAGCACCAGACTCCCCGATATCACCGACAACCGTTTACTTGTGAAAGAGCATTTCGGGACCTATGATGGCGGCGATCCCGTTGAGGGCAAAATCTATGAAATAGAGGCGGACCTCTACCCAGAGGGGGCTCCCGACGGACGGGTGAACGGAGGGGATTATCTTCAGGCGCTGATCGATCTCGATGAGGTTATGGCCGACGGAAGGCTCTCTTTTGATAACGAAGCCTTCATCTATGACCGGAACGGCAACCGGACGAAGCTGGTTCAGAACGGCGATGAGTATTTCTACAACTACGGCGCGCGCAACCGTCTGGAGACGATAGAAGTGAAAAGGGCGGGGGAGACGACCCGAACCCTCTTTGCCGAGTATACCTACGATGCCAACGGAAACACTATATCCCGAACCATTCACGGAGAAGAGGGGGACGAGACGGTGACCTTTGATTATGATGTGTTCAACCGTCTGGTTAAAACGACAAGGGGATCGGAGTTCTCCGAGTACGGCTCTGACAACGCGGGCAACCGGGTGATCAAATCCTCCTCCGATGGATCGCTGACACTGTACCTCCGGCATGGGACTATTGCCGTGGCCATGGATATTGAAGTGAATGACGATCAAAGTGAAGAGAAAGGGAGGATCAACCGGTATGTTCTTTCGGGAGATCTGGTGGCCGGAAGGGTGACCAGGATCGTTAAGGCTGATGATTCTGTTGAAGTGGAGAAGAACTACTATCATCTCGATCATTTGAACTCGACTAAAATTGTGACGGACGGGGAAGGGGAGGTCGTGGTAAACTACACCTACCGCGCTTTCGGGGAGCAGTTGAGGAAGCTTGATGGCGGGAATAACGAAACCGAAGATTCGGGGAAGTATTCCTATGCAGGAAAAGAGTTGGATGAGGATGTGAATTTGTATTACTTCAATGCCAGGTTTTATGATGCGACTACAGGAAGATTCATCAATGTGGATCCGGTGCAGGACGGCTTAAATTGGTATGCTTATGTAAGTAACAATCCTCTAAATCGTATAGACCCGACAGGTTTAGATGATATTGAAATAACATTTGACACAGCAAAAGAAACTGCAACCATGCTTTATGTCCCTCTAACTCAAAGCGGCGGGATCAATGGAAACGGTATAGTTCGAGAGGTCTATAAAATGACTAATAATGTAAAAACTCCTGCAGAGAGAGGTTATGTTCCTGAAAAATTCAGGACTTATCGATATTTCCCTGGAGAATTCCCAGCTGGGAAGTGGAATATTACAGCAACTGGAGAGAGCCCAGAAGGATTTATCGGTCCTTATATTAAAACAGATGCTTCGACAGACGTCACTACATATAAGAAAAATGGAGATGGAGAATGGGTTCCTGATAAAGTAATAAATGATGGTGGTTTCTTATTACATGGTGGAGATTACCAGGGCAATATTACCGGAGATAATAATGAAGATTCAACAACTTGGGGCTGCGGTAGAGGAGACAATAGTGATATAAGGGAAATGATTCCCTATGCACAAAAAGCGCTTGATACCGGAGGTAATGCGAATGTAATTGTCCCGGAGGTTCCAGAAGTGAAACTTGATGGGAATGGTGGAGTAAGAGGACTTTAGCTGATGAAAAAGACTATTTTACGAGTTTCTTTATTACTCTGCTTTTTTCATACCTTTGCTCAGGGCAATGTCGGTGAGTTTAATGGAACTTTTTACCCGAATCCAGATGTAACATACATATTTAGGGATGGAACTTTAACTATTGATGAGTTTATCAGTAAAGGTTCAAAGAGAGTTGAATCTTTTAAGTATCTTTATGAAGAAGATTCAAAAATTCCTTTTCTTTATATTGAGAAAGACGGAGAGTTTCAAAAATACTTGGCAATATATTCCGATGATTTTCTTTTACTCTATAAAATGCCCAAATCTTCACCAGATTCAGGAGGGTTCTGGGGACGGAGTATATATGATTTGTTTTTAAGTTCTACATCATTTACTACATCATCATCCTACAGTGATAGTAAATATGATTTCTCCTCTGGAAATCTAGGCGACATGACCTTGTTTAAACCCTGGGTCGAAGGAGTTTCTGGGGTCGGAAAAGGGGAAAAGATTGAAGCACATTATGCTGATGAATTAACGATAACAGGATTTTACATATCAAATGGATTTGTATCATACGAGAAGCCTTATCTTTATGAATATAATTCACGGGTGAAGAGAATTAAGGTATCCAATTCCGAAAATAGTTTTTCCTTGGAATACAATGTAAAAGATAGTCCCAATCTGCAATATTTTAAAGTCCCAGAGACAACCGATATCATTATTGAAATATTAGATGTATATGACGGCTCGAAATGGGATGATACAAGCATTAATTTCATACTTTTAGAGTCCCAACTATGAGAATGAAATTATCCCTTTCCAATTTCTCATCGCAATTTTCCCATTTAACTTCTCCGGAAATACGGGCCGAAATGGCTCGATTTCCAAGATGTTACAACAAAAATTCATAATCCAGCAATTTGGTAAAATAAATAGAAAAAGAATGGGGCTGATGCAAAAGCCCATTTCCACAGCCCTCACCCGGCCTCTCCCAGAGGGAGAGGAGTTTAAAGAGGGCTATTCCCCCCCTCTCCTCGTGGGAGAGGGGACGGGGGTGAGGGTTGGTAAAAGCAATCTTCTAGTTTTCACACAGTCTGCGTGGGAGAGGGGACGGGGGTGAGGGTTGGTAAAAGCAATCTTCTAGTTTTCACACAGTCTGCGTGGGAGAGGGGCCGGGGGTGAGGGGCGGGAAAAAAACTTTCTGTCCCCGAGATTATCAATTTTTTCGGAAGCAATTCCTATATATTTCAATTTAAAAATAAAGATGCACTACGGATTAAATCCTCCTTACCGATTTTGTTCAAGCTGATCATATAGATGACTTTATCAACTGAACACCGGTGCCGGTGGCTTTTGTCCCCCATACAAGACAAATAACTCATATTCCATTAAAATAAGTTAATCATACTTTTCCGGAGTCATAAATGAAGAAACCCGACCTTTTAATCACCCCCTCCTACATCGGGAACTTCAAATGCATCGGCGGCGCCTGCGAGGACAGCTGCTGCATAGGCTGGGATATCGAACTGGACAGGAAAACCTTTAAATCATACAGAAAATCCGGACATCCCGACTTGAAACCTCTATTCTCGGAACATGTCTACCGCAACAGATACTGTTACAGCAAAGATGTTGATTTCGGCAAAATAGCCATAAGGGATAACCGGTGGTGTCCCTTTCTCGATGAGAATAAACTCTGCCTTATCCAGGGCAAACTGGGAGAGGAGGCTCTCTCTAATGTCTGCCATACCTTCCCGCGCCATTACAATATTCTGAACGGTGTCTGCGAACTGTCCCTCTATATGTCCTGTCCCGAAGCTGTGAGGTTGCTTCTTTCAAGTGACGAGCCCATAGAGTTTGCCGAAAGCGATTTCAGTGTAAAGAGATTCATCATCAATAGCGAAATTGATACAAATGGTAAAAGCTGGAGGAAATCACCCTTAAGAGATTTACAGGGTATAAGAATGCGTTCGATTAAAATGGTTCAGGATCGTTCACAGCCTCTCAGAAACAGATTGGTCGATCTCGGTCTGTATATGGAGAAGCTGACTGGACAAGAATCTCTTTCCGGTTCCGTAAACGGTTTTTCCCCGGAGCATCTGGATCTTTTTATCTATACAATCGAATCTCTGGGGATGATGGGGGAGGATGAGAGTCCTGTCTTTTCAGAATACACCGAGGCTGTTCTGGAGGAGTTTTCCGGAGTTTCACCCGGTTCCTTCGGAAAAGTCTTTGATGCGGTCCTCAAGCCTTTTATCGATGAGAATCCTCATCTGCTGGAACACTACCTGGTCAATATGCTCTTTCAGGAAAATTTTCCCTTTTCTCCCGCGGAAGATCCCTTCGACGTATATATAATGGTCGTTCTCCGCTATTCTCTGATCCTCTTCTACCTGGCCGTGATGGCATCCCGAAAGGGGGGTATAACCTTCGAAGATGTGGTCTCCATGATTCAGATTCACTCCAAAATCATTAATCACCATAAATCCTTCCGGTATAATATCCTGCAGGAGATAAAGAGAAGGGATTTTGATTCGATGGAGTTCATTTCGGGGGCGATATTATGAAATTATCCATATTGACGGACAACAACACATTGATCGACCGGTATTTTCTCGGAGAACCGGGCTTTTCAGCTTATCTGGAAGATGATGATATCTCGATTCTCTTTGATACGGGATACTCCGGTATCTTCCTGGAGAACTCCCGAAGAATGCAGCTTGATATTTCAAAGACAGATTATATCGTCCTGTCTCACGGGCATCTTGATCATACCTGGGGTTTGGATCCTCTCATCCGCTACTATGCGGAACAGGCTTTTGAAGGAAGTCCCCTGAAACAGCCGGTCCTTCTGGCCCATCCCGAGGTTTTTTCCGGCATCAATCTCGCGGGATTTTATGATATCGGATCACTCATTTCACAAGAAAAAATAAAAAAGTTCTTTCCTGTACAGCTTTATCAAGATCCTCATTGGATTTCTGACCGGATTGTTTTTCTCGGCGGGATTCCGCGAAGGAATTCCTTCGAGGGGCGGCAGTCTATCGGAATGAAAGATAATGCTGATAGAGGAGACACCGTCCCTGATGACTCGGCTATCGTCTATAAAAGCCGTGAGGGGCTTGTCATCATTACCGGTTGTTCCCATTCGGGGATCTGCAATATCATCGAATATGCTAAAGAGGTCTGCCGGGAGGAGAAAATCAGAGATGTTATCGGCGGATTTCATCTTTTAAATCCCGATCCTGGTACGATGGAAAAGACAAAACAGTACCTGAAAGAATCAGATATTGTAACTATGCATCCCTGTCACTGTACCGATTTGCAGTCGAAAATAGAATTATCATCAGTTGTCCCTGTCGAAGAAGCCGGTGTCGGTTTGAAACTGGAGTTTTAACAGCTTATGAAACAGGAATACACTCACGGGAATCTCAATGCCTGACCATGTCTTTTGATCATGATATTATTGAGATCCGTGGAAAAAGGTATAGAGGACTTTTTTCCAATAATTTCACAAATCGGGAGCCAGTAAAATTAATTCTTGCCAAAATTATCCATTGGCGCTATCCTAAAGATGTTTTTACGTGAAAACGAAAAAGATGAATTATTGAGCCATAAAGATAAACCAGCTTTTCATTTTTTTTCAGCAGTTGTTTTCACGTAAAAATGAAAAGTCAAAGGAGTAGATACAATGAAAAAAAGTTTTCTGGCAGCCCTTCTGTTTATGATTCTGCCTCTCGGTTTCCTCATGGCCAGCGGCCAGCAGGATGACGCAAAAAATCCCGATGTCATCACGATCGGGGTATTCGATGAGCTTGAAGATGCCTACGGAGCGATTATCGCAACCGACGATTTCAAAGCGAAGTTTCCCGGAGTAACGGTCAAGCTTTCCAAAATGGACTGGGACGGACATCACGAAAGGCTGGTCTCTGTTATCGCAGCCGGCGCCGGCGCCAATGATATCGAAGTCATTGATGAAGGGTTTATCGGACAGTTTGTAACGGGCGGGGGATTTACCGATCTCTCTCAGGCTCCTTTTACCGGAGAAGCCGATGTGAAAAAACTGGCTCCCTTTGCGGCGGCCAATGCCAGAACGGAAGATAATGCCCTTATCGCGCTTCCCGTCGATATCGCTCCGGCAGTTATGTTTTACAGAAAGGAAATGGCTGAAAAAAGCGGTTACGATTTCGCCAATATGGCTTCCTGGAATGAATATCTCGAAGCCGGTTCGGCCGTGACAAAAGATAGGGACAACGACGGAGCCGCCGACCAGTGGATGCTTTCCTCAGCACAGGAACTGGCTCTTGTCTCTATCAACAACGGCATCGGATGCTGGATTGACGATAAAGGACAGCTTCTACAGCCGAAAGAAAAGTTCACATCTATACTCGAGATGGTTGCGGAAATTGATGAAAAAGGAATCCATGCGGATTACGAAGCCTGGACCGAGCCCTGGGAAGCGGGATATTCCAGCGGTAGTTTCGCCACATCACTCATGGGCGCCTGGTTCGCCGGAGCTCTGAAAGGGTGGATGGCTTCCGATCAGGTAGGGGAATGGAGAGTCGGATACATTCCCGGCGGTTCCTATATCAATATGGGCGGCTCTTTTATGGGAATCCCCGAAAGTGTCAGCGAAGAAAAGAAACCTCTCGCTTACGACATTCTCAGATACATCTGTACCAATCAGGATGCACAGATGTCCACTCTCGATATGATCGGGTCCTTCCCGGCTCTCGTTTCCTGTTTCGACGATCCCCGCATGGCCGGGGGTGATGAGTATTTCGGCGGACAGGAAGTCAAACTCCTCTATGCCGATGTAGCCAAAAATATCCCCGCCGTTTCTTCCGGTGAATATGATCAGATGGCCAGAGGCTTCTGGCAGAGTGCCGTTAACGGCGTCGTAGCCGGCGAATACACACCCGACGAAGCGTACCAGTATGTCCTCGACAACCTGAAAGCCAGCATGGATTAACTTCCTGTTCCACAGAAACTGTTGCAAAAGTCGGATATTTCTATTCCGCCCCTCAACTCCGGCCCTTCTCCCTTTGGGCTGGTCGGAAGCAAGCTTCCTGCTCGCCTATACAGCCTTAGGAGAGGCCTGGTGAGGGCTCTGGAGATGGACTTTTGCAACAGTCCCTCGGAGTAATAACCAAAGGATAAACTATGAACCCATTGAAAGGGCTGACAGGAAAAGTTTTTACCTATTTCTTCCTTTTCCTATTCGCCTTTATATTTATATTTCCCTTTTACTACATTTTCGTAATGGCGAGCTGGCCCGACTCCAATATGTTCACCATTCCACCCCATATCTTTTTCGGCGACGGACTGGCCGGGAACTGGAGTCATCTGTTCGGCGAAGTGCCTTCTTTCTGGAGAAACTTTATCAACAGCATCCTCATCTCCAGTCTGGCCACGGTCTCCGTTCTTTTTTTCTGCACCATGGGCGGAGCGGCTTTCGCCCTCTACCGCTTCAAGGGAAAGGAAACCCTATTCCGAATCATTCTCGTCACCTTTATGATTCCCGCCTCTCTCAACATCATCCCCTTCTTTCAGATCGTCATTAAGCTGGGATGGATGAACACCTGGTATCCCCTTATCGTTCCGGGCATGGCCAATGTCTTCGGGATATTTCTCATGACCCAGTTCATCAGAACATCGGTTCCCGTGGATCTGCTCAATGCGGCCCGGATCGACGGCATGGGGGAGTTCCGCATTCTCCTGACCATCGTCTTTCCCCTGGCCAAAGCCGGGCTGTCCATTCTGGGAATGCTGACTTTTCTGGGGGCCTGGAATGATTTTCTCACGCCGCTAATTCTGCTGAGGAAGACCGAAATCACCACCCTGCCGATTATTCTGGCATCGATCCGCAGCCGCTCCGGCGGCGGAACGGGAGCCATGATGGTGGGTAACGCCATCGCTGTGATGCCTTTGACTCTCGTTCTCATTTTCTTTTCAAAGAGAATGATCGCCAACCTCACCGCCGGTAGTCTCAAAGGCTGACAGGAGCTATAACATGAAATTGAATTCAATGAAAATAACCCCTTATCTCTATATTCTGCCGTTCTTTATTCTCTTCCTTATCTTCGGGGTTTACCCCATCGGCTATTCCGCCTATATCTCCTTCTTCAAATGGGGAAATACCGGAGCCATCGAGTTTATGGGATTAAAAAACTACAGCCGCTTTTTCGGTGCCGACCGCGATCCCCTGTTCTGGATCTCTTTAAAAAACACTCTGATCCTTCTCGTGACGGGGTCGCTTCTGCAGCATTTTATATCCCTGCCTCTGGCCATTTTTCTCAACAGGCAGTTCGTCAGAGGGCGGGACTTCTTCAAGACCGTGTATTTTCTTCCCTATATCACCAGCGCCGTATCGGTCGCCATTATTTTCCAGCAGCTCTACAACCCCACCGGCTCGGGTCCGCTCAACTTCATCGTCAATGCGATCGGATTCGAACCGATCCAATGGCTCCGCGATCCCGTGGCTATCAAAGCCTCGATTTCCATCATTCTCAACTGGCGGTTTATCGGCTACTACACCATCATCTACATGGCCGGGCTTCAGGGCATACCTTCGGATCTCTATGAAGCGGCGCGGATCGACGGGGCGTCTGAAGTGACGCAGCACCTGAGAGTGACCGTACCGCTGATGATTCCCATCATCTTCTTCTCCGTCTCGATGAGCCTTATTTTCGGAATGCAGCTCTTCGCCGAACCCTACATGCTCTGCGGCGATTACAGGCAGTTCGGAGGCGTTCAGAACTCGGGCCTGACCACTACACTGCTTTTTATGACACTCGGTTTCCGGATGGCCCGTTTCGGTAGAGCGGCGGCCGTTTCCTGGCTTATGTTCTTTGTCATTCTGATTCTGACTTTCACAAATAAGTACATCTCCGACAGATTGGATTATACTAAGGATTAGGTATGAAAAGATGTATCTCTCTCATTATTCTCTCTGTTCTTCTCTTTGCATCCTGTGCCGGCTCGGGACCGGAAAGGAAAATGGTTTACGGGGGAGCCCGTTCTTCCCGGTACGGCATAAGGCCGTTTCCCGATGAAAGGGAATGGGCTTCCATGGTCAAATCGATTGCCGGGGACACCGATGCCGCCTCGCCGGCGCTGATCTGGATCGTCGGAGAGATCGTCAGCGATAAAGGGCAGTCTCTCTGCCGCCTGAATTTCCCCGGAGAGAAAGGGGAGGTGGACAATGTGCTTTTTTCCACTTTCGACGAAAACGAAAAATACCTCGACTTTTTTGATCGAAAGGGGATCAAAGTGTTCCTGCAGGTCGAACCGGGCGACGGCGACCTCGGCGATCTGATCCGCCTGGTTCTGGACCGGTACGGGCATCACAGCTCCGTCGCCGGATTCGGGGTGGATGTCGAGTGGTTCAGAATAGGGGGAACTGATGGATGGGGGACAAGAATCGACGATAAGATGGCACAGGAATGGGAGAGCCTTGTCCGATCCTATAAGCAGGATTACCGGCTCTTTCTCAAACACTGGGATCCCCGCTGGATGCCTCCCCGCTACAGGGGCGACCTCATCTTCGTCAACGATTCCCAGGAGTTTTCCTCTCTGACTTCGATGAAAGAGGAATTCCGGTCCTGGGCGGACATATTCTATCCCAATATGATTTTTATACAGACCGGATATGAAGCGGACCGTGAGCTCTGGAGCGGTCTGGACCATCCCGCAGGGGATTTAAGCCGCCTCCTTACAGAAGATATCCGGCAGACACACGGTTTTTTCTGGGTGGATTTCACCCTTCAGCGGATTTTCTGAGAATCGCCGGTATCGACCGGCGATTCCCCCATAACATCTTCTATTCCTTATCCATCCCCGCCA
The DNA here is from genome assembly GCA_016936555.1 of Spirochaetales bacterium. Taxonomy (GTDB): domain Bacteria; phylum Spirochaetota; class Spirochaetia; order DSM-2461; family DSM-2461; genus Spirochaeta_F. Next base: position 22,898 of record JAFGXR010000035.1, on the reverse strand, counting down.
GAGCGGCCTGGTTGATAAAATTCCAGGGCTTGTTGTAGTGGGGCTGGAAGAAGAAGTCCGTCAGCGCCAGTTCGGCCAGCGTCATTCTGTTCTGAATGGCGACCGAGATGGTGTTGATGGACTGGGTCAGGTCGATTTTGGACCGGAGCTGGGCTCCTACGATCCTCCGGCTCTCCTTCTCGTAAACGAGAGTCAGCCTCACTTTTTCAAAGTCGGGCATGAATTCCGGCCTGTGGTTCTCTTCTATGGTAACCGAATCGACATCCAGTTCTTCTCCTGCCGCCGCGGCGGCGGTAAGGCCCGTAGAGGCAATATTCAGATCGTAGATCTTGATTCCCGAAGTGCCCTGTGTTCCCATATAGCGGACCTTCGGCTCCATCAGGTTCCTCGCCACGAGAGTTCCCATGCGCACCGCATTGGTGGCCAACGGGATGTATCTCGAGCTGTCGGTCGGATTGAAAATAACGGCGCAGCTGTCGCCTGCGGCGAAGACATCTTCCCGGCTGGTCCTCATATAGCGGTCCACGACGATGGCGCCGTTTCCGAGCATTTCCAGCTGGTCTTTAAAGAGTCCCGTATTGGGACGGAACCCGATGCAGAGTATAACCAGATCCGTTTCGTATTCCCCTTTGTCCGTAACAACCTTGTTCACTTTCCCGTCGGTACCCTCGAAGGACTGAACGGTCTGGCTGAGGGCCAGTTTGATCCCTTCGGCTTTCAGGGCCGCTTCGGCCGCATCGGTATTGTCCTTATCGAGATAGCGGCTGAGAACCCTCTCTTCGGCGTCGATAAGCGTCACATCCTTGCCCTTGTGCCGGAAAGCTTCTACCAGCTCTACCCCTATATAACCGGCGCCGATAACGACGATTTTTTCCGCCTTATTGGATTTTTCGATAATCACGTTGGAGTGATCGAAGTTCTTGGACAGAACGATATTCTGCAGATCGATTCCTTTTATGGGGGGAGTCAGTGGCCAGGAACCGGTGGTGATGATCAGCTTGTCGTAATGATCTTCAAACTCTCTATTCTCTCTGAGGTTCCTTATCCGCAGCATTTTTCTGTCCAGATCGGCGCCGAGAACTTCGTGTTCCATTTTCGTATCGACTCCCAGTTCAACCAGTTTTTCCGGTGAGCTGTAGAAAAGTCCGTTGGGGTCCTCGACGAATCCACCCACATACAGAGCTATTCCGCAGGACAGAAAGGATATATTGTTATTTCTTTCGTATACTGTTATTTGAGCATCGGGATAAAGCTTCGCGGCGTTGACAATAGCGGCGGTCCCGGCGTGTGTGCATCCGATTACGGCAATTTTCATTTTATATCTCCTGCAGGAATCGGTGTTTTCCAAAACACCGATTCCTTTTTTTTAAGTTTGGCAGCCATTGCGAAAGAGCTAATCTCTCTTCGCAAAGGCTAATAATAGTAACCATTACTAAATTACGATATTGATAAAAAAATATCAACTCACTTTCTATATTTTTTTATTTTTTATTAAGTCAACACCTACAGACTCTTCATAAGCGGTTTACATTTCCTTCACACTTATTGAGAAATAATGACTTCGTTCTACTACAATAAAAATATGGCGAACGGATTTATGGTTCCCTCCGCCTCAAATCTAACAGGAGTCATGCAATGAAAAAAAAAGTCAAAGCGCGCCGGTGGATCCAGATTGCTTTCTTCGTTCTCGCAGCCTTGATTGCCGTCAATCACACCCTTGCGGAATCGGGAATGGCCATTCCCTTTGTGGCGGAAGCTTCGCTTCATGCCGTCTGCCCCTTCGGGGGAGTCGTTACGATCTACAATCTGATTACGACCGGAACATTTGTCCAGAAAATTCACGAGTCAAGCCTGGTTCTCATGCTTATCGTTTTCGGAGCGGCCATTCTCGTCGGGCCGATATTCTGCGGGTGGATCTGTCCTTTCGGAACTTTTCAGGAGTGGCTGGGCGCTCTGGGCAGAAAGATCTTCAAAAAGAAATACAACAGGTTCATCCCCTACAAATTTGATAAGTATCTCCGATTCCTCAGATATCTGGTTTTAATCTGGGCCGTTTTCATAACCGCCTGGTCGGGGAAAATCCTTTTTGCCGATTTCGATCCCTATTACGCCCTTTTTCAGTTCTGGACTGGAGAAGTCGCCGTAACGGGATTTATCGCTCTGTTTCTCGTCGTGCTGCTCTCCCTCTTTGTCGAAAGGCCCTTCTGCAAGTACGCCTGTCCCTACGGCGCGGTACTCGGGCTGTTCAACCTCATCCGGATTTTCGGACTCAGGCGGAATGCCGATACCTGTATCAGCTGCAGCGCCTGCGATAAAGCCTGTCCCATGAATATTCCTGTTTCCGGACAAAGCAAGGTAATAAACCATCAGTGCATCAGCTGCTTCGAATGCACATCGACCGACGGAGTCTGCCCGGTTGCCGGAACTCTCGAATTCAACACAGCCGCTCTGAAAGGGGGAAAAGATGAAAATTAAAGGTCTGACAGCCGGTCTGACATTTATCGTCCTTATGATCGGAGGAATCGTCATCTCCGTTGCAACAGGTTACTGGGCGACGGAAAGTTCCAAGGAGCCGGTAAAATACGAAACGGGGGATTTCGCAGGTGAATACAATCCCGCCGATATCCGGGGATCCTACTCCTTCCAGGATATCGAGAATACCTTCGCCATTCCCGTGGAAACTCTCGCCGCCGCTTTCGGCTTGTCCGGTGAGGAAAATCCCGAAGCCATAGAGATTAAAGTCTTCGAAGATACATTCGGTATCATAGACGGCATGGAAATCGGAACCGACAGCATGCGTTATTTTGTCGCCCTGTATAAAGGTCTGCCTTATACTCCGGAAGAGGATACGGCTCTGCCCCGTCCCGCCATCGCTATCCTGAGAAAGGAAGGGGCCCAGTCGGCCGATGAACTGGCCGCAGCGGAAGCAAAATCCGTTACACTGGACAATTTTACAGGGGAATCCGCCGCTGCCGCAACGGAAGACCACGATGAAACCGTACTGGCGGAAATAAAGGGAAAAACCACTTTCGCCGAGCTCTACGACTGGGGACTGACAGCTGAACAGGTCGAATCGGTCCTGCAGATGGATGCCGGTCCCAGAACTCAGACTGTCCGGGATTTCTGTATGGAAAAGGGTATCGAGTTTTCCACTGTAAAGGACCCGCTGCAGGATTTGCTCGACAGTCTGTGAGACTTCGTGAAGAATTCTGAAACTCTATCAATCCATTGAAAACAGCTCCCTCTCCGGGGAGCTTCCTATTTTTGATATTGTACCCTTCGGGAGGTGGGATTCAAACTGGTCCCTTAAGAGAAATCACTTGAGATAAACCGTATCCGGTCGATTGATTTAGGTCAATTTCGGACCTGTTTTTTCTGAAATTCAGCGATTCTGTGCCATTATGACTCAGGTTGTAAAGAATTATTGCTTGTTTGGTACTTCCCTGTATGAAAAAGTTGCTGAAATACGTTTTAACGGTTCTCTAAGTCCTCTATAATGCACTTTCAGCTCTGGTATGATTCTTGCATGCTTATTTTCAGGTAAATACTATCCAAGGAGGACAGGATGAAAAGTGTAAAACTGAATGATCTGCTGGTTGTTATTTTCAGCGGAACCGATCTTCATAAAAACCATCTCTATAACACCCTGGAATCTCTTTATGAAGAATCAGAAGAACACAATCTGGTCATTTTCGACCTATCCAATATAAAACATCTCAGCGAAGAAGCTGCCGGCTCCCTCGTGTTTTTCCAGAGTTATCTGAAAGAGAGAAAGAAATCACTTCGCATGTACGAGACGAAGGAACAGCTCGGTGCTGTCTTTGCGAAACTGGATCTGGAGAATGTTATGTCCATGGCTTACCGGACCAACTCCGATCAGAATGATGACAATATGGTCTTCTATTTCAACAGATAATCAGCTACACTCAACCCATGAATATCAGGCCGGTCAAACAGAGCGATGCCGCTTCCCTATGCGGCATCTACAACTATTATGTCAGAGAAACGGTTATAACTTTTGAAGAGGAAGTTGTAAGTGAAGAGGATATGGCAGGGCGCATAGAGAAAATCACCTCTACCCATCCCTGGTTTGTTCTCGAAGAGGAAGGCGAAGTGGTCGCCTATGCCTATGCGTCGCCCTGGAGAGTCCGCTCCGCTTACCGTTTTTCCGCGGAACTCACCGTTTACGTTCATAAGGACCGGATCGGAAAAGGCTTCGGCCGCCAGATCTATAATCATCTTATCCGCGCCATGGAGGATAGGGGCGCTCATTGCCTCTACGGCGTCATAGCCCTTCCCAATAGCGGGAGTACGGGGCTCCATGAAAATCTGGGATTTTCAAAATGCGGACATTTTCACGAAGTCGGGTTCAAATTCGGGAAGTGGATTGATGTGGGTTACTGGGAAAAGATAATCAGCGTCTGAATCGCTCGTCGATTTCCGTCAGATAGTCGATCTGACTGTCCGCTGCCATGAATTTTTCGATAAGCGGTTCCGGAATCCCCTTGTCCAGACACTCCTGTTTCAGATCGAGTTTAAAAGTCTGGGCGTAGGGCCATATCTCGTCGTATATCCGCTTGTACTTTTTGATATCCATATGAGTATATTACTATCAAATATGCAGAAAATCAAAGCGCGTGACAGATAAATCACATATATTGAAACATTTCCAGTTTATGGCCGCAGCGGGGGCAGCTGTCCCTGTCCATGATGTTTTCAATGACGGAAAATGCTGTCCGGCGGATAAGGGTTGTCCCGCAGGAGGGGCAGACCGTATCAGATCCTGCAGAGCTGTATACATTACCCAGGTATATATGTTTCAGTCCGGCATCGAGTCCCCGTTTTCTGATAGTTTCCAGTGCCGACAGCGTCGTGGCGCTCCTGTTCATTTTATAGGCCGGATGATAGGCTGTCACGTGCCAGGGTACTGAGGGGGAAAGTCTGTCTCTGATCCAGAGAATGAGATTCTCAGTCTGATCCTCTCCATCATTCATTTCCGGAATAATATTGGTGACCAGTTCGAGATGAACCCCTGTGTCGAAGGCCGATTCGGCGCTCCTTTTTACGATTTCCAGAAAGGGAAAACCCGTAAGTGACTGGTAAAATTCATCGGAGAAACCCTTGATATCGACCCTGTAGGCATCGATCAGAGGAAGCAGTTCCCCAAGTGGTTCTCTGTTGATAACGCCGTTGGTTATCAGTACGGTTTTCAGTCCGGCTTTGCGGGCCAGCCGTGCTGTCGTACTGATATATTCGTACCAGATCGTCGGCTCGTTGTAAGTCCAGGCTATCATGGCACAATTCCGGTCCAGAGCTTCCCGGATGATTTTAGCCGGTTCCAGTGTGTAGAGTTTACCGATTGCCTCATCATCGCGGGACTGGGATATCTCGTGGTTCTGGCAGTGCCGGCAGATGAGGTTACATCCCAGTCCCCCCAGAGAAAAAGCCGAGGTTCCGGGAAGAAAATGATAGAGGGGCTTTTTTTCAACGGGATCGCTGGCAATGGAAACAACCCGGCTGTCTGTGAGAGCGTAGAGAATACCCTCTTCATTCCGGCGGACTCCGCAGAATCCCTTTTTCCCATCCTCTATCAGGCAGTTGTGGGGGCAGAGGCGGCATCGGACCGATCGGTTCTCCTTTTTCTGATAATAAAGCGCTTCAATCAAAATCGTCTCCCGGAGAAATCAGTTTCTTTCTCTGCTGTCCATTATAATCGTAACGGGACCGTCATTGCACAGATCTATCTTCATATGGGCTCCGAAATCGCCTGAAGGAACAGCTTTTTCTATAATTGCTGTCAATTGCCGGTGGAAGCTTTCATAGAGCGGGATAGCTTTTTCCGGAGAGGCGGATCCATTGAAGGATGGCCGGTTCCCCTTTTTCGTCGAAGCGTAAAGTGTGAACTGGCTGATCAGGAGAATATCCCCCTCCACATCTCTGACCGAGAGGTTCATTTTTCCCGCTTTATCTTCAAAAATCCTCATCGATGCTATCTTCGCTGCCATCCACAGCACATCGTCCTCGCTGTCATCAGGACCGACACCCGCAAAAAGCAGCAGCCCCCGATCTATCTTCCCCTTTATTTTGCCTTCGATTTCAACAGAAGCCCGGGCAACCCGCTGAATGATGACTCTCATCCTACGTGCCTCTTGTTTTTGAAAACCCTGTAGGAGTAGGCGAATAATCCCGCTATAAGCACAACAAGTGCCGTGAAAAAAATAATGAATGCCGGTACTCCGGGGAGCCAGGCCGCCGCCAGAGCTATGAACCCGGTTATTACAAAACCGATACCACCGGCTCTGTGAGTCCTGGTCCAGCTGATCTCGTCGGCCAGTGTCCAGGGGGTTCTTATCCCGAAAGTGTAATTCTGTCTGGCATTGGGAAGATAGTTCCCTATCACGATGAAGAGTATCCCGATCCCCGAGAGGACGAATATCTGTATGCTCAGATTATATCCCATGGAATAGAGAATCATAAACCAGTTCAAACCGATAAGGAAAAGGGTGATGGTGTTGGCCAGGATGGTGAAGCCTCTCATATGCTTCTCATAACTGTCTTTCCGGGGGTCTATCCGGGGTACATAGGCCATAAGCAGATAAACCGCCAGCGGTATGGCCGTTGTCAGCCAGACCGAAGCGCGGCCGCCCCATCGATCAACCTCCCCGCTGATATTGAAATGAAGAGCTATTTTATCGGGTAAATTCCCGTAGACCGCTGCAGTGCCTGCCAGAGACAGAACAATGAGCGCAAGGATCAGTTTATTGATTTTCATTATTTTCTCCTTTAATGTTGTAAATCCATTCGATCAGTTGCTGGAATACCGTTGTGTTCAGCGAATAGATGATCTGCTGCCCCTGTCTCTCCCGGAGCACCAGTCCCGCGTTGTGGAGTATGGACATATGGTGACTGATGGAGGCTCCGGTAATGTTGAAGCAGTCCTTAATCTCGCCGGCGTTTTTATCGCCTTTCTTCAATTCGTCGAGAATGGCCCGCCTGGTCGGATCGGCCAGTGCCTTGAACAGATCATTCATCTTTTTCTCCCGGTCATTTGTTTTAGATAATTAGAAAATAATCTAAATATCTAATGTTGTCAAGGAATTTCACATGATGCCGAAAATAGTCTTGAGGTGCAGTAAATATGAAAAAAGTACTCTATCTTTTATTTTTCCTATCTACCCCCCTGGTCTGTCAGGCCGTCAGTGCCTATGACACGAATGACGACGGCGCGGCTGATAAGTGGATAGAAGATTATGCCGACGGCCATATGAAAATCGAAGTCGATTCTGATTTCAACGGAATTATCGACAGGGTTATTCGTTTTGATGCCGAAGGCCGGACCGATTACGAAGAATACGATTTTGATCTGGACGGGACAATCGATACTTATTACTTTTACGGCGAAGAAGGGCTGGAAAGGCAGGAACTCGATTCAAACGGAGACGGTAAAATAGATATATGGGTCCATCTTTACGAGGGAATGTATATGAAATCCTATGAAAGGGATACGGACTACGATGGAGTGGTTGATCAGATAAAGGAATACGGATCGGAATGAGCGAATACATATCAGGTTTTCACGGTGTTGAGGAAGCCCTCAAAAAAAAGAACTTCGAGGGGACGCTGTTCCTTTCCAGAAAAAACAAGAGAATCGATCAGCTGAAAGAGCTTGCCGGGAAAGCGTCGGTTCGGGTCGAAACAATCAGCGGCGAAGAAATGGACAATAAATGTCCCGGCCATAAGGGATTCGCCCTCTACGGAAAAAGGATCGGAGGCGGGACGACCGATGTGGATCTCGATTCCTTTCTAAGGACTTTTGATAAAGATAACGCCCTGGTCGTCATTCTGGACGGGATTACCGATGTTCACAATTACGCGGCCATTCTCCGTTCCGCCGATCAGTTCAACGCCGATCTGGTCATTGTCCCTTCCAGGAGGTCCGCTTCAGATAACGCCGTAGTCTCCAAAGTTTCCGTAGGTGCCAATAACTGGGTTCCCGTGGCGACGGTCTCCAATCTGACGCGGGCCATGAAACAGCTCGGCGAAAGCGGATTCTGGATTTACGGAGCCCATATGGAAGGGGAGGCCTGTTACGATCTCAAGCTGAAGGGCCGGACGGCCATCGTCATGGGAAGCGAAGGATCGGGCATGAGCCGGATCGTCCGGGAAAACTGCGACGGTTTTATAAAAATCCCTACCGAAGGTCATGTCGACTCTCTCAATGTTTCCGTTGCGGCGGGGATACTAATGTATGAAACCAGGCGGCAGCACTGGTCCGGGAAGTAATCATATTACAGTATCTGATACATTTTAACAGAAGGACAACTTCTCCAATGATCACAGTCTTTTGCAAGCCTCCGAATAAGGAGGCTTGTGTATTCAACCAGAGAGCAGCACGGGCCTGCCGGGGCGGGAACAGGCATAATTATCCATTGTGCGGCAAATCAGCGGTCGGGTTTGATTAACACCGCCTCTGAGAATATTTTTTTCCTTATATATATCCCCTTGTTGACAATTATAGCCGACAGCTGGGGAGTCAATTGTTTTTCACTCCGAAAAACGTAGAGAGTTTTTTCAGAAGCATGATTTTTCATGAACAAAACCGATTGATCTTTTATTTTCTTAACAAATACTTCAAAGACATAAGTATTTTTAAAAAAACGTGCCTTTAAACTGGACAAAAAAGCTCTGTTCAAAAATAATGTGATAAAAGTTTGGACGCCTCTTTTCTCATTCATTATTTTGAGAGGACAGCGAATATCGCATCTTCTTCTTTATAAAAAGAAAAGAGGACACCCTTAAAAGACAGGAGATACATTATGAATTACAGGAAGTACAGAGCATTCAAGCCTGTCGGTCTTCCCGATCGGCAATGGCCAGACAAATCAATCACAAAAGCGCCGGGCTGGTGCAGTGTGGATCTACGCGACGGTAATCAGGCCCTGCCGGTTCCCATGAGTGTTGAGGAAAAGATTGAAATGTTTGAACTACTCCTGTCCCTGGGGTTCAAAGAAATCGAAGTCGGTTTTCCTTCCGCTTCGGAAACGGAATTCGAGTTTTTAAGACGTCTTATCGATGAGGGCAGAATCCCCGACGATGTTACGGTTCAGATTCTCACCCAGTCGAGAGCGCATCTCATAGAGCGGTCTTTTGAAGCCATAAAAGGGGCAAAAAAAGCCATTATCCATTTCTACAACTCCACTTCAACCGTTCAGAGAGATGTGGTTTTCAATAAAAGCCGAGAGGAGATCATCGAGATCGCCGTGGAAGGGGCGAAGCTCATCAAAGAGATCGCGTCGAAACACAACGATACGGAAATCCGCTATGAATACTCTCCCGAGAGTTTTACGGGAACGGAACTGGATTTCGCCAAAGAGATCTGCGATGCCGTCATTGATGTGATCGATCCCGATGAAAAGAATAAACTGATAATAAATCTTCCCGCCACGGTGGAGATGTCTCTTCCCAATATCTATGCCGATCAGATCGAATGGATGTGCCGGAACATCAGCAGAAGAGAGCACCTGATCATCAGCCTCCACACTCACAATGACCGGGGTACCGGAGCCGCAGCATCCGAGCTGGGGCTTCTCGCCGGCGCGGACCGTGTCGAAGGGACACTCTTCGGTAACGGAGAGAGAACCGGAAATGTGGATATCATAACCCTGGCAATGAACCTTTATTCCCAGGGGATTGATCCCGAACTGGATTTCAGTGACATCAACAGGCTTATCGAGGTTTACGAGAGATGTACCAAAATGATAGTTCCTCCCCGTCACCCCTATGCGGGAGAGCTGGTCTATACGGCTTTCTCCGGCTCCCATCAGGACGCCATAAGAAAAGGGCTTGAACGCTATAAGAAATCGGACAGCAAGATCTGGGATCTTCCCTATCTGCCCATCGAACCGGCGGATCTCCAGAGAGAGTATGAAGCTATCATCCGGATCAACAGCCAGTCCGGCAAAGGGGGGGTGGCTTTTGTTCTGGAAGATCAGTACGGTCTCAAACTTCCCAAGGCCATGCATCCCGAGTTCAGCGCCATTATTCAGAAGATAACCGATGAGAGAGGAGACGAGCTCAAAGGCGATGAGATCTATCAGGTTTTCAGCAACGAATATCTTAGCAAAGACAGGAGGCTGAAGCTCCATAAATACAAAATCAATGCCGAACTGGACGATGATGATAAAACAGATCTTCACAATACTGTTGAAATTATTGCCAATATGGAAGAAAGAGGCGAGAGATTCGAGATGTCGGGACACGGGAACGGTCCTATCGACGCGTTCTTTCATGCGCTCATCGATTCCGGTCATCTGGAAGAGGGAGTGAGGCTCAGTTCCTACAGCGAGCATGCTCTGTCGGAAGGTGCCGATTCCCAGGCCGTTGCTTATATTCAGATGGTCGATAAAGAGGGAAAAGGATGCTTCGGAGTCGGAGTCGATCCCAGTATCAACGGCGCTTCTCTGAAAGCGCTTCTCTGTGCGCTGGACCGCATGGATAAAATGGAATAATCATCATAAAGGAAATGAAAAACATGGCAGATAAAATCGCAGTATTACCGGGAGACGGAATCGGCCCGGAAGTTATGGAAGAAGCTCTGAAAGTGCTCCGCAAGGTAGAAGACAAATACGGATTCAAACTTGAAATCGAAAAAGGACTGATCGGAGGCGCGGCGATCGATGCGACCGGCCATCCTCTGCCCGAAGAGACGAAAAAACTGGCGCTCGGTTCAAAAGCAGTCCTGCTGGGAAGCATCGGCGGTCCCAAATGGGACAATCTCGCCCCGGAGCTGACTCCCGAGCTGGGAGGCCTTCTGGCTTTGAGAAAACTGCTCAGCCTCTACATCAATCTGAGGCCTGCCGTGGTTTACGAAGAGCTGAAGGAGAGTTCGCCTCTTTCCCCCAAAGTCCTTTCGGGGAAAGTCGACCTGCTGACCGTCAGGGAACTGGCTCACGGGATCTATTTCGGACAGCCCAAGAAGCTGACCGATGAAGAAGCTTTCGACACGATGATCTACACGAGGGAGCAGGTGGAGCAGATAGCCCATGTGGCTTTCCAGCAGGCTAAAATGAGACGGGGCAAAGTCACATCGGTCGACAAAGCCAATGTTCTGTCCAGTTCCAAGCTCTGGAGAAAAGTCGTTATTGAAGTGCACAGGGAATATCCCGAAGTGGAACTGGTGCATATGTATGTGGACAACGCGGCCATGCAGCTTATGCTCAATCCTCTTCAGTTCGACGTTATTCTGACATCGAATCTTTTCGGAGATATTCTTTCCGATGAATCAGCGGCCATCTGCGGATCTCTGGGAATGCTCCCCTCAGCGTCGCTCGGGGCGGAAATCAGCCTTTACGAGCCGGCGGGCGGAAGTGCTCCCGATATAGCGGGACAGGGAAAAGCCAACCCCATCGCCCAGATCCTGTCGCTTGCCATGATGCTTGAAACATCATTCGGAAAAGTCGATGCGGCATCGGCTATCAGGAAAGCTGTCGATAAAGTTATTGCCGACGGACACAGAACCGGTGATATCGCAAAAGCGGGCGATGAGATCATCAGCACATCTATGATGGGTGATCTTATCAGTTCAAATATATAGCTTACAGATATAATATTAAAAAGGGATGGGATCTCTCCTGTCTCTTTTTTACTTCCCATGTCGACCGTTCGATAATAGAGTCCTCATAGGAGTCATGCAGAATGATAGAACTGAAACTGCACCATCAGAACTCTCTGAACCTACAGGGGAAAAGTTTCATCAGAGAAGCTGTCAGAGCCTATATCAGGAAAGGTGATAAGGCTCTGTTCATCCATTCCCCCAAAAACGGTGACTATAAATTACCCGGTGGCGGTATAGAAACCGGGGAAGATCGGGAAGAGGCTCTCCGGCGCGAAATCCTGGAAGAAAGCGGATATTCACTTTCAGCTGTGGGGAGCGAAATTGCATTAATAACAGAATTTTTTCAGGCAAAAGAGCCGGAATTGGATTACTTTCAGATGAACTCTCATTATTTTGCCTGCGAGATTGAAAAAGGAGAGCCGTCGGCACAGAATCTCGATGATTACGAAAGCAAGTTGGAAATGACACCTGTCTGGATGGAACCCCGGAAAGCGCTGGAGCTGAACCGGGCTGTAATCAGGGATAACCCCTCACCGCCGAGATGGACGAAAAGAGAGATTCTTTTTCTGGAAAATCTAAGTCAGTAGGAATCACTTCTTCTTTTCCGCGCAGACAATGCAGAGTAACGCTTCGGGAACAATCTTGAGGCGTCCCGGAGCTATCGGATTTCCACAGCGGATACACGATCCGTAGGTACCGTTTCCGATTCTCATCTGGGCATTCCTCAGTTTTTCCAGCCGGAGCTTGCTCTCTCTTAAAAGCTGTTCACTTATCCCTTTATCATTCTGGGAATCCATCCAGCTCACCTTCCCGATACTGCAGCTGTAGGGATTCCCCTTCGCCTCCTCCCTGAGAAAAGGCATTCGGCTCAGAATCTCTTCAATCTCTTTCTCGATAAGTGTCCTGAATTGTACAAGATCAGTATCAGTCATAATCCTACAGAAGCATGGAAAGCTCCCGACTCCTATATCCCATCTCCGGAATTTTCCCTCAAATTCTTTAGAAACTCTTCAAACATTTCTTTGTATTCCCGAACCGATGTACCGTGTACAATCCTGTTCCGAAAAGCCGAACCGCCCTGGATCCCCTTCGTATAAGCGCAGAGATGCTTTCTCATTTCCTTGACGGCCGATGCTTCCCCGGTGTATTCGACAGCGTAATCGAAATGGCGGAAAGCCGCTTCCACTTTTTCCTCTTCGGACGGGCCGGTCCAGATTTCTCCGTTCAGTACTGCTTTCGCTTCTGAAAAGATGAAAGGGTTTCCCATAGCGCCACGGGCGAACATTACTCCGTCGCATCCCGTTTCTTCGAGCATCCTGGCCGCATCTTCTCCGGTGTAGAGATCTCCCGAACCGATTACAGGAACATCGAATTCCTCTTTGAGATTTTTTATGCAGGACCAGTCCGATTTTCCGCTGTAGTACTGGGATCTCGTGCGAGGATGGATTGATATGAGAGCCGCTCCCCCCTCAAGTGCCATTTCAGCCGCATGGAGATAGTTGATTGTGTCGGAAGTCCATCCCGATCGGATTTTAACGGTTACGGGAATGTCGGTTATGGAAGTCAGCGCTTTGACTATCTCCCGGATCTTTTCCGGAGTCTGCATCAGGGCCGATCCGGCACCGGATTTGATGATCTTGGGCACGGGACAGCCGCAGTTCAGATCTATGACCGACGGTCTGAAGGGGAGCAGCTTTTCCAGCGAACCGGCAGCTGACTCGGCATTTCCCGAGAAGATCTGAATGCCGTAGATTTCTTCATTCGGCGCCCTTTGAGCCAGATCGAGAGTCTTGTCATTCCCTCTGACGACCGCTTCAGATGAGATCATTTCCGTATAGGTGAAATCGGCTCCCATTTCCCGGGAGATTCTGCGGAAAGCCCGGTCCGTATAACCGGCAAGAGGTGCCAGAAAAAGATTTCCCGGCACCTCCAGTTTTCCTATTCTGACAGGTTTATATAAATTCTTCTTATTAACCATTGATGTTGAATAGTTTCAATGAGTTTTCATAAAGGCTTTCGCAAATCGTTTCAAGGTCTGTATCCCTTATCTGGGCTACAAAATCAGCTGTCGAGGGGAGATATTTGGGTTTATTTCTTTTTCCGCGGTGTTCAGCGGGAATCATAAAAGGGCTTTCGCTTTCTATGACAATTCTTTCAAGCGGCATATTGGCTACCGTTTCATGAAGGTTCTTGGCATTTTTATATGTCAGATTCCCTGCGAAGGAAATATAGAGGTTGTCGTGAAGACTCAGAGCCTTTTTCGCGAATCCCCAGTCTTCAGAGAAACAGTGCAGAACACCGCCCCGGCCGGGAAGTTTGGTTTTGAGGATATCGAGAATATCGTCTCCCGCGTTTCTGTTGTGTATGATGACGGGAAGATCATAATGATCCGCAATTTCGAGCTGCTGGATAAACAGCTCGACCTGGGAGTTTTTGTCGCCGTATTTTTTATAGTAATCGAGACCGGTTTCTCCTAAGGCCACGACTTTGTTTTGTTTCAGGAAACTCGTCAGAACATACTGCCAGTCTTTTCCGGGATGGTCCACTTCCGAAGGAGAAACTCCGGCACTGAAATAGACATTGGAGGCGGAGGACAGGTTATCGTATATCTCGGGGAAATCCCTCAGGTTGTTGCAGATGCTTATTATGCCTTTGACACCTTCTCTGGCTGCTTCTTTTACTATGAGTAACTGTTCGATCGGGTCTTCATGTATCAGCCCGATATGAGCGTGAGTATCAAAATAATTCATATTGTACCGCTTATTAATAAAAATGGATGATGCCCACATTATCGTATCAAAAAGCAGGGTTGTACAGAGCCAATACTATTAAATTTGACTTAATTGGTAAAAGATGGGATAATCTTGCTTAAATATGCTATTATGGTATAAAATCCAAGTGCCGAAAAAATAATATAAACACATGCGAGCATCTTAAATGCGATCAGGATATAAAAACCATGAGGGATAAAAAGAAAAAGGGCGATAATCTCCTTTCCATGACCGGCCGTCGGGATAATTTTTTTATCCGCTTTATCAAAGCGGGACGACGGAAACTGACAGTCATGTTCATTCCCCATTCAGAAGAAAGAGTCGTAAATATTCAGATATCTCTCTTTACTCTTGTTTTTTCCGGGCTTCTTGTTCTGTCCCTGCTGGGGTCTTTTTTCTGGTTTTCCACACATTTTACAGGAAACCGGCAGCAGCTCATGGCAAGCCGGAGCAGTCTTCGGAACAGCGAAGCGAGTCTGGAAGTCGTCAGGGAGGAGATTGACTCTCTGATGAAAGTCGCCGGATCATTCAACGAGACACTGAGTAAGACTCTCACCTCTCTGGGCATAGACAGTAGTGCCAATGAGTCACTGGCGCGTTCCCAGGGAGACCTTTCCGATTTCGTCAATATGATAGAAACAGACAGTAATTCCAACAATGAAGTGGGAGACCTGAAAAAGCTCAGTATGGCTCTCGATAATTCAATAGAGCCTCTTAATGAAATCACCGAAGTGCTGCTCTCACAGAAAGCTCTTTTAACCGATATACCCACTCTCTGGCCTCTCAAAGGAGTGCGGGGAAGGGTTACAAATCCCTACGGCCCCGCCATTCATCCTTTTACCGGAGAATGGTATCTTCATAAAGGGCTCGATCTGGGATACGGGATGGGCCAGCCCATCGTCGCGACAGCAAACGGCAAGGTAACGCTGGTCGACTATGAAAAAAGCGGATTCGGTCATTATCTTGTCATTCAGCACAAATACGGTTTTGATACGAAATACGCCCATATGCAGACGATTGTTGTCAAAGAAGGTCAGGAAGTGAAACAGGGGGATGTCATCGGAACGATGGGTAACTCCGGTTTATCCGACGGACCACACCTTCACTACGAAGTGCGGATCGGTTCTCAGGTCCTTGATCCCGCCAAGTTCATCAACATGACAGACAATGCATATGAAGTCATCAAATGGACGATTGAAGAGTATAAATAATGAGCAACAGCAAAGATAACTCCTATATAAATTCCCTTGTCGGGAAAGGTACCCGTTTTGACGGTGAATTGAACCTCTCGGGGCTTCTCAGAATCGACGGTGATTTTACAGGCAGTATCAATACGGACGGAAAAGTCCTGATCGGCAAGTCTGGAAGAGTCAAGTGCAGCATCAATGCCGGTTCGGTCATCATCGGCGGTGTCGTAAAGGGTAATATTTATTCGACGGGAAAAGTCGTGGTTCTTTCAACAGGTATGGTTCTGGGCAATATAGAGGCACCGGGAATCATTATTGAGGAGGGAGTCATAATTAACGGTAAATGCCGGGTCCTCTCTGGAGATGCCTCTTCATACGAGCATAGAAAAGGTGCCGCCGTATCGGAGTATAAACCCGACTGGGGTTCATCAGAGGAAAAGAAAGAAGACAGGGCAAAAACAGAGTTTCTCTCGTGGAAAAAATAGGTTTTCCCTCTTCGGCAGCCTTCCATCTCAATCCCGAGAAAAAGGGAAAAAGAAAAAAAGATGAGAAAAAAGCCGGTAGGGTCAGAAGTTTCGGCTCGATCCTCGCGGATTCCCGGGACGCCGTCTCCGGAAGCGGGGATTTTGAAAATATCCCAACGGAGCATGAGAAACTTGAAGAGATCCTCGATGATCTGTATCAGATCGGAGAGTCTCTGAAAAAAGAGCAGACATTAGCCAATTTGAAGAAGTATCGTGAATCGATCAAGCATTTCTTCAATTACGTAGTCAAAAATGGCATAGAAGCCGAAACTGTTGCGGGGATACGAAATCCCAGGACAATGGAACAGAAGCAGTACACTCTTATCAAGGTCGTGGATACGAAGCTTGAGAAGCTGGCCGCCTACATCCTTACCTCCCAGAAAAATCAGATTGATATTCTCCGGGGGGTTGATGAGATATACGGTCTTCTGGTGAATTTTACGAGTTGAAGGAGTTTTCTTTTGGAAAAGGAAGCAATTGTCGAAAGGGATGAACAGGAGAATGACTCCGTGGAGAAAATCCCCTATCGTTTTAGAATAGATTATTCCGGCGAAACCGAGATATGCGAGATCGATCCGGGGGTCACTTTTGATAAAGATGACAGAGTCATTATCGAAACCCGTTACGGACGGGATCTTGTTCTGGCTTTGGGACCAGTCTGCTGCGGTCAGAAGAGCTGCAGTAAAAAAGATCTCAAGCGCTTTATCCGCAAGGCTAGCGATGAAGATCTGGCCAAAAAAGAGCAGAATACCCAGAAAGAGGAAGAGGCTTTTCAGATCTGCCGAGACCGGATTCGCGAACAGCGGCTCGATATGAAGCTCGTTGGAGCGCACTATCTGGTTGATGAAGCCAAGGTTCTCTTCTTTTTTACGGCAGAAGCCCGGGTCGATTTCCGGGAACTGGTCAAAAATCTCGTTTCAATTTTTAAAATGAGAATCGAATTGAGGCAGATCGGTGTTCGAGACGAATCCCGTGTTCTCGGAGGTCTCGGCGTCTGCGGTCGCGATTACTGCTGCCATGGGGTTATGGATGACCTGAGGCCGGTTTCCATCAAAATGGCCAAGGATCAGAATCTCTCGCTCAATTCCATGAAGATATCCGGCCCCTGCGGACGTCTGCTCTGCTGTCTTTCCTATGAGTATGATTATTATCAGGAAGAGAGAAAGAAACTTCCTTCAGAGGGGAATAAGGTTTACTTCGGCAAGATTTATTATGTCGTTAAAGAGATAAATATCTTTTCCAGGACAGTTAAAGTATCAGGGGAAGGGAACAGATTGTATGATATTCCCGCTTCATCTTTTGAGTATAGCAGCGAAAAGAGAAGCTGGAAATTGACAGTCTCTCCCGAAATTTGATTTAGTATATTGACAGGGTCTGTCTATTCTTATAAGATCCATCCTATTGTATAAGGAGTTTTATCATGGCTGGAGTCAGTAAAAACGCCCGTACCACTTCGGGTACACATAAATTCTTCTGCCCCTGCGGTGGAGAAGTTAAAATGAGATCCATTTTTTCAAATGGAAAAATGAAGCATCACGCAGAATGCGACAAATGTAAAAGACAGGAAAGAAAACCTAGCGATTTCAGATAATTTCTGTTTAACTTATGAAGGGGGGAGGCTGTTGAAAGCCGCCCCTTTTTTTTTCTCGGCTGATCCTGAATCCGGATTTGCGTCAGATTAAGGTTGTGCGTTGCTCGCTTTCTTGTGTGCACCCCTGTCGTATTCCTTGCCCTGCCTTGATTTAGATATGGACTCAGCCGGAATAATCTATTAGGTAAATAGACTGCCATCAATGTGATTCGTATTGACATGAGGCGGTTTATTTGGTAATTTTTTCAGACGTCGTACTTTATGTAGGGCATTAAAATATTGGAGGTAAGAATTTGCCTAATTCACTCAACGCTGCAAAGAGACACAGACAGAGTCTCACACGCAGAATGCGGAATAAAACTATTAAGAGCTCTGTGCGGACAAGCATCAAGGCTTTTGAAGTTGCCGTAAAAAAACATGACCGCGAAGCTGCTGAAGTAAACTTCAATAAATTTGTGAAGCTTATCGATACAGCTGCCGGTAAAGGTGTATATCACAGAAATACTGCTGCGCGTAAAAAATCAAGACTTCACAAAGTTCTTGTAGGAATGGCTTCTTAAAGTCTGAAGTGCAGACCAGAGTAACGCATGACTGATGTCAAGTTAACAAAAGCTGAAATTATTGAGCATATCTACGAAGATTCAGGAATCAGCCGTAAAGATATACACACTGTAATTGATAAGTTTTTTGATGAAGTAAAACAGGCGCTCGAAGATGACCGCATTGTTGAGCTTCGAGGATTCGGGACCTTTGAAATCAGGACCCGTAAAGGGCGGGATAAAGCCCGTAATCCGAAAACCGGCGAGGTCGTTCCCGTGGAGAGCCACGGAGTGACTGTATTCAGGCCCGGTAAAGAGCTGAAGAGCCTGGCTTGGGATCTGAGAAAAGAACCCGATGCTCAATAAAAACAAAGACTCCGTTCGGGGAAACCTGAACAGGGTCTTTTTTTTTCTTTCAGGAGAACCTGTTGCCTGGAACTGAAAAGTTGACAAGTTAATTGTTGTATAGGACAATAGCAGGAAGGGGTATAACATGGATACGAACAACAAAATACTTATAATCGATGACGAAAGAATCAATCTTGAATTATTTGAAGTAATGCTCAGCAGACTCGGGTTTGATGTATCCCTGGCCGATGATGGTGAATCCGGTCTTCAGAAGGTGGTGGATGAACACCCCGATCTGATACTTCTCGATAATATCATGCCCGGACTGACGGGATGGGAAATAACAAAGCTTCTTAAGCAGAGTGATAAGTACAAAGAATATAAAAATATACCTATAATCATGTTTTCCGCCATGGATGAAGTGAAAGACAAGGTCGAGGGGTTTGAACTTGGTATTGATGACTATATTATCAAGCCTTTCAATTTTTCGGAAGTTCTGGCGCGAATCAGAGCCGTGCTCCGTCACAGTGCCGTCATTAATCAGATCTCTCACAGAGAAAGAAGAATGGCTGTCTATGAATCGCTTAATAAATCTCTCATCTATCTTACGGAACACTTGAAAAAGCCTGTTACCGATCTGCTTGATGATGTGAGACGGCTTGATATCAAGGATCCCGAAGCCGTTAAAAGTTTCTCTGAAAGTGTCAAGCTGGAATGTGAAACCACTTTATCGGCTATTGCCGGGCTTGAAGATGAGATTACCCAGCTTCAGAGCCAGGATGAAGAGCTCAAAAAGTTTGAGCTTTCTCTCGATGATCTTGATGAACATTTTGAGAAGCATTTCAGTAAATGGAACAATAGTGACAGCAAAGTTCTGAATTAGGAGGTTTCTAATGGTAACCGAAGAGAAAAGACAAGTTATCGCCCTTTTTGAAGAAGGGCGTGTTCTGTATAAAGAGCGGTCATTCGGTGAAGCCATTAAGAAATTCGCCCAGGCGTTAAAAATTGATAGTGACGACGGCCCCTCTAAAGTGTATTATGCCAGATGTAAACATTATATGAGCAGTCCTCCCTCAGATGATTGGGACGGCGTTTTTATAATGACATCAAAATAAGCCCTTGGCGGCTTGGCAGACAGGTGCAGGATTAATGGCGGAAAATAATTCAACAGTACTCGGTCGTGAAACATCCTTCAGGGGAACAATGAGGTTTCATGATTCTTTGAAAATCGATGGCTATTTTGAAGGACATATCGAGTCGGAAGGTTCTTTGTTTATTGAAAAAGATGCGGAAGTGAGAGCTCAGATAAAAGTAGGCACTATTGTTGTAGGCGGCAAAGTGATCGGAAACATCGAAGCCTCGGAAAAGCTGGAAATGCTTGAAAGCGGCAAAATATTCGGTAATATTCGGACGCCCAATCTCAAAGTCGCGGAAGGGGTTGAGTTTGACGGTGAATGCGAGATGATCCGTAATCCCGAAGATATCGATATTTTCTCCGCAACAGTTTCCCAGCTCAAGCAGTCGGTTAAGAGTGTCTGAATTATCAGTCCGGGCGGAAGAGCTTTTTCAACTTCTTTTAAAAAGTAATCTGACCATGACATCTGCAGAGTCCTGTACCGGCGGTTTAATCGCCAAGGTTATGACAGATATTGCCGGTAGTTCAGACATCTTCTGGGGCGGGTTTGTAACATATTCCAATGAATCGAAAATGAAGCTGATCGGAGTTCCCGCAGGGGTGCTTGAAGTATCCGGTGCTGTTTCGAGGGAGACCGTTGAAGCGATGGCTTCCGGTGCTCTTGCCAATAGTTCCGCAGATTGTTCGGTTGCTGTTTCGGGGATTGCAGGACCTGGAGGGGGGTCCGATGAAAAGCCTGTCGGAACAGTCTGGATCGGAGCGGCTTTGAAGGACGGGCTCTGTGCAAGCCGGCTTTATCAGCTTAAGGGCAGCAGGTCCGCTATAAGAGAGGAAAGCGCTCTTAAAGCCTTGTCGATGCTAATTGAATTGATTTCATGTTAATCGCTATTGACAGTTAATAAATGAATCAATATAGTAAATTAAGTAATAATGAATTTCTTTTGTGCTTCCCACATGCCGGTTCACATCATTTACTATAAAATAATCAATATTTGAACATATATACATTGAAAATAATTTGGAGAAATCATGGCTATTATTCGTAAGAATCAGTCTCCTTTAGTTGAAGAAAGCAATGCTGAAGAGGTCGGCGGCTCTCAGCCGGAACTTGATCTCGATGTCCAGACTGCAGAAGAAGTTGTCAAACCCAAGCGGAAGAGAGCAGTTAGAGTAAAATCCACACAGACTGATGCGGATAGTGTAGAAAATGTCGGAGAGGACTCCGTCCCCCTGGACCCCGAAAATAATGAAGCGGTTAAGCCGGTTGTTAAAAAAAAGCGCACCGTTAAAAAAGCAGTTTCCGATGAACTGGAAGTCTCCGTATCAGAGGAAACCAATGTCAATGATGATGAGAATCGGGTTGTTGAATCCAGAATTGATGACGGTGATGAAGATAGTGAAGACGGTAAGAAGAAGAGTGATAACCGTTCTTCACTCAGACGTGGAAATTATTCAAGGAACAGAAATAACAGGTCAAAAAGAGAGCCTTCGGGTAAACTTCCGAAACAGTCTTCTCTTCCGACTGAAGATCAGCCGAGAATTACAATAAATGAATTGAGCAATAAAACAATGCCTGATCTCAGGCAGTTCGCCATTGATATGGGATTGGAAAGAGAGGACCTGATCACTTTAAAGAAGCAGGAACTTACTTTTGCAATTTTAAAAGCCCATATTGAGATCAATGGTGTCATTTTCGCCGAGGGGGCTCTGGAAATCCTTCCCGATGGATACGGCTTCCTGCGGTCTGCCCATAACTCCTATCTGCCGGGCGGGGATGATATATACGTTTCGCCGTCGCAGATCAGGTTGTTCAATCTGAGAACAGGCGATACCGTGTACGGGCAGATCCGCTCTCCCAAAGAAGGGGAGCGTTTCTTTGCCATGCTGCGTGTTGAAACGATTAACTATGATGATCCCATCGCCGCTCAATCCCGGGTCGCTTTCGAGAACCTGACTCCATTGTTTCCCCATGAAAGACTCAATATGGAGACCAAATCGGCGGATCCGTCGACACGTATGATCAATCTTTTCTGTCCGATCGGTAAAGGGCAGAGAGGATTGATAGTTTCCCCTCCCAGAACGGGAAAAACAATCTTTCTGCAGAAAATAGCCAATGCTATTACGGAAAATCATCCGGAGGTACATCTTATCGTTCTTCTCATCGATGAACGTCCTGAAGAGGTTACGGATATGAAGAGATGTGTTCAGGGGGAAGTTGTGGCTTCCACTTTTGACGAGCCGGCTTCCCGCCACGTACAGGTTGCGGAGATGGTTCTGGAGAAAGCCAAAAGACTTACAGAACACAGAAAAGATGTCGTTATTCTCCTCGATTCGATAACCCGGCTCGCCAGAGCGTATAACCAGACTGTTCCCACTTCAGGAAAAATCCTTTCCGGAGGTGTCGATTCCAATGCTCTGCACAGGCCGAAGCGTTTCTTCGGTGCTGCCAGAAATATCGAACACGGAGGAAGTCTTACCATTGTTTCGACAGCTCTGATCGATACGGGAAGCCGTATGGATGAAGTTATCTTTGAAGAGTTCAAAGGTACCGGTAATATGGAAGTCGTTCTCGATAGGAAAATGGCTGATAAGCGGCTTTATCCGGCTATAAACCTGAAGAAATCGGGAACCAGAAAAGAGGATCTTCTTCTGACAAATGAAGAGCTTAATAAAATGTGGATTCTTAGAAAGGTGATCAGTCCTATGGACGATATCCAGATCACCGAGATGATTGTTGACAAAATGAGGAAAACTAAGAATAATGAAGCGTTCCTCAGGTCAATGAATACAACGGCCTGATTAATATCGGGGACTTTGAAACGGAGCCCCCTGGAGGAAATATAAATGAAAGACGGAATCCATCCGAAATATGAGCTGGCGAAGATTACCTGCGCCTGCGGTAACACTTTCGAAGTGAAAAACACTAACGGTGATCTTGAACTGGAAATCTGTTCAGCATGCCACCCTTTCTTTACCGGAAAGCAGAAGCTTGTTGACACAGCCGGTAGAATTGAAAAATTCAACAAGAGATACGGTCTCAAAAACAAAGACTGATTTCATGATCTTTGAGAAGCTGTCCTTCGGGACAGCTTTTTTTTTCAGTCCGGTTCAACCGAAAGGATTGACGCTCAAAGAAGAATCGTACCACAGCGAAGCGAGGAACGAGTTCGTTAAAGATCGCGTCATCGG
>JAFGXR010000003.1 GCA_016936555.1 Spirochaetales bacterium | reverse complement strand
TATCATGAAAAAAGGACATGGTCACAATTTCTTGTTTCCATGTCCTTTAGAACTCCTACTTTAGGGAGACTTTTTCAGTGGCCTCCCTTCAACGAGGCAGTCCTTTTTTCAAGCACAAAATTTCAGTAAAAAACCTTTCGGAGAACAGCAAGGCCGGTTGAAACAATATATTCTCCCAAAGACTTTATCGAGAATCCTGTAAAGCTGGTTGTACGGATAGATTCTCTTTGCAGGGAAACATGTCAGTCAGGCAAGATGAACGGTTTTCCCTTTGTTCCGGGTGTCGGGGTAAGGCTGGTTGTCTCAAGCACCCCCGGGAACAATAGCATTTTCTCATCCCCGGGAGCTGTTGTATATAGGAAAATTTCCTATTTTTGAGCCGATATTTGTATTTTTTTCATTTTTTTTACAGGTTTTCTGAAAATAACATCCCATTGGCTGGCCAGCATTCCCGCCAGCATCAAGCCGCAGCCTATATAGCCCCGCAGGGACATCCCTTCCGCCAGAAATATAATTCCGCCGATTACAGCGAATACCGATTCGAGACTCATTATAATGGCGGAATGGGCCGGAGGCGCGTCTTTCTGCGCGACGACCTGCAGTGTATAGGCTATCCCGACAGATCCCAACCCTCCGTAAAGAATGGGTATGGCGGCTTTGAAAATATCATCCAAAATAATCGGCTCTCTGAATATGGCGACGGCTAAGCTGTAGAGAGAACAGACGGCAAACTGGATGGCCGAGAGAATCAGGGGGTCTATCTTCCTGGAAAAATGATCGATTGCCAGTACGTGCATGGCAAAGAAAAGTGAACAGGCCAGTATGAGCAAGTCTCCCCTGCCGATCTGAAAGCCCCCTTTCACGCTTATCAGATAAAGACCTGCTGCCGCGAATAGGGCTCCTATCCAGGTGGGTACTCCCGTTTTATGACGCAGGGCGATGCCGAGAATCGGGACCAGAATCACGTAAAGTCCGGTAATGAACCCGGCTTTTCCCGCTGTCGTGTATTGAAGTCCCACCTGCTGAAGCGACGCTCCCAGAAAAAGAACCGTCCCTGTTCCCGCACCGGCCAGGAGAATCCCCTTTCTGCCGAGAGAAGATGTCTCTTTCTTCCCCTTTTTATACTTGCCGAAGAAAAATATCAGCGGAATAAGAGAGAGCGAGCCGAGGGCGAAGCGGATTCCGTTGTAAAGGTAGGGGCCGATATGGTCCATTCCGACCAGCTGGGCGACAAAGGCGAATCCCCAGATAGCGGAGGTCAGAATAAGCAGTAAGTCCGAGCGCAGAGTTTTCTTTTCCATAAGCTTTTGTATCATGTAGAGGATAATTAGTCTATTATAAGGATATGATGATGAATGTGCAGAAACTCAAAGAGGCGGAACGCCTTTTTCTGAGCCGCTACCCCGGAGGATTCGGCAATCCCGAAATGATCGAAATTTCCAGAAAACACAAACCGGAAAAAATGAGGACGCTCACTTCGGAGTCTTTCGGGGAAAGCCTCTTCGATAATCCTTCTCTCATTGCTGAGAATCTGGTTAAGGTGATTACCAGATCCTCCATGGTCTCTGTCTTTGAAAAACCGAAATTCCGCGATTTTGCCCGGATGATAAGCGATGATGAAAAAGCGCTTCTATCCCGAGGTCTCCATGAACGGCTCTATGGAAATGAAGCTGCCGGGTTTGAAATGATGCTGGAAATCCTGAAATTGGGGAAACTGGCCAAATAGACCCTGATGACGGTCATCCCCGTCTATTTCAGTCCCTTTAAAGAGGTTTTTGTCAAACCGACTACCGCGAAGAATATCATTGAACATTTCGAAGTGAAAGAGCTGGCCTACAAACCGCAGCCGAACTGGGAATTCTATTCGGGATTCCGGGATCTGATAGGAGAGATGAAAGAGCAGGTCAGCGAAAGCCTCTATCCTACTAATGCCGCTTTTACGGGCTTTCTGATGATGAGTAGCGGCAGGTGAATTCTTTCTTTATATAAAGTTGACATATAATTCCTTGCCAGTTCGAGAATTAAGGCCTAGACTGTACAAAACTGCATAAGATAGCGAGGAATCATTATGAAAAAAACGCCTTTTCTGGTAGCAGCTCTGCTGCTTTTTGCTGCGCTTCCGTCAACAGCTCTCCCGGTCGATCAATTCCATTATGCCTACGGTCAGTGGGAAATCGAAGGCGACCGTCTGGTTCAGACCGATCTCCTGGCAGGCATGGCCCGGGTTGATATTCCTTACCTTCAGGAAGGTACGGTTGTCTATGATTTCAATGTCCGTTATGAAGACGGAGGAACTGAAGACCTTCACGCCGGTTTCGGGATTCATATTTTTGTCGATAATCCGGCACCGGGAAAAGCCTGGGGGAATGATAAATCCTACCTTCTCTGGCTGAATTACGATGCCGATCCCGAGGGGATTTCTCCCGGACTGAGCGCCCAGATCTACAAAAGCCTCAGCCATCATGAAATGGAGCTGGTCGCCGATTACGATCTGAACCGCTACGCACCGCTTCTGGCTGATTCGAACAAAGATGTCGCGATTCCTGTCTTAATGGAAGTGAACGGTTATACGGGAGATGTGAAAATCGCCGATCCCCTGAGAGACGGTTGGGTCTATAGGTTCACTCTGGGCAATAAAGAACCGCTCAGTGGAAAATTCGTTTCCCTGCGGACGAACAGCGGAAGCTTCAGTTTCGGATACTGAAAAACATTATAAATAGAAACCGTCCGGCTTCATGGGTTATGCCGCCGGACGGTTTGCATATAATCAAGCCTCCAGCGGAGGCGTAAACTGGGGGGGTGTTCCTGTTGGAATCATAAAAAACCTCCCTGTCTTTTTGTAAAAATATTTTACACCTTTTCCCTTCATCAATCCATAAATACTTTTCACATCAGGATTTGATCTTCATTCTCCTCTGTCCGGAATTTATTTGACAGAATGGGGAAGTGCTTGTATTATTTAATTAGTGCACACGTGTGCGGAATGATAAATACTTATTATATATGCACATATTGAGTGAATAAAATAACGTGTGCGTTGGATGGAGAATTTGAAGGTTACGATTAAGGACATAGCCGCAGTTGCCGGAGTCAGTCATTCCACGGTTTCCCGCGCATTAAACGACAGTCCTCAGATCAGTCCGGGCACAAAGGATAAAATTAAGGATATCGCCCGGGCCATGAACTTCGAATTCAACGCGGGGGCCAGAAGCCTGAGCGGACGGAAAACCGGAAATATCGCCGTCGTCTACCAGGCGAAATACGATCAGTTCGGCTCCTCCCTCTATGTGAGTCAGCTATTTATCGAGCTGCGTCATTTTCTCGAGAGAATGGATATGGATGTCATTCTTCTCGAAGGGTACCATCCCGAAACGGGAGCCAGCAATATCAGCCGACTATTGAGGCAGCAAAAGGTTGACGGCTTTCTCATAGTGCATAACCTTATAACCAAAAGGGATTATGACAGTATTCAGAGAGCCGGTCTGCCTGTGGTTCAGCTCCATATGTCACCGGTATTCTGTCAGAAGGAAGAGCTGGATTACTTCTTCACTGATAATTTCATGGGCGGGCGGCTTGCAACGGAGCATCTGATAAGCCGGGGGTGCAGACGGATTCTGACCATACCGACCAACGACTTTGATTCGGAAGAGTTCAAGCAGAGAACCGCCGGATATAAACAGGCATTAAAGGACAACGGGATTCAGTTCGAGGAAGAGCTGGTCGTGGGTATCGACAGCACATACCTTAAGGGTTATCAGCTTTTCAACAGCATTCCGGAAATACTGGCCAACGTGGACGGTATTTTCTTTCAGACCGATATACAGGCTTTCGGTTTTTTAACGGCAGCCCGGGAGAGGGGGATCAGGATACCGGAAGACCTGAAGGTCATCGGCTTCGACGATGCGCCGATCTGTGAATCGACGATTCCCCAGCTGACGACGATTCATCAGCCGAGGCGGAAGCTGGCCGAGCTGGCCTGCAACAGGATTATCGACCTGATCAGCAAGCGGAATAATGAGTCGCGGATTCAGGAGGTGCTCTTTCCGCACATCGTCATCCGCGAGTCATCTTAATAAGGAATCAAACTGCATGGGGCAGTTTTTATATTAGGAAATTACTTAAAGGAGTAAAGAATGAAAAAAGTTTTATCGCTTTTACTGATGGTTATGCTGGTGACAGCGGTGTTCGCCGGCGGTCAGCAGGGAGACAAAGGTGCGGCAGAGGGCGGTGATGTCACCGTTACTATGTTCCAGCTTAAAGTAGAGATCAAGGATGCTCTGGATGCCTATGCGGCCAAGTATTCCGAAATGACTCCCGGAGTCACAGTCGAAGTTGAAACACTCGGCGGCGGTGCCGATTTCGGCGGTGCCATGAAAGCTAAGGCTCAGGCCGGCGATATGCCCGATATTTTCGTCATCGAAGGTATGGGCGGATACAATGTATGGAAAGACTATATTGCCAATCTCGATGATCAGCCCTGGCTGAAAGATACCGATCTGGCTTTTATGGTTGACGGACAAGCCTTCGGCTTTCCCGTTGCTATCGAAGGTTACGGACTTGCCTATAATGCTGACATCCTGAAAAAAGCCGGAATTGATCCTGCCTCTCTGACAACAAGAAGCGCATATGAAAAAGCATTCCAGACACTGGAAGCCAAAAAAGCCGAACTCGGGATCGATGCGCCCGTAGCCATGGCGGCTTCCGTAGCCGGCGGTATGTGGTGGGTAGCCGGTCAGCACAACCTGGCTGCTTACTGGGGCGGGGGACTCGGTTTCAACGATACAAGTGTTATCGAAGCGGCTCTTCAGGGGAAAATGGATGAACCCCGCTTCCGCGAATATGCAAAATACGTGCAGCTCCTCTTTAAATATGCCGACCAGAATATCCTTCTCAATGGAAGCTACGACGATCAGGTCGGTTCTTTTGCTCAGGGCAAAACTGCATTCCTCCACCAGGGAAACTGGGTTGATCCCAACATGAAACAGCTCGGCGTGACATTTAAAATGGGATACGCTCCCCACGCCTTTACGGAAAAACCTCAGACAGGTCTCTACCTCTTTGCTCCCAGCTGGTATTGTGTAAACAGCCAGAGCCCCAGAGCGGAACAGGCGAAAGCCTTCCTGAATGCCATGGCAACGACAGCTGACGGCCAGGCTTATATTGTCAACGAAGCCGGAATGATTCCCGCTTTCAAATCTGTTGAGCTTAAACCAACAGGTCAGTTGAGCCAGGCTCTTATGGCTGCCAACGCAAAGGGCGGAAACTACGGTGTCTTCTTCGGAATGCTTCCCGATGGTGCCGGTCAGAACGTGTTCGGACCTATTTATGACCTCTTCGCTCAGAATCAGGATGATTTGGAGCAGTTCATAGCTGATATGAAAGCTGCTATTGCCGGTCTTCCCAACATGTAATTTGAATCTTTGAAGAAACGCGCGGTCTCAAAAGGCTGCGCGTTTTCCCTTTTTTCATCATACGCGCAGAACATCATAATTGAATATTCAGGAGTTCCCCGGGATGAACAATAAACGTTTAGTAAATATCCTATTTCTTTTTCCCACGGTTTTCGCTTTTCTCATGATTATCGTGGTGCCTTTTTTCTTCGGGCTCTACTACTCCATGACCGACTGGAACGGAGTCAGCCCCAACATAAACTTTGTCGGATTCCAGCACTACGCAAAACTGTTCTCCATGCCGGACTTTGTACACTCTTTTGTCATCACCATAGGCTTTACCGCTATCAACGTCGTGCTTGTCAATATCGTCAGTTTCGCGCTGTCTCTTATTGTCACCAGCAACCTGAAGCTCCGGAATTTCTACCGGGCCGGTTTTTTTGTCCCTTACCTTATAGGCGGGATCGTTCTGGGATATATCTGGCAGTTCCTCTTTAACAATATTTTCGTATCCATGGGAAAGAGCATGTCCATTACCATACTTGAAGCCTCCTTTCTCAGCCGCCCGGAGTCGGTTATCTGGGCCATGTCCGTTGTCAACACCTGGCAGTATTCGGGGTACCTGATGCTCATTTACGTGGCATCGATACAGAGCATTCCCGCTTCACTTATGGAAGCGGCCCAGGTCGACGGGGCCAGATATGTCACCAGGGTTTTTCACATCCTGATCCCCATGATGGCCAATGCCTTTACCATTTCTTTGTTTTTAACGCTGACAACTTCATTCAAGCAATTCGATATGAACTTCACTCTCACCAACGGCGGTCCGGCCACCCGGTTCATGGGATCGCCGGTCAAGGCAAGCCAGCTGCTGGCTATGAACATATTCGACACGGCGACGGCTAATAAAATGGCCGAAGCACAGGCCAAGGCGGTCATTCTGTTCGTCGCCCTGGTTGTGGTCGCCCTTATCCAGGTCGCCGTGAATAAGAGAAAAGAGGTGGAAATGTAATGAGTAATTTAAATCTTATCGGCAGGAAAGGCGTCGGAGGAAATTCCCGCAGGATCGCGAGAATATCTCTGGAAGCCGCTACAATTCTGCTCTTTATTCTCTTTATGGTTCCCTTCGCCATGGTTGTGCTGAACTCGGCCAAGACATCGAAGGAAATCATTTACAACGCCGTAGCCATGCCCGAGAGCTGGGGGCAGCTCTGGACCAACGTCTCTCTGATTTTCGGAAACAGGACCGTAGATTACCTGGGAGCTTTCGTCGACAGTTTTCTGATAACTGCCATTTCGCTTCTGATCATCGTAGTCTTTTCCTCCATGGCCGCCTGGGTCCTGGTGAGAAACCACACGAAGTGGTCCCTGTGGGTTTTCATGATCTTCGTCGCCGCTATGGTTATACCCTTCCAGGTTCTCATGTATCCCCTGGTGCGGTGGATGAGAGTACTGGGAACCTTTCTGAACTTCAAGCTCCTGGGAACTATTCCGGGAATCGTCTTCGCCTATCTTGGATTCGGTTCATCCCTTTCCATATTCATCTTCCACGGGTTTATCAAGAATATCCCCTATGAGCTGGAAGAGGCGGCGACCATTGACGGCTGTTCCCATCAGAGAACATTTTTTCAGATCGTTTTTCCCCTTTTGAAGCCCATTATCGTCACGGTTCTGATCCTTAACGGAATCTGGATCTGGAACGACTACCTGCTGCCTCTGCTTGTGCTGGGTTCAAACGGCGCCGTCCAGACCATACCGATTGCGGTGACTGCCTTCGCGGGAGCCTATCTGAAGCAGTGGGACCTGATTCTGACGTCCACACTGCTGGCGATTCTTCCCGTAATCGTTCTCTATCTTTTTGCTCAGAGATACATCATCAAGGGTATGGTTGAAGGGGCCATCAAATAGTGACTCTGGAGCAATTAGTTACGGACCCCTCACTGGAAGGCTGGATCTTCGATCTCGACGGCGTTATTACCGATACGGCCCGCTATCACTATCTTGCCTGGCAGAAACTGGCCGATGAAGAGGGGCTTCCCTTTGACGAGGAGATTAATGAAAAACTGAGAGGCATTTCCCGGATGGCGTCTCTGGTAATCATCCTCGACGGAAGAGAATACCCCGAAGAGAAGAAAGGGGAGATGACCGACCGGAAAAACCGCTATTACAGGGATTTTCTCGATCAGTTAAATCCTGACGATATTCTTCCCGGTGTCATTCCCTTTCTGGACCGGTTGAAAAGCCTCGGAAAAAAACTGGCCATCGGCTCGGCGAGCCGCAATACGGAATTCATTCTCGGGCATCTGGGGATCGGTTCCTATTTTGATGGCGTGGCCAGCGGGTCCTTTGTTACCCGGGCCAAGCCGGCTCCTGATGTCTTTATCCACGCGGCGGGACAGATCGGCCTGCCTGTATCGCGGTGCGTCGTCGTGGAGGACGCTCAAGCCGGCGTGAGCGGAGCCCTGGAAGGGGGATTCCGCGCTGTGGGAATCGGCCCTGCCGAACGGGTCGGTCATGGCCACGTGCGGCTGGATAGTACGGAACTTCTGAAATAATACCGGTGGGGAGCCCTGTTGTTAACGGGGCTTCCCATTCTTTTTATAAGTTCCCCCCTGTACACGCCGGCTCTTTTCTTTATAAATAATAGAGAAAACTAGTAGAAGGGAGCCTTCCATGGCGCTACCGGGAATCGGAATCGATTTCGGAACATCCAATACGACTGTCGCTGTTTATGACGGGCAGTCCATCACCTATCTGAAACTGGACACCAGAACCGGTAAGGGCAGCATTATGCCCACGGCGCTCTATCTGGACCGGGATTGCGCTCCTTCTGTCGGGGCCGAAGCGCTGGTTCGGTGCCTCGAAGACAATACGGGAAGAAAAATCGTTCTCTCCGATAAGGATGTCGGTTCCGTCACTGTTCATATGGGGGAGATGGACCGCGATTACTTTATCGAGCGGGACAGGACCTTTACCACTACGGTTACGGGAAAGATCGATGCGGAGCTGCCGGGACGGCTTTTCCGCTCCATGAAAAGCTATCTGGGTGACAGAGGCGATCAGCGCTTCGATGTTTTCGGAAGGAAATTCCGTCTCGAGGCGATTCTGACCATCATACTCCGGCATGTGGGGCAGCATATTTCACAGCAAAGCGCAGCGGGGCATCAACAGGTTTATATCGGGCGTCCCGTACTCTACAGCGGCACGTCGGAAGACCCGTCTGCCAGGGCCCTGGAACGGATGGGGGCAATCTGCTCCCATGCCGGATTAGGAGATGTTTCCTTTCTGATGGAACCGGAAGCGGCGGCCATCAGCTATCTTCACAGTCATGAAGGAGCGGAGGGCGAGAATGTTCTCGTCGTCGACTTCGGCGGGGGGACTCTGGATCTCTGCATCATGACCAGGGAAAACAACCGTTACAACCTGAAAGCCGTCGCCGGCGTACCCCGGGCGGGGGATTATATCGACAGACTGATCTACCGGCATAAAATATCACCTTATCTCGGGGCGGGTCTCGGTTCCGCGGAGGATTTTCATTTTTCCGAGTTCGAAGAGAATCTTCTGAACTGGCAGAGCACCTACCTTCTCAACCAGTCCCGTTATATGGAAAAAATAAACAACCTGATAAAGAGCGGCGGTCAAAATGCGGAAAAAGGCCGCCGATTGAAAAAACTGATTCGGCTGAACGGCTCTTTTCAGCTAATCGAGCTGATTGAAGAGGCGAAGATCGCCTTGTCCTCCCTTGATGAGACATCCATCGAAATGGAAGAGATAGACCTCTCCATCGGTTTTTCCCGTAGTGAACTGAAAGAGATTCTGGAGCCGGTTTTCAGGGATATCAGTACGGTCGTATCTGAAATCCTTTTTAAAGCCCGTATGGGGAAAGAAAATATCGACCGCGTTCTCTGCACGGGAGGTTCATCGCGCATTCCCGCCGTCAGGCAGCATCTGGCGGAACTGCTGGGACGGGAGCCCGAAGAGTGGGAATCTTTCCGGGGAATTGCCGCCGGCCTGGCTGTGGCATCCTATCAGGGATTGTGAGTAAAAGACCGGCTGTTGCCGAGAAAAAGTGATTCGATTCCGTGGAAATTTCCGGTTCCGGTAAAATTCACCTTCCAGATTTCGCCGTTGTTGGGAAATGGAGCTTCATACCCGGGCAGGGTATTCTGCAGAATCGCCCGGATAAGGCGGAAAGCCACGGCGTGGGTCACGATCAGCAGGGTTTCCTCTCTATCATCTTCCAGATCGCGGAAAAAAGAGAGAAGGCGTTCAGCTATGGCGGCATAGGATTCTCCGCCGCCCCGGGGAACCCAGTCCCAGCGCTTGAGAGGATCGGCTTCGTACTCTTTCTCCCCTTTTACCTCATCGTAAGACATGCCCGAATAGATCCCCAGTTCCTGCTCGGCGATGCGTTCATCGGTTTCAACGGGAAGTTTGAACACAGCGGCAAATTGTTCAGCTGTCTCCCGGGCCCGGACCAGGGGAGAGGATATGATCCGGTCCACAGCAGTACTTCTTTCCAGTTCTTCCGCTATAAGCCGGGCATCTTTTTTACCTTCCTCGGTCAGAGGGTAGGGCAATCGGCTGGCCAGGATTCTCTTCCGGTTCGCTTCGCTTTCGCCGTGACGGATTAACAGAAGCGTTTTCATCAATCATGCCTCTTCAGCGCCAGACTCAATCCTGCGGAGAGCAGAAGAATGGCTGCGGCGGCGGCAAAAGGCAGGTAGGGTGTCACTGAGTAGAGCTCCGCGGCGATACTGCCCGCCGGTATGGAAATCAGCCCGAAAAGCAGATTTCCCGCTGCCAGCTGCCGGGTCCTTTTTCTGTCGTCGAGATGATCGGCCCAGAGACTGTCGAGAAGAGGGCGGATCAGCGCCGTACTCATGCCGTCGAGCAGGACCGAGAGGAGCAGAAAGCTCCAGTGATGACCCGGAGAGAGAACGAGACAGAGAAGCGAGAGGCTTCCCGCGACAAAGCCAAGGGTCAGCATGGGGCGTCTCTGTCTGTTTTTTACCCGCGGCATAAAGCCCAGGAGGACCACCATGGTTATGACAGAAATGACCATGGGCACGATTGATATCAATCCCGATTCAAGACCGGCGATCTCTTTCAGAAAGGCGAAATAAAACAGAGGTTTGAATATGTAGAAGAACTGGACCACTGATTGCAGCGCGAAGGTAATGACACGCTGTCTGTCCTGAAGAAAATAGGAGAGAGACTCGGTAAGGCCCTTGAGCATCCCCGTGTGCCTTTCTTCCTTGACGACCACCGGTTCTGTCCAGAGGATGTTCCTGACGATAAACATCAGTCCCATGATAAGCGCCGAACCGAGGTAAATGAGCCTGGTCCCTCCGACGATCCCGCTGCGGGCTACGATGATTCCGGCGAGCGGGGCGAAAAAGCCTCCCGTCAGGACCATAAAGTGAAGGCCCGAATAATTCCTCAGTCTCTGGGAGGACGTGGCGTCTTCGGTCACCATACAGGTAAAGGATACGTAGACCACTTTATTGATTCCGTTCAGAACGGCGGCTATGAGAAATCCGGTTATGCTGCGGCTCATGGCCCAGACCAGACAGGCAACTGTCCAGGAAACCATATCGAAGAGGAGAGTCGTTCTCTTCCGCCCCAGCCTGTCGGTCAGGCTTCCGGAAAAAAGGGAAGAGACGATCTGGGCACCCACCAGAACCGTCTGGGTCAGTCCGATCTGCCTTTCCGTCAGCCCCAGCTCCATCATATACAGAACCGCGTAGACGGCGAACATATTGAACGGAATAGACCAGAAAGGCTCCGTCAGGGTCACGACCCGTCCGTTGTGACTCATTCCCCTCAGCCAGGGAAGCTTGGATGTTTCAATATTCATAGTTCCCTTATAGCGGTTATCGCTCCGCCGTTCAATGGGCGGGAAGGGTAATGGGATCAGTTTGAAATTTTACGGCCGCCGTAAGACAATAGTATATATGGAAAGGATGATGGATCCCGGGAAATTTTCGATGGCCTATGCTCTTGTCTCTTGTGATGAATCTTCATTGTCCCTGATAGACTGCAATAACAGGTTCCGGGCTCTTTCCGGTCTGGAATGCGAGGAAGGAAGAAATATCGCCGAGAAAGCGTTCGGCGATAAATGGGAGCTCTCCCTGGAAAAAATCCTGACCCGTGAAACCATGATTCTCAATTTTGCCTCCACAGGCCGATCTTTCAGAGCGGGTTGTAACAGAAAGGGAAAGGGATTGTATGAACTGATGGGAATCGACTTCACCGAGTACGAGCGCAAAGAGGAATACATGCTGTTCCGGGCATCGGGCTACCGGCAGTTTATCGATAATCTCCGGGGAATCGCCTTTCAGAGAATGCTCAAGCCCGAGCGTCTGGCCATGTTTACCTCGGGAGCCCTGGAGCGGCTGACGGGATATACGGAGGATCAGTCGCGGGATCTGGCTTCCTGGCTTGAGATCATTCATCCCGACGACAGGGACAGAATGGCCGAAGAGGGGCTTCGCATCTACGAGAAGCCCGGTTACGAAAACGAATCGGAATACAGAATCATCCGGAAAGACGGCGAAGTGAGGTGGGTCAGAAGCTACGATAACCACTTTCGTTCCGACGACGGCTTGTTCGAAATGGTCCAGGGGCTTATCGTCGATGTCACCGAACAGAAAAATCAGGAACAGAAAATCCGCGAGCAGAATATCCTTCTGGAGGAACTGTCTATAACCGATCATATGACGGGTCTGTCGAACCGCCGTTTCATGGTCAATATTCTCGATCATTTTATCAGCGACTACAAGCGCTCCGAAGTGACATTCTCCCTCCTCATGATCGATCTGGACCATTTCAAGCTGGTCAACGACCGCTATGGCCATGATGCCGGGGACGAGGTTATAAAGAAAATGGCCGATGTCCTCCGGAGCGATCTGCGGGAAACGGATCTCAAAGCCCGCTGGGGAGGTGAGGAATTTCTCGTCCTTCTACCCCGGACCAACCGTGAAGAGGCTCTCCTCATTGCTGGCAAATTGCTCAAAATCGTCAGGTCGCTGACCGTTACTCATAACAATATCGATATGAAATTCACTTTTTCCTGCGGAATCGCTGTCAACGACCGCCGTTTATCGGCGGAAATCCTTCTGAAGCATGCTGACAAGGCCCTCTACCGGGCAAAAGAAGAGGGACGGGACAGAGTCTTTCTCTGGGATGACAAATAATTCTCACTGATAGTTTAAAATATGATAAAATGTCTGATTATTACTTTACAGGGAGAGATTTATGAATCAGAGCATTTTCGAACAGGTCATCGCTGAAACGGAGAAGGCTGTACAGGGATTTATTGCCGCAGAGTGGGAAAATCGTGGACTTTTCGAGAGATTCAGGGAATTATATGAGATGGTTAACGGGTACAAAGCCGATGAGGAGCAGAAAGTCTACCTCTTCCGCCGCGGAGTCATATTGCTGGCAGTCGAAGCTGTCCATGATATTTTCCCCGCGACCGATTATTTCAGAAAGAACCCCGATGAGAGGTTCACCGTATTCCGGACTCCCGGTCAGGAAAAGAACGAAGGAAAAATAGATGAGTGGGTCAAAATCGAGAAAGCCAATTGGGCGCGTCAGGGAGAATCCGGAGGGGAAGTATCCGGGGAAGAGAACCTTCGTGGTGATTTCTGGTGGAATTGATCAATACCAGAAGGTAAATATTCTTTTCTTCTTTTTCTTCTGTGTGACTTTATTCTTTAATATAATGAAGAGCAACGAGGAGACGTCACTTTCCCAGTTATTACCTTTTTTTGTTTTTATCGCGATTTTTCTCCTCCTGTTCTTTTTAAAATCAGGGGGAGCCACTAAAAGAGTCCAGGTCATTTTTCTCCTGCTGATATCATATTTTACGATTATGACGAATCCCGTAACGAATCAGGTTGGATATCTACTCTTGATATTCATCTATTTTTTATCAAAAAAGTACAGAATTTTTACAAGCGCCAAGCTCTATCATACTTCACTTCTCATCTTGCTTGTTCTGTCCATTGTTGTAAGTTTTATGAACTATGGCGCTCTTGGAACAGTTTCCGAAGAGTTGACAATCTGGCATTTACCGAATGAACTGGCTTTTCTCGCCGCAACTGTGATTTTGATTTTTATCGTCTTTGAAGATGATATCAAACGCCTCACCCTCGAAAACCAGAAACTCAATACCCAGATCGAAAAAAGCCGGGTTTTCGTCAATCTCGGGGAAAATATCTCCGGACTTGTTCACAATATGAACGGTGATCTGGGGCTTATGACCATGGCTGCGAGTATGCTGGAGGAAGAGGTTGACCACAAAGCCGTCGAGTTCGTTCAAAGGGGCAATAAAAATCTTCAGGCGAAAATACGCAATATCCTGACCCTGGCCAAGTATTCCCAGGCTGAAGCCGATATGGAGTTCAGTATCAATGCCCTCCTTTACAGCCTTCTGGAAGTCTTCAATATCAACAGGCAGTTCAGAATCGTAACAACAAAAACGGATTTTATTGATGAAGTTTTCTTTTACGGCAATCCTTCGGAAATCTCCCAGGTGTTTGAAAACCTGCTGAAAAATGCCTATGAAGCTCTGGTAGAGCATAAAAAAGCTCTGGAAGAACAGGGGATGAAGGATTTCGATGCCCTACTATCAGTTGGCATAAGTGGAAAGGCAGAGGTAAGCATAATAACTTTTAAGGATAACGGTCCCGGCATCAGGGCCTGTCTGGAAAAGAACTGCAAAGGCGAATGCTCGGGCTGTGATGTATTCAAGGTCGGCCGGACAACGAAAATCGCGGGAACAGGTCTCGGTATGATTTCAGTTAGGCGGACTCTTGATAAGTACGGAGCATCGATGAAAATCCGCACTTCATCGGAAGGAACGCAAATTACAATTACTCTGGCCCGCGGCTGAATCAGTCCCGGTGAACCAGAAAGCCGGCGAATTCATCGTCGGCTGTTCGCATGAACTGTGTAAGCTCTTCATCTTTCAGATGGATAAACTCTCCGAAAGTCGTTGTCATGTCCGTATTGATGTCCTTGTCGTTTTCGCAGTAGGTCGTCTGATAGAAAGCCAGCTTTTTGGTCTCGTCAATGCCGATTTGGACGAGGCGGCGCGCCCCTTCCCGTATCAGCTTCAGCTTTGCCAGAAGGTCTTCGTCGGAATCGATGTGCCATACGCCGAAGAGGATCGGGCTGTCGGGGTTTTTCATATCGCCGATAAATTCGCCTCTTAACAGTTCATCCCGCTCTTTTTTCAGGTAATAGACAAAGTCGAAGTGCTCCGCCAGCTTGCGGTCCGTAACCAGAAAGTTCCCGGTCTCCGGGTCGAGGGTAAAGATCATGATATTGCCGATAGCCTGGCCATAGCTCTTGAAAAGCTCTCCCCTGTATTCATTCAGTTCCACATGTTTTTCCAGCTTCACCATGGTTCCCCGGATGCCCAGGGAAATGCGGTACATCCATTTTTTGATGACCGGATGGTCGCAGCGGTAGCTTTCGATCGTCTCGAGGAGTTTCTCTTCCGACTCGTACCCCTGGAGATAAACGAGAATCTGCCGGTAGACATCGCGCATATTGTGGAATTTGCTGAACTGCATAATGATGTCGAAGAGGAAGATCTCCATTTTCCGCATTTGCCATATAACTGAAATGACTGCATTGTGGGGCGTTCGCTCTGTGATTTTTGTCGACTCCTGAAGGCCCGTGAATTCGAAATAGCGCCGTTCCAGGCTCATGAACCACTTCTCCTTCTCCTTCTGTTTCTTCTTGAACCGCAGCGTCCAGTAGGTCCCCTCTCCCACGACGCTGTTTATGGCGATGTTCTCCACGCCGATGGTTGAAAAAATCTGAACCGAACCGAGCCCTTCGCCCTGTTTGCGGATCTTCGTAGTCTGGCCCACAAAGGCGGGATATCCCTTTTCGTCCTTAATCAGCAGTTCAGCTTGGATCCCCGTGCCGTTGTCTCCGGCCATCAGGTAGACGTTCTCTTCGTCCTGGGAGAGCTGTATGGTAATCATGCCTCTCTCCCCTTTCTCCTTTATGGCGTCGATAGAGTTGGCGAAGAGGTTGATCAGAGCCCGGCTGATATTGACGTAGGAGCCTTTGATAGAGGAGATGCGCGATTCCATATGAAACTTGATATCGCAGTTCTGTATGGATGTTTCGATATAGGGAATGATTCTTTCGGTTATCAGGTCTTTCAGATCCACTTCGTGGATCGTTTCGATGCTGTCCCGGAAAGAGTTCAGGATATTGATAAGTCCCGTCGTTTCCCGGTTTATGTCCTCTATAATGCGGTCGCAGTTTTCCAGGGCCAGTTTTTCCACCATGGAGGAGAGGAGCCTCACCACTTTCCGGGCGTCATGGCGGGTGTTGCCGATTTCCTCCAGGGCGGAGTTCCCCCGTATCTTCCTGTTACTGGTCCGTTTGATAATCTGGGCTCTGGTAGCGGAAAAATAGTGATAAATCAGATTCCTGTAGACAATGGATTCCTCGGAAACAAAGCCCATGCTGGTGAAAAACTCCATGGTATCCTGCTGCTTTTCCCAGACGTAAAGGCTGATGGTGGAGCCCGTGGGAATCATCTCCGCCAGAAATTCGATAAACAGGGTGCCGATACCCATGCCGCGGCCGAAGGGGCTCGTCGTCACTTTATAAATGAGGAAGTCCTTTTTCTCCCTGTCGGCGTAAACGAGAATGTACCCCAGCAGCTCTCCCTCGTGCATGTAGACGAAACTGTGCTCGTAATCCTTTATCAGATTGGGATTTTTTACATAAGGGGAGGGAATGATAAAGGTGTCTATATTGAGCAGAGGATTGTGAAGGATCCGCTTTTCCAGTTCGGGAGTCAGGGGGCTGATCGAGTTTTTTGATATGGCAACCATATCAGGGGATTCCTATCCGCCCCAGCGGGAAGAGGCGGAAGACGACAAATCCCTCGATCCACCGCTCGTCAATGGTTACGGGGTTGAGGTAGGATTTGTAGACGAAGCTGTTCTCTTCATCTCCTGTGAAGAAGCGGTCCTCTTTATTCAGCCCGTGTCTCAGGTCCAGAGAATTGTACCGGTTGTCTCCCATCACGAAGTAGTTGTCTTCCTCAATCAGCCCCTTTTCCGGGAAGGGGGGAAGATTTCTGAAATCGTAATACCTGAGGATGTAATTGAGGAATTCTCCCAGCAGGATTTCATCCTCCTCCAGCTCTGCTTCGGCCGTATCGGTGGGAAGGCCCGCAAAGACCTTCTCCATATATTTCAGGTTGTCGAGGATCCAGTTGCTGACAATCTGCTTGTATCTCATATCCGTTTTTGACGCCGCATCGAAAAAAGCGCCCTCACCGCCGGTGGATAGACGGGAAAGGAAATCCCAGCCCCGGTTCCATAGTTCACCATCGTCGATGTTATAGATAAAATGGACGTTGTCATCGCGCAGGTTTTCGATTTTCTGAAAGGGATGGTAGGAGAGATCTATGGAGATATCTCCCTTGTTGATTCTGTCGTATTTGTTCTGAAGTCCGTTTTTTACCGTTGCCGACTGGGTTTCCAGAAGCCTTTCCCGGATGCGGCCCGCTTCCAGCCTGATCCTGTTGATATCGTTCAGAACAGCCGTACTGTCGAGCTGATCGATAGCGCTGTCCCATAGGTCCAGCATCTCCCTGGCGCTTCTGTCGACGGGGAGGAACTGGAGGTGGTTCAGGCTGCTCTGGGGCAGATTGTAGAGGTCGGTCCGGGAGTGAATGTTCTCTTCAAGAACTTTGAACTCTTCCTTCAGGCTCTCGCGGTAATAGATAACATCATTTATGATCTGAATCTGTTCTCCCGGAAGACCGACGACTCTCTTGACCAGGGGATCGGCTTTTTCTTTTCCCGATTCATCGTAGCGGTCGATGTTAACGGTCGTAAAGGTGATCATATAAAGAAACTGCGACAAGAGGTGTTTCAGTTCGCTTTCTACTGTTTTCGCATATTTGGGATTCCGGAAAGTGACGATGTCGCCTCTATGAATTTTCTGAAGCGACGGAATGCGGAACCGTGTGAAGGGAAGCTCGGGGCCTCTTGTAATCTTATCGACGACCGGTCTGTCCTTTACGAAAAAGACGGGATACATCGATTCGGAAGGAATGCTATAGATCTGAATCAGGAAAATATTGATAAGAAGAACAAAGATTACCGCGGAAAGCAGAGCATCTACCCAGCTGAAAATTTCGCCGAAGAGAGTCTTTTTCTTTTTGGCGTTTTTCTTTTCTCTCGCTTTTATCTCACGGGAATAGAGAAAAATCTGCCAG
Source organism: Spirochaetales bacterium (assembly GCA_016936555.1). Lineage (GTDB taxonomy): Bacteria > Spirochaetota > Spirochaetia > DSM-2461 > DSM-2461 > Spirochaeta_F. Next base: position 112,630 of record JAFGXR010000003.1, on the reverse strand, counting down.
GCGTTGAAGAGCAGCGCGGCAAGTAGCAAAAGTTCCAGGAATAATGGGGTTTTCAGAATATCGGGATCGCTTGTTATCAGCGATGCCTTAAGGCAGTAAGCCAGATAAAAACCGAAGGTCGAAATCAGCAGGTAACTGTTGTAAACCTTGAGCAGCTGATCGCTGAGTTTGTTATTCAGTCTGATTATAAAGAAGATATTGGCCCCGATAATGGCCGCTGAAATAAAAGCGAACAGCTGGGCTTTTCCTGCCGGTTCCATTCTCCAGGAATAGAGAACCTGCACGAGAAAATAGAGCGCTGTCGTGATAATAAGTCTTCTGCTGTATTTATTGAATTTCTGCATAAACCAAAGAATAGGTAAAAGTCCCCTTTAATTCAAGATTCAGGATATTAACAATTGTTAAAAAGAAAATGAGTGTAATTTTCAAATGGTTCATACTATAATGAAAAAACTATGAAAAGTGCTGTAAAAAAGGGGAGGGGGGCCTTTATTCTCATTGTTTCTCTGGCTCTTTCCCTTTTCCTGATAGACAGATTGTACCTTGCCGAAAGCAGGATACTTCATATAGCCGGAACACTTTCGGTTTTTTTATTTTACTCTTTCCTGTTCTATATTATCCTGAAGCCCGTCAGATTCAGATCCGCCGAAAAGGGTCTGGAATATCTCTCTGAGGAAGAAAACTCCGATCCCGGAATTCTGATCCCGCTTGAGGATGAAAGTGATCTCGGCGAATTGATTGAAGTGGGCGGCGATATCCCGCCGTTCAATCCTTTTCAAACGGAAGTTCTTGAGAAAATCGCCCCTATGCCCGCAGCTGTTCCCGTCCCGGCTGATCCCGAGCCTCTTGAAGAGCTCGAAGCATTCGAGGAGCCGGTCGAGGAACTGGAAGCCATCGACGATTGATTTCTCATTTTTTCTTCGCAGTGAATTTGTAAATTCTCCATGAGCTTCTTATAATTTCAATAAAGATAGAAAATTATCAGGAGGGAGAGATGAAGCACAGAGTTGTTGTATTGCTTTGCCTGTTGCTGGCAGGAGTTTTTTCTATTTGGGCTCAGGACGGGACTTCCTATGTCGATGTCAAAGAGACAAATGAAGAAATCGCGAGATTGCAGAGAGCCAATGACAATCACAGGACGAATATAGAAGCCAATACAGAGAGAAAAGCCTTTCTGGAAAATAGGATTCAAACTTCGGAAGCTCGTCTTGAAAAAATTGCGGAAAATCTAGGTTACGCAGCGGAAACAAATCTGGAACTCAATTCCATCAGCCGGGAAACCAGGGACAGAGAAACTCTCGATCGGCTGGAATCCAGCCGGGCCGAACTGAAGAGCGTCATCTGGATTTTGCGAACCGAACAGAGCCGGTTAACGGAACAGGTCACCTCCGATAAAGGGGAAGTTGAGTTTCTTACCAACGACAACGCCAGACGGGAGACCATTATCGCCAGAAATGAAGAAACCATTTCTTCAAAGCAGAAAGCCGTATCGGATACGGAAGCTAAAATCAGCGAAGTCTCTTCCAAACTCGATTCGATCCTCGGACAGCTGGATAGTTTGAGAGAAGAAGTAACAACGGACTCAGCTCAGTAATACTTTCCGAATGGATCCTTCAGAGAAGCCGCCGTTCTTGCCGGAACAGCGGCTTTTTCATTGTTGACACCCTATTTTTATGAACTTATCATATATGAACGTGAAAAAGAAAATATCAATTCGCCTGATTCTTATCCTGGGAATGCCCGGTCTCGTAATGGGAATCATAAGCTTCATCATCCTGTCCACTTACGTCTCGTCCAAGCAGGTTTTCACCGAGCATGCCAGAGAGATTATGGGGAATATTTCATCCTACACTATAGACAAATCTCGGAGCCACCTCTATCCGGCCAGGGATGCGGCCCTTCTGACCAGCGGCCTGGCGGTCAATAAAATCGTCACATCGAGCCGTAAAACCGAGATGGAGCATTATTTTTTTGAGCAGTTGCTGGTCAATTCCCAGTTTTCCAATATTTATTATGGAACGGTCGATGGCGAGTTCGTCATGGTTTCCCGTCGTAACGATGAGGGATTTATGACGAAAAACATTTCCATAAGCGAGAGCGGACGCTCCGTTCAGTTCCGGGAAACCGATCTCTTTTTTCAGGAAAAAGACCGGTATCAGGACAATAGCGACACCTATGATCCGAGGAAAAGGCCCTGGTTCAGCCAGGCGATTGAAGCCGGAAGCCTGATCTGGACCGATCCTTATGTATTTTTCACTTCGCGGAATCCCGGTATAACGACAGCCAGTCCCGTATACAATGAGAACGGTTCTCTCCACGGCGTTGTGGGTGTCGATATCGAGATATCCGAGCTTTCCGATTTTCTGGCGACTCTCAGCATAGGCAAAAGCGGAAAAGCCTTTATTCTCGATAATAAGGGTAAAGTTCTGGCATACCCTGAGAAAAGCCGGCTGACAGTCAATACCGATGATGACGCGGTTCATCTGGCAACCATCGGAGAGCTGGATGATGAGATCAGCAAAGCAGCTTACGAAGCTCTTCTGTCCAAAGAGTACGAACTCGATGAAAAGAGCGAGCTTTTTTTTACTTTTAAACACGACAGACAGGTCTTTCATGCCATGTTCGCTCCGTTCAAAGCTTCATACTGGCCCTGGCTCCTGGGGATCTACATTCCCGAAGATGATTATATCGGAGCACTGAAAAAGAACAGGACTTTTTCAGTCTTCATTTCCCTGTCGGTCGGGCTGATTACCATTCTCATCGGGTTTCTCATAACCCGGTCGATCGTTCAGCCTCTGCTCCGCCTTCAGGGGGCGGCCAAGTCTGTCGGGAGCGGCAACCTGAAAAGTCCTCTCAATATAGAGACAGCCTACCGGGAAGTCGATGAAACCGCCCGCGTCTTTGAACTGATGCGGATTGAACTGGAGGAGAAATCGCGTATTGAAGAGCAGCTCCAGCAGACCCAGAAAGTCGAGTCCATAGGAAGGCTTGCCAGCGGCGTGGCCCATGACCTGAATAATCTTCTCACTCCCATTCTCGGCTACAGCGAAATGCTGATGAATAAAATACCGGAAGAGTCTTTGAACCGGCAGATCCGGCAGATCTTCAACGCGGGAGGAAAAGCCCGCGATCTGGTACAGCAGCTGCTCGCGTTTAGCCGCAAACAGGAGCTGGAGTACAAGCCTCTGGACCTGAACAAAGTGGTTACGGGGTTTCAGAAGCTGCTGAAAAGAACCATCCGCGAGAATATTTCCATTGAAATAGTCGAGTCGGAAATCACTCCCGCCGTCATGGCCGATCCGGGGCAGATCGAACAGGTCATTCTCAATCTCTGTGTGAATGGTCAGGATGCCATGCCGTCGGGCGGTGTCCTCACCATAGAGCTTACGGTGGTGGAAATGGATCAGCGCTCGGGACGGAAATACAGTAACATAGAACAGGGATTCTATGTCCTGCTGGCCATCAGCGATACGGGGCAGGGGATGGCGCCGGAGATCAAGGATAAGATCTTCGAACCCTTTTTCTCCACGAAAGGGGAATTCGGCATAGGCCTGGGACTGGCGACGGTATACGGCATAGTCAACCAGCATAATGGCGATATTCAGGTTTACAGTGAGCCGGGACGGGGATCCACCTTCAACATATATCTTCCCCTCTGTTCGGAAAGTCTTCCGGGAGAAGAGCGGGAGATGGAAGGGGAAAGCCGGCGCGGATCTGAAACTGTTCTTGTCGCCGAAGATAACAGCCAGGTGAAAGAGCTGACTGAAATGATTCTCCGCGACCTGGGATATCATGTGCTCAGCGGGAATAACGGTACGGAAGCGCTGAACCTTCTCGCAGGCTTCCAGGGCAAAGTTGATCTATTGCTTACCGATGTGATCATGCCCGATATGAACGGCAGGGAGCTTTTCGAAAAAGCGGCCTCACAGAGGGCGGATTTGAAAGTTCTCTATATGTCCGGTTACGCTGATAACGCCATCGTTCAGCACAATATCCTCGAATCGGGATCTCTCTTTATTCAGAAGCCTTTTTCCATGGGCAGCCTGGCTAAAAAGTTGCGTGAAGTTCTGGAAATAGATTGATAGGCTCCGTTTTTCATGCAAAAATCCTCTATGGCTAATAAGGAAATCAGCAACCACACTTTTCTTCTCATCATTCTCTCTTTTTTGTTAACGGGGATGATTCTCACCGGCCTCGTCGAATCGGGTTTTTATGAAACGATCAGAGGGTTTGCCGAGATTCAGGTCCATCCGGCCCGGCTTATCAACGATTATATAGAAATTGCCGGTATAGGAGGAGCTCTTCTCAACGGGGCTCTCGTCGGCTTTGTCGGATTGATTCTGATTCTGCTTTCCCGAATTCCCCTTTCGGGTCCGACTTTCGCAGCCGTTCTGACTATGACGGGCTTCGGGCTTTTCGGTAAAACCCCTCTGAATATTCTGCCCGTATTTCTCGGCGTTTACCTTTCCGCACGCCTTGTCGGCAAGAGACTCCGGGACTACCTGATGATCGCTCTCTTCGGAACGGCTCTGGCCCCTCTTGTGAGTACTCTCGCCTGGGAACTGGGGCTTTCTCCGGTTCCGGCAATTCTCGCCGGAACCGCCGGCGGTGTCGTGACAGGTTTTTTTCTGCCGTCGATCGCCGTTTCCATGCTCCACCTCCATCAGGGATACAATCTCTACAATATGGGGCTGACCTGCGGATTTTTCGGACTTTTCGCCGCGGCGGTCCTGCGTGGATTCGGTCACGAATATGCCGGAACTTTTTTCTGGTATGAAGGTTCGTCTCCCTTTCTGACCATGCTGGTGCCTGCTCTTTCGCTTCTGCTGATTCTCGGGGGCATTCAGAGAGACGGCCGGAAAATGTGGAGTTCTTTCCGGGAGATCCTCACCATTCCCGGACGTCTGCCTTCGGATTTTATCGATCTTGTGTCCGCCGGAGGGACCCTTTTCAACAGCGGACTGATCGGTCTGGCCGGTTCACTCTATATTTACCTGATCGGAGCTCCTTTCAACGGAGCGGTTATCGGCGGGCTTCTCACCATTATGGGCTTCGGTGCTTTCGGTACCCATATCGCCAATGCCTGGCCGGTCGTCACGGGTGTGATCATCGCGACAGTGGCTACGGGGAACTCTCTCTCGTCACCCGGTCCCGTGCTGGCAGCCATCTTTTCCACAACCCTGGCACCACTGGCGGGAGAATTCGGTATTCCCGTCGGTTTGGCGGCCGGGATGATCCACCTTCTTATGGTTCTCCAGACGGGATCATGGCATGGTGGAATGAATCTCTATAACAACGGATTTGCCGGAGGTCTGACGGCTTCGCTTATCATCGCCGTCATACAGTGGTACAGAACGAACAAAGAGGAATTCTGATATGAAAAGAAAAGACTTCATACTCCATCTCATCGGAGAGATCTCCAGTTATATTCTGGAGGGCGACCCCATGAGGATGGTGATTTCACTCCACCAGGAGGAGGACGGTCTTCATCTCTGTATAATCGACGACAACGAGCACAGCGATGAGGAGCTTAAAAAAATCGACAAAGCTCTCAACAGCCGGAAAAGGCCGGAGCTGGCCAGCTATTACGGTGCCATGACCGGCCATGACCTCCTTGGCTCCTCCAGGCTCAATCTTCTGGGGTGGCAGCTGAAACACTGTGATGTGGCCAGAACGGGCAGCGGTATCAAGATAGACCTCTGGCTGGGAGGAGACCGGTTCGACAGCCGGAAGTTTTCCATTCCGGAAAAAAAGAATTAGTTCATTTTTAATATTGTCCTTTTTTTATCGAAAAATGCCGGTTCCTCCTTTCAAGCCGTTGCCGGAGTGTGAAATTTTTTGTATGGTGTATTTTACCGAGTAATTTAGTGATGTTTTACCATATAGAAGACAAAGCGCTAAGCCGCACCATTTTGAAAACCCGCAGACGTATCCTCGAAACTTCATTCGGACTGTTCGCCCGCAATGGTATTTTCAAAACGACTATGGTGGATATCGCCGATGCAGTCGGCCTGACCCGGAGAACACTGTACAATCATTACGATACGAAAGAGGACCTTGCGGTTCTCCTTCATAAACTCCTTCTCGGCGATGTTCTGGATAACTGCAATTACAAACTCGAGCCTGAAGAGATGGACCGGGAAGGTATAAAACATTGTCTCGTATCGCTTTATGATTATATTTCCAAAGATCAGGACCGGCTGTCTTTTACCGTTTATTTTGATCAGTACGCCAGAGAGCGGAATGATCTTATCGGAGAGGAAAATCTCTTTGTGAATTATCTTCTGGCCAATACGCAGATCATTGATTATTTTTCGCATTTGAAGAAGAGAGGGGTCTTCCGGGATGAAACAGTCTCTCCCGAACTGATGGCCAAAATCTGCTTTGAAAGTCTGATAGCTTATATGGAGCGGATCAGTTTCAGAAGCGAGGCTCATAAAGAACAGGGGATAGTCCGCTATCACGACTTTGTGCTGCTTATCGATAAACTGCTCCGGGGAATCGAAGGAGCCTCGTCATGATGGATCTGGACAATCTCGGCTACGACGATTCGAGAACGCTCAATAAAAAACGGGGAGAAATCCTCACAGCAGCCCGAAAGCTCTTTATCGAACAGGGGATAGACCGGGTTTCCATGCAGGTCATTGCCGAAGCCGCTTCCATAACCAGACGCAGTCTTTACAACTATTATGAATCCAAAGAAAAAATTGCTGTGGATATACAGATCCTCAATCTCACGGCTGTAAGTTTTTTCGATACCTGGAATATACTGGGAAAATCAGCCGGAGAAGTCAGAGCTATCATAAAAGATATACTCGAAAACCATCTTCAGGAATATATGTTCATCAGTTGTTTCGATATATTTTTCAGCAAGGGATATCCCGACAGGAAATATGTAGATTTCATGGAACGGGAGATCAGGTCGAGAGAATACGGAACTGTCCTGGACTTATCTGATCCCTCTTCGGTTGATTTTGCAGAATTCGCCACTATCGATATGCTCATCGCCTACACTCAGAGACTTGTTATGAGACTTGTCCGCGAATCCCTTTCTTTCAAAGATGTTGAGGATGAGGTGAATCTTCTCTGTTCTCTTCTCACAAATTAAAAAATTGAACATTTACAAATGACTCAGCCGTTGTATAATTAAGAGATACTTATCTCCGAGTCTGTTCTCCTAAAGATAAAAAAACCATGGAGTGCCGACCGTAAGGGTCCTGTGGAGAAATCCCCGGGCCTCCCGTGTTTGGAAAGGAGAAAAACAGACAAGGGAGAATAGTATGGATAAGATCTTACGCGTCAGAATGAGTTCCAAACCGGAATACTCAGTCGAAGAAGTGGGCGACTATGCCGGTATCGGCGGTCGGGCGCTCACCTCAAAAGTCATTTTTACAGAAGTTCCGCCTCTCTGCCACCCTCTGGGACCGGAGAATAAACTGGTTATAGCCCCGGGGTTGATGTCGGGAAGCGCCGCCGCTATTTCCGGCCGTCTCTCCGTCGGCTGCAAGAGTCCTCTGACCGGAACAATCAAAGAATCCAATGCGGGCGGACAGGCCGCTCAGGTTCTGGCCAGGATCGGATACGCCGCCATTATTCTCGAAGGGGAATCTCCCGAAGGAAAACTCTATACTCTGGTAGTTAAAAAAGACAGTGTGGAGATTGTTCCCGCTGATGATATAAAAGGTTTGAACAATTATGCTGCCGTGGAAAAACTGGTCGCCAAATACGGCGACAAATGCGCCTATATGTCCATCGGAACCGCCGGCGAGAGAAAGATGGCCAACTCCTCCATCGCCGTTACCGATATGGAACTGAGGCCGACCAGGCATTGCGGCAGAGGAGGCGTCGGCGCCGTCATGGCTTCAAAGGGGATTAAAGCCCTTGTTCTCGATGATGCGGGTTGCTCTGTCAGAAAACCGGTGAACGACGAAGCCTTTAAAGCTGCCAACAAAGAGTTCATTGCCGGCATCAAAAAACACGCCGTCTCCGGACAGGGCCTCCCGGCTTACGGAACGAACGTTCTGTCCAATGTCATCAATGAAGCGGGCGGATTCCCCACCAATAACTTTACAAAGGGACAGTTCGACAAAGTCCATAATATCAGCGGGGAAACCCAGGCGGAAACGGAAACATCAAGGGGCGGACTGGCGACCCACGGCTGCCACAGGGGATGCGTTATCCAGTGTTCCGGAACTTATGTGGATAAAGAGGGAAATTACGTTACCAAACAGCCCGAGTACGAAACAGTCTGGGCCCACGGGGCGAACTGCGGGATCGATGATCTCGATGCCATTGCCAGAATGGACCGCATGGATGACGATTTCGGTCTGGACACCATAGAAATGGGCGCCACCATCGGCGTGGCCATGGAAGCGGGACTCTGCGAGTTCGGAGATGTCGAAGGCGCCATCAAGCTGGTTCAGGAAGTAGGGGACGGAACGCCTCTGGGTAGAATCCTCGGAAGCGGTGCCGCCGTAACGGCCAAAACATTCGGTATCGAGAGAGCTCCCGTCGTCAAGGGACAGGCTATGCCGGCTTATGACCCGAGGCCGATTCAGGGTATCGGCGTAACTTATGCCACAACTCCCATGGGGGCTGACCATACGGCCGGATACGCCATTGCCACCAACATCCTGAAAGTGGGGGGATTTGTCGATCCGTTGAAACCGCAGGGGCAGATTGAACTGTCACGGAACCTCCAGATCGCGACGGCTGCCATCGACTCTACGGGAATGTGTCTCTTTATTGCCTTCCCCATCCTCGACCAGCCCGAAACATTCAACGCCTTCGTCGATCTGATCAACGCTTTCCACGGGCTGAGCCTGACGGCTGATGACGTCACGGCCCTGGGGAAAAACATTCTGACCTGGGAACGGGAGTTCAACAAAAGAGCGGGCTTTACCAAAGAGCACGACAGACTTCCCATGTACTTCAAACGGGAGAGACTGGCACCGCATGATGCCATCTTTGATGTGACTGACGAAGAACTGGATCAGGTTTTCAACTGGTAGCATGAAATTTATCGGAAAAGAAGAAAGCGGCAGCCTGATTCTCACTATGGAACTGCAGAAAGGTGTTCTGGTTCCCTGCCTTGAAGGAGAAACGGTTACCGCTTTTATCCTCAGAGTTCTGAATCTCTCGAGGGAACAGATGGAAAAAGAGGTTCAGACTCTGATTCTCAACAACGGCTGTGTCGATGAACCGGAGGTCAGACAGCTGATCACCGGCGACACGCTGGTTCTCTCGGGCGCCATGCCCGGACTGGTCGGGGCCATGCTGCGGAGCAACAGCCCTATAAAAGCCATGCGGACGACCATCAGCGAAACCTCTTCGGGACGGGATGAATCGGTTCCCGAAGGGATGATCCGGCTTAAACTCTTCAATACGGTTCTGACCGATCACAAGAGAGATCTGGTCAATTGCGGTTTTTATATCGATGAAGAGGGGAGATAGGGAAATTTGACAGTTGAAGTAAAGACTTTTGCTACGTTGAGAACCCTCTATCCATCTGTGCCGGAGATCGGAATCTCAAAGGGAGAAACCGTCGGTTCGCTGGTGGACCGGCTGGCTATCCCCCGGGAAAAGATTACCATCATATTTATAAATAACATTCACGGGACTTTCGAATCCCCTCTTAAAGCGGGGGATTCGATCGGCCTGTTCCCCCCCATCGGCGGGGGTTAAATCAGAATATCTTTTTTTCTGAAGATCCTGCAGCTGAGCAGAAGCGACAAAACGCTTGTCCCCAGAAACAGGGCGACTCTCCACCATCGCAATCCGTAAGATGGCGCGCTGAACCCGCTGTCCATCCAGGTAAAAGGACTTACAAATCCTATAAGCTTTACCGCCGGAGAGAGGGCCGATGCGGCAGAAGATAAGGAATTGATGAAGTAGAAGAAAAAGACGATTCCCAGAGAAGCCCCCAGTACGGATCTGCCCCTTTTTACCAGCAGGGACATGAGAAGAACAAGAGAGCCCATGGAAAGGAGAAGGAGAAAAATATAGAGGTTGAGGATAAGCAGGACCCGCACGCTGTAGGCTTTATAGATTTTCGAATAAAAGTCCCCGGGGAGATCCAGAAGCTCGATCGCCTTATCCATGGAAGATTCCGATTCGCTGAAACGGTCGAGGATGAGCGAGGGATCGGTATCGAAAAAAAGCAGAAGCAGTTCGGGAGACTGGAAAAAATCCTCTTTCATAGACTTATACTCTTCCATTTCTTTCCGCACATTATCGAGAAATTCCTCTTTCCGTTCCTGTGGAAACGAAAAAAGGGACATATAGAGATCGGGATTGTCCAGCACCGCGGAAAAAAACCTGTCAGGATCTTTGCCCGCCTCTTCTAGAAGGCCGGACATGGCTGCGGGATCGAGATCCATCTCATCCACTTTTTCTCTGTTTCCGGCCAGCATCCCTGCGGCGTAGGAGAGGGCAAGTTTTCCGAAGCTCTCATCATCCAGATCGAATGCCTCGTATATGACTTCGCTATGGGTTTTTATGGCATCGGCGAGAACCGCTTTGTTACGGGGTGAGACAAAAAGCGCTGTCGTCGATTCCTTTTTTACAAACTCCATGGCCATGATGCCGGTTAAAAAATAGAGGAGGGACAGTGCCGTTACATAAGTGAGGAGAACCGCTGACTTGCTGATGAAGACCGTTCTCCGGGAAACGGGGCGGGTGTAGAGAAACTCCGCGGTTTTCTCCGCTTCCTCTTTTGCCAGAAGATTGGCCGCTACAGTAGAGACGAATATACAGGCCAGCAGTACATTGTAGATGGAGTTGTATGTGACGTAGAAGCCGGTCAGGCTGCCCAGGCTGGAAATATCGGCTCCGAACGCCGAGAGCAATCCCTTCATCATGGTGTTTTCAAAAAGGGGGTCCAGCTGAACCAGCAATCCGTCGGCATTGATGACGGGGTAGAAAAGCATTCCGAAGAAGAGGATGCCGCAGACCGACGCCGTCCATATCAGAAAGGATCTGAAGTTCCGTCTCATTTCCATTGAATATATTGTCAGATTCATGATATCTCCTCTTTCCCGTTGTAATAATGCATAAAAATTTCCTCCAGACCCGGATCCTCCAGAACGGCGTCTTCGAGGGGTAAAACCGAGAAATATTTCATAAGATCTCTAACGTCCCCCCTGTAAAGCCCCTCTGCTCCTCTTTTGCTGACTGATATCTGGAGAATTCCCGGTGCTTTTCTCTCCAGTTCTTCAACCGTGAATGCTGTCCCTCTCGGGAAAATAATCCGGAAGCGCTTGAGGTAGAGCTGCTTCAGTTCATCCATCCCGCTTGTTTTGATAATCCTGCCTTCCTTGATGATGGCAACCCGGCTGCAGAGCCGTTCCACTTCCGAAAGAGTGTGGGACGAAAAGAAAACCGTCGCGCCGTGCTCCTGTTCTTCTCTGAGTATTTCGTAGAAACGCGATTGCATAAGGGGATCCAGCCCGCTGGTCGGCTCGTCGAGAATAAGAAGCTCGGGATGGTGAAGCAGGGCCTGCACAATCGCCACTTTCTTTCTGTTTCCCAGGGAGAGGTCCTTAATGGAGCGGTTCAGATCAAGATCGAGCCTTGCACTGTATTCCCTGATCGCGCTTCGATCCCCGATGCCGAAAAGCCGGGCGGAATAATCCAGAAGCTGGCCGGTCTTCAGGCCGTCGTAATAATTGAGTTCCGACGGGACAAATCCTATTCTCCGTCTCAGTTTATCCCCTCTGGCAAGGGCGTTTTCTCCGAAGAGGCGGACACCTCCCGAATCGGGGAAGAGAAGACCGAGCACCGTTCTGATCGTCGTTGATTTTCCGGCGCCGTTGGGTCCTATAAAACCGAAAATCTCCCCTTTCGAAACTGAGAGATTCACCTCAGAGATCCCCCTCGCTTTTCCGTAGAACTTCGTCAGATTCTCCGTTTCCAGAACAGGTAGGCTATCCATTTTCGAAACTCCTCTTTTATTGTGTAACTATATGACCGCGGTGTTTAAAATAGTCATATGCCCGATAAAAAAACTCATTCCTCTATGAGCTTTTCAATGGACGATTCGAGCAGCAGGTCCACAACAGAGGGAAAGACCTCTTCTCCGATATCCCTTTTGTGCAGATAGAGGAAGAAAAGCGCTCGGAAAACTCCTGTGACGAGTTTCGGATCTTCGACTTTAAGTTTCCCTTTTTCCTTCCAGGTCTCCACCAGTTTCGAAGCGAAATCCACATCGGCCTCCATAGCCGTCTGCAGCTGTTCCGGAGTAAACTTCTGCCACAGATACTCGAATTCATCACCGCTGAGTATCTTTCTGGTAAAGGGATCTTTATCGACCTGATCCATAATCGAGGTTATAACTATTTTCAACTGCACTCTGGCGTTATCGCTGTTTTTGCTGAGAAGATCGTACATCCGTTCGTGCTGCACCGTTTCGTAATGCCTCATAATGGCGAAGTAGAGCTCTTCCTTGGAGGAGAAAAACTGGTAAAAAGCCCCTTTTGATATACCTGCCTTCCTGGCCAGATCTTCAACACTGGTTTTTTTTATGCCGTAGAGTCCGAATGCTTCTTTTCCCGTTTCAAGAAGCCTGTTATGAATATTCTGTTTTTCCTGATCCGTGAAGCCCCGGGGCAATTCTCTCTCCTTTGGTATATGACCAAAAATACATATATGGTCATATGGTAGTTGTTGTGTTGAGAAAAGTCAATATAAATTTTGAGAGGTTGGAAATCAGCGGTAGCGTTTCAGGATAATGTCGTATATGCCCTCAGCCTTCAACTCCTCGAGAGCTCTCTGAAACCGGTTGATCAGTTCATCATCGGTTTCTATATTGAACCCGAAATAGTGAAATCCTTCACTGAGGGTATAGATGCTTTCGAATTCTTCCGGATTAAATCCTTCCTGGGACAAAATCCATCGGGAGACATTCTCATCATAGGCAAAAAGGTCTATTCTTCCCGTCTTAAGCTGGCGCAGGCTGGAGAGAGCACTGCTTGTCAGTTCTATTTCATCCCGGTCCAGGCCGAATTGGTTCTTAAGAAGCTGCTCTCCCGCATCGTCCCTGATGGCTCCTGTTCTGTATTTCCTGATATCATCGGGGCTGGTCAGGCTTATTTGTGAATCCTTCCTGGCCAGAAGAACATTCCTGCTTGATGAAATAGGACCGACCCACTTAAAGAGACCTTCTCTCTGCTCTGTTCTGGTTATGGCGAAAAGAACCGTGTTTTTCTCTTCGAGAAGCAGCTTGTAGGATCGCGCCCATGGGAGCATGCGGATATCCTGTCTTGTTTGACGGGAACCGAGCATATCCAGGCAGAGAGCCATCAGATCGATGGAAATGCCCTGAAGCCGCCCGTTCTTTTCAAAGTTATAGGGAGGGAACTCTTCACTCATCAGATACAACTTATCAATATCCTGTGAATATAGTGGATAAGTAATGGAAAGTATAAACATAATGGAAAAAAATACGGTTGCTGTTTTATATTTTAATAAGTTATCCACATATATAAAGGTAGTTGAGGTTATGGACAGATTCAAGAGGAATAAAAAGGTATCCTGCTTAATGATAATGTTTACTGATAATAATTGTCATTGTCAACTATTTTGTATATTATCTAATCAGCATCAACTGGAGGACTTCATATGATTCAATGGCTATCCCAATTTCATCCCGTAACCCAGGCATTATTCGGTACTCTTTTTACTTATGGAGTGACGGCTTTGGGCGCCGCCATGGTTTTCTTTTTCAAAACCATCAACAAAAAGGTTCTCAACGGCATGCTCGGTTTTGCCGCCGGGGTTATGATAGCCGCTTCCTACTGGTCGCTTCTGGCTCCCGCCATTGATATGGCTGCGGAATTTCCCGGTCCGGACTGGGTTCCCGCCGTTGTCGGGTTTCTTCTCGGGGGAGCTTTTCTCTGGCTTGTCGATAAGACCCTGCCTCACGTTCATCCCGGTTTCAAGAAAGGGGAACAGGAGGGGATAAAATCGAGCTGGCAGCGGAGCATTCTCCTCGTTCTGGCCATAACCATTCACAATTTTCCCGAAGGACTGGCCGTCGGTGTCGCTTTCGGCGCCGTGGCGGCCGGTATCCCCTCGGCGTCCATAGCCGGGGCTCTGGCTCTGGCCATCGGCATCGGGATTCAGAATTTTCCCGAGGGAGCGGCTGTTTCGGTTCCCCTCCGCCGGGAAGGCCTGTCGAGACGGAAGAGTTTTGTCTACGGGCAGTTTTCCGGTATGGTCGAGCCCGTCGCCGGCGTGCTCGGGGCGGCTTCGGTTATTCTGTTCCGACCGATTCTTCCCTATGCGCTGGCCTTTGCCGCCGGGGCGATGATTTATGTCGTCGTGGAGGAACTGGTTCCTTCTGCCCAGGAGGATGAGGATCACAATGATATTTCGACCATCGGGGCCATGCTCGGGTTTGCGGTGATGATGACGCTGGACGTGGCTCTGGGGTAGGTTTTGTCTCTTGTTGAATTTCCTGAACGGACACAGTCAGAGCTCTGGTTTGCCCTTTTCTTATCGGGAGTTCTCGTCTCTATATTCGACGGCATGTATTACTGTGGCTGATTGCCGATGAACCTTCAACAGTTCTGGAATTAAAGGCAGAACGTCTGAATCATTTAATTCATAGAAGCCGGACCATGGAGGATGTTACGGAAGTCCAGAATCCGATCGATGGGTTTTCCCTGATTTTCCTGAGCTCTTCTGTCCTGTAAACCAGAATATCCATTTCAGGGCCAAGGTCGTAGATATCATCGAAAATCCTGCCTCTTTCAGGAAAAGGCAGATCTGTATCGCAAACCAGGAGAAGATCTATATCGCTGTCTCTGGTGAATCTATCGGTGACAAAACTACCAAAGAGCCAGGCTTGAGAAACTCTACCAGTCAGTTTTTCTTTCAGAAGATCAGTAAAGTTCTCTTTTGTGTATCCTTGCAGCGGATCCCGTTCGTATCGAATGAGTATGGCCTTGTCAGTTGTCCCCATGATATATCTTCTCTCTGATGATATCTATAAATCTTCCGGCGAAGGAAACTGCTTCAGAAGCTTGATCTTCCGTAAAATACTCGAAAGGGGCTCCTTCTATATAAGCATCGGGATAGCGGGCGCTGATATAGTACTGATCCAGCCTTTTGGCCATCATTTCCATTTCGCCGTTGATCTTCAAAGATTTTGTAATCTGTAGAATGGAGTGACTTCTTACGCTGTCATAACCCTGAGCAAGAGCCAGGGCTTTCAGGGATTTCTCAGCCACCTGCTGTGCGACAAAACAGGCCTGAGCATATCGGGTCGCTTTTAAAGTATCCCGAGCCCATAATAAATCGTTTTCCGCCTGACTGAACCAGTCTTTTGCCCTGTGCATATTATCATGGTACTGCTTTTTATCCCGGCTTTCAATGTTTTCCTCAGACATCTAGATCTCCCCTTCCTCCAGAAAACTGAAATACCCCTTATGGGAGAACACGATGTGATCGAGCAGCTCTATGCCCAGAAGCACTCCCGCTTCCTGGAGCCTGTAGGTGATCTCCCTGTCCTCTTTGCTGGGTTCCAGATTGCCGGAGGGGTGATTGTGTGCCACCACCAGGCTGGCTGCCCTTAAAGTGATCGCATCGGCGAAAACCTCCCTGGGATGAATAATGGCCCGGTTTAATATCCCCTTCGAGACGGTTTTTACATCGATTACTTCATGGGCCCCGTTCAGGCTGATCGAGAAAAAGTACTCCTGCTGCCGGTCTCCGTAGTGGGAGAGGAGAGGATAGATATCTCCGGGGGTGCTGATTTTCCGGTTCCGGGGGGAGTAAATCCGTCTGGAAAGTTCCATGGATGCGGCCAGAAGTGTCGCCTTGGCGGGACCGATCCCGTCGATGGAGAGAAAGTCCTCAGCCTGGATGACACCGGGAAAGCCATCGACGAGCTGCAGTGCCTTCCCCGCCAGTTTTTCCACGGGGTTATGCCTTGATCCGCTGCCGATCAGAATGGCCATCAGTTCCATATCGCTCAGGGCTTCGGCTCCGCGATTCATGATTTTTTCCCGTGGACGGTCGTGGACCGACATTGTGGTTATTTTGGTCAGTTCGTATGTTTTCATACTGCTTTCTACAGGGATAAATAAAACGGCGCTTTAATTTACATGGAAATGAATGGGAAAAAGAGCATTAACTTTTAGACGTCATCATTGTAAACTTACAAAAAATGAAAATCGATAGACTTCTGGGCATCATAAATACACTTTCCCGGACAGAAACGGTTACGGCTCCCGAGCTTGCCCGGCAGTTTGAGGTTTCCAGACGAATGATCAACCGCGATATCGAGGCCTTGTGTCTTGCCGGTATAACTATCGTGACAAAACAGGGGGCCGGGGGCGGCATATCGGTACCCGACGGTTACAAGCTGGACCGGAGTCTGCTTAAAAGCGGTGAACTTTCCGATCTGATTGCGGCACTTAAGGGGCTTGATAGTGTCTGTGGTAACGATGATGTCAGGATTCTTCTCAATAAAATTGTATCCGCCGATTTCGGTAAATCTTGTGGAGATATGATTCAAATCGATCTGGCTTCATTCTATAAAGACAGCCTCTCCGGAAAAATCGGAATCATAAGGAGAAACAAAATGAACGCGGAAATAATCAGAAAAGCCGGTGAGCTCATTGAATCCTGTACGGAAGGGTATGTGGCTGTCGTGGATGAAAAGGGATATCCCCATGTGGCAACCCGGTCCGTACGGGAGGCGGAGGGAATCTATTCCTGTTATTTTACGACGGACAGGGAAGGCAACCTGGCAAAAGCCATAAGCCGCAGCGGAAAAGCGGCTGTCTGTTTTCATAAGGGAAATTCCAATGTCTCGCTCACCGGAGATTTTGAGATCGTTACCGATCAGAAGATCAAGGAGTCGGTCTGGGTCGATTGGTTTATCAATCACTATCCGGGCGGACCTTCCGATCCTGTATATTTTGTGGCCAGGTTTATAACCGGTAGTGTGTCATTGTGGATGGATGGGGAAGCAGCGGCCTTCGATATTTCAGAGCTGGAACCCCTTGAATTGCGATGATACAATCGATCAATTACCTGAGACTGAAGCGGCAGAATCTCCTTGATGGCCATAAAGCCATGGAATATGAGGAGCTGTTCCGCCTTATGTCTCCTGTGCCGACTCTCTTCTGGGCGACGCCCGGGGAACCGCCGGTTATTCAGTATCGAACCGATGTTGATGACAGGAAACTTAATGATCACAGGCGTTCTGACAGAACCATAATCAAAGGCCGCTTCCGCGGAGGCAGCGTCGGCTATATTTTTGCCGATGAACTGCCTCTGTTTATGGCGGCCTACAGAAAAGATGTTTCGCTGTATAACAGTCATGATCTTGCCGTTCTGAATGTCCTCAGAACCGAAGGCCCCATGAATATCGAGATGATTAAAGAGATAACGGGTCTGCTGTCCAGGCAAATATCCGCCTCTCTGCAGAAGCTTCAGAAAGCCTTTGTGGTTTTTGAAGACCAGGTGGATAGCGAGTGGGACAGATCCTGGTATCTGCTTGAAGACGAGTTCTCACATATGGATCTGAATGCTTTTTCCAGGGAAGCAGCTCTCGGCGAAGTGATAAAGCGCTTTGTCTTTCTCAACGTGTTTGCCCATGAGACCATGATCAAATCATTTACCAGATTGCCGAACCGGGATATCAAACAGGCTTTATCATCTCTTGCTGAGGAAGGTATACTCCTGCAGAAAGAAGTTCCGGGAACCGTCGGGTATATTCTGGCGGATGATGAAGATGAGATTTTATCTTGCCGGGGAGTCATTCCCGATGAAACATATATTCTGGATCTGAATGATTATCTTGTCCGGTCAGAAGAGTTGCTGCTGAAAGACAGATTTAATCCCGGACCCCATAAAACGCTCCATTACATCATGAAACAGGGGGATTTCATCGGCATTGTTTCGGGCCGTTTCTGTTTTGGTCCCAATGAGCTGGAAAATGTCATTCTCGATGTCACTGAAAAGGAAAAAAAAGAATTCCGCTCCGATATTGAGAAAGCCATCGAGAAAGTCTATCCGCCTCATGAAACCGTGCTGAGGAGATACTCATCGCTGATGCGATTCTGAGTGAAAGGCTTCAGAAAAGAGATCTCTTCAGACCATTATCCGGTTTTCCCGCAGGAAGTCGCGGAGAAACCGGGACAGAGATTGCATCAGGCAGAATAATTCCTACTCCCTTTTGCGCAGCCAGGAATCGACCTGATAGAGAGGGCCTGCGCTGTTTCCGACTTTTTCAAGAGCGTCGACGATTTCATGAGCGGCGTCCTCTTCTTCAACCTGCTCGGATACGAAGTAGTTCAGGAAGACTTCCGTCGCGATATCGTCGAGTTCCCGGGCCAGTTTGACCAGCTTGTGGACGGTTCCCGTAATATGCTGCTCATGGGCAAGGGCTCCCTTGAAAAGCTCCAGAGGTGTATTCCAGGTCAACTGAGGCTCTCCAATGGCTTTGAAAACAACGCGGCCCTGTCTGTCTTTTACATAACCCTGAATTTTCAGGGCATGGGCCAGCTCCTCCTGCGCCTGCTTCCTCATCCAGTGAGCCATTCCTCCCCATCCCATTTCATCGAGATCGGCGGCCATAGCCATGTAGATATACATGGAATTCAATTCTTCATTAATCTGCCCGTTCAAGGCATCAAGCATTTTCTTATTCAAAATTTCCTCCCCGGCGACTGCGTAAAAAGAGCGCCGTTATAAAAAAGTTTAGTCTGCCGGTTAACAATGTCAAGCAAAGGGTGAGGATCAGCGGCTTTTTTAGATAGTTCAGACCTTTGAGACTAACGTATCACTTTATTTCCGGCCATTTCGATATAAGAAGCGGGGATTTTTATCCCCAGCCTTTCCGCCTCTTTTAAATTGAAGGCCATGCCCGTGCGGGGCCATTGGGGCTTAATCTCCTGAACGGACGTTCCGTTAAAAATCTTTTCGGCCATAGTGGCAAGCTGGATTCCCATCTGATTCAGATCGGGGTAAATGGACATCACGGCTCCCCATTCCTCCATCACATCCTTTTCCCCCAGTCCGATCAGAGGTTTCTCGGAGAGCCGGTGAACCGTTCGGGCATATTCCGGCTGGACTCCCATCTGATCGTTGGGACAGAGAAACAGATCCACGATCGGATTCAGTTCCTTTATGTGCTTTTCCGAGAGCATGGCCATTCTGACGTGCCCGGCTTCGCTCTGAACGAACTCGACGATTCTGTAGTGAAATTGCAGGGAACTGAACTCTTCTTCCTGCAGGATTTCATCGAGCCAGAGGCGGTAACTGCGGGATTGTGACATGTCTGCATAGATAAAGCCGATATCTTTCGCTTCCGGTAGAATATCCATAATAAATCTTAATCTTTCCCGAACCTGTACCGGATAGGCTACGCCGGTAAAATTGGAGGCGGGCAGGCTTGTGAAATCTTTGACAAGACCGAGACCGACAGGATCCGTGACGGCTCCGAAAAGAAACTTATATCTGAAATCATCGAGAGCGAAATTTCCGAATTGTGTTGCCGCAACGGTTCCGTTTAGAAATATCAGATCATAATCATTTTCTTTTTCCCTTAACCAGGCTCTTTTCGCCATGCCCTCCTGGTTGCCCAGAGACCATATTTTAATATTGAGACTCTCTCCTTCGACGAACCCTCTCCTGGCCAGTTCCTCCACCATGGATTCTCTGACCGGTGTGTAGGGATTCGCCGTCTGTGAATCAATAATCAGCAGATCGAAGGAGTAGAGAAATACGGTCGTAAAGCCTGAAAAAAAGAGTATGAGAAATAGTCTGGGCAGTGAGTTTTCTCCATTCATGTGCTGCATCAATTGTACACTTTTTAAAATCATAAAACAAACCGATTTATACCCGGGATATTTGAATCTGGGGTCTGAAGATATGATAATTAGTGTAAAAGCGGAGGAGTTAAACAGGGTATGTGCATAATTGCGTTTTTAGCTTTTCTCAAATGATAGGAAGTGAAAGATTTTATAAACGATACAGTTCTCTTGATTCCACTGAGCGCAACAAGGCTTTTTTCCTGCTCCTGATACTTCTGTCCGTCTTTTTTTTCTGTTCAGCATTTTCCGTTAAGGAATTTCTATCGGGCCATTTATGGGATAATCCGGGATTTCTGATTATCGGAATACTGTCACCTTTTCTCATTATTCTGCTTATTCGCGGATATTACAGAATAACTGTTCTGTTTGTTCTATTCGCCTTTACTTTTATTCTCTCTCTCTCCCAGGTTCTGGGGGAATACAGGGAAGTGGAGATCCTGAATTTTGTTTTAATGATTTCCTTCGCATCCATATACGGGGGGCGGAAATTTTCCATACCGATAACACTCTATTGTGTTGTTTATTTAATTATCCTCTATTTTCTGAAAAAGGATGTTCAGGTTTTTTCCCCGTCCTATCTGGTTTATTCCCTGTTTTTCATCATCATCATTTGAGCGGTAAATATTCTGAACAGCTGGATTCTCGAGCGGAACCTGGCCCGCGTCAGTGAAGAGGTTCAGAAACGGACAGCAGAACTCCATTCCGCCATGGAATATTCTGATTTGATTTTTCACAATAATCCCAGCGCCGCTTATACGGTGGACCAGGGAGGCCGGATTCTCGATTTCAACATGAAGGCCGAAGAGCTGACGGGTTACAGAAAGGAAGAGATGGTCGGTGTCAATGAAACGATTCTGGTTCCCCGGCTCGAGCAGTCTCTGGCTGAGTACCATTTTGATAAATCGGGGGAATCTGTGGGAACTCTTATATCAAAAGAGGGGAAGGAGAAAACCGTTGCCCGTTATTCCGCTTTACTGACAAATGATAAAGGCGAAATAACAGGGAAAATCGTCAGTTTTACCGATCTGACAGAATGGCGTGAGTTTGAGCGCTACAAAACCGATATGGAGAGGGTTATCCGTCATGATCTGAAAACCCCGCTTAACTCTGTCATTGGTTTTCCCGCCATAATGCTCGCCGATACAAATCTCAGTGATGAGTTCCGCGAATATTTGAATATCATCAGAAATTCCGGACTGACGATGAAACAGCTGATCGAAGCGTCCCGTTATCTTTACAGGATCGAGGAGGGAACCTGGGAGCCCGATCCGGAAGAGACGGACATTCTGGCTCTGCTGAGGCAGATCGAAGCGGATCTTTCTGAATTGAGATCGAAAAAAAAGATTAACGTAAAGATTTTCATAGACGGTAAAAAAGCGGAGAAGGACGATAAAATCATCAGGATGACGGAAAAAATCCTTATTCAGATGATTTTGAGCAATCTCATAAAAAACGCCATCGAAGCATCCCCTGAAAATTCCGATGTGACAGTACGGGTCGACCAATCGCCGTCGCTCTCTATTTCCGTCCACAATAGAGGTGTTATCCCTGTTGAGATCAGAGAGCGTTTTTTCGAAAAATACGTCACAATGAACAAAAAATCGGGAACGGGTCTCGGTACGTACAGCGCCAGATTGATGTCCCACGCCATCGGCGCCGGGCTTACATTCACCTCCAGCGATGATGAAGGGACCGATCTCATACTCTCTTTCTGATTAATCGCCTATCTTATTCTTGACTAAATCATATATTAGAAGAAAAATATCAAGTCATAAGATAATTTCAAAAGAGGTTCTTTATACAATGGGTGATTGCGAATTCATCAATAAATGTCCTTTTTTCAACGGTCAGCTGGCAAATATGCCTGACCAGGTCGAAGAGTTGAAAGAGAAATACTGCCGGAAAAATAATCTGAACTGTGCCAGATATATGGTTGCCAATAGCCTGGGTGCCGATAAAATGCTTCCCGATCTTTTTCCTCATGAGAAAGAGCGTGCCTATATGCATATCGCACAGAACGGCTAAAATCCGTAATGCAGTTCCATTCCTCCTCCCAGTACCTGACCGGTTTTATAATCAGGAGAAAAGAGCGGTGCGTAGAAAACTTTTATTCCCGGTGTCCAGTCGCCGCTCCGGCTGTGGAAGACCATTCCCGCTGATGCTGTGATAAGAGGTCCAATGGAAAAAAAAGATTCGCCTTTGTCATCGGGAGTGGAGTTGTAATCGGGGCCGTAGTGGAATACGGCACCCAGTCCTCCCCCCAGAACAATATCTATTTTGTCTGAATTCATTGGAAACAGGTGCTCATAAGTAACCTGAGGTTCCAGCTGAAGCATTCCGAAAGACACTCCGAAGAGAATCGGCCTGAGCACGGGAATATTTACAACCAGCGTTCCCTTTTCTCCGGCGGGAATCCGGATATCGAAATAGGCTTCCATAATCGGACCGCCTTTTACCCCCTGAGGTGATCCGACACACATTCTCACATCATCATAGCGTCCGCCGCCCAGAATATGAAATCCCGCCTTGACTTTTCCGTTCTCCTGAGCCGATAGAATCAAGGTGCTCAGTATCAGTATTGAAACGGTGATAGCTGTTTTTTTCATGAGGTCTCCTCTTCCTTCTTTTTAAAATGAGTCGGGTATAGTTCAGCGGCGCAGTCGGGACAGAGGCCGTGAGAGAATTCGGCGTTGCTGTGTTTCTTGATATAGGTTTCCAGCCTGTTCCAGTACCCTGAGTCATCGCGTATCTTTTTGCAATGGGCGCAGATAGGCAGCAGTCCGTTCAGCGTGTTGACTTCTGAAAGCGCCTGTTGAACCCTTTCATCGAGAAGGCGGTTCATTTCCTCAAGCCGGTGGTTCCTGTTCCGCAGATAGAGGCTGACGGATATGAGAATCAGCAGGAAAAGAACAGCCGTTAGGCCTATGGTCCAGAGTGTTGCTTCATGCCGTTTGAAGAAAGAGTCCGGGACGAATTCTATGATACTGCCCGGCGGAAGTGCCGATTTGCCGATACCGAATCTCTCCATTTCCCGGTAATCGAACCGGAATTCATTCCCGGCGCCAATTTCGACAGGGATCTCTTCGGGTCTGGCCCCTTCCAGAATCTGAAGGGCGATCCGGCTGGCCTGTTCTCCCTGACGCTCTGCGGATATGAGCATACCTCCCAGAATCCCTTTGCCGAAATAAAAATCCCAGGATCCGTATATGGGAACGTTTACGGCATTGCGGACCAGTGATATGGCCTTGCTGTAGGATATGAAAGTTCCGTTGCGATCTATGTTCATTACGAGCAGATAAATAAGATCATTATTGGTCAGACTGCTCAATGTCTCATCAATTGTTTCAACGGAAAAATCTCTCAGGTACTCGAATGTGAACTGTCCTTCGTATTCACCGATTATATTCTGCAGCTCTTCCGTTATGGCGTTTCCTGTCGATGTCCTGTCAACTATAAAGAGTATATGCGACCTGTCGGGGTGAAGTTTTTCCATTGCCTTCAGATTGGATTCGAAATCAAGAGTTTCCGTAATGCCAGTAATGTTTTTCTGCCCCTGCAGCATGGACGGAGTAAAATTGTTGACACCGCAGAAGACTATGGGAATGGGGCCGAACAGGTCCTTTCCGTTGGAGGCGAGAAAATTCAGGGCGTCGTTATCGGAACAGATAATCAGGTCGAAGTCCAGTTCCGCGAGCTGGGTCTTCTGTTTTTCAAATTCGGTGAGCCGCTGGAAGTATTCGGGACCGGAATTCCTTTTCGTATCCAGGTATTCAAAGTACAGTTCGTAGTTCCCTCCGGCTTCTGCGAAGGTCTTTTCTACCGCTTCGGTGATGCTGTCAGTCCACTGAAGTCCCTGGTGATAGGAGTGTACTATGAGTATCTGTTTAACCGGTTTGCTTTCTCCGAAAAAAGGAAAGAGACATAAAGAGAATAACAGAAGAAAGGCGGCTGGTTTTCTGGTCATATATAAAGATTAGTTTACAGAGTTCCATGCTTCAAGCAGTTCTCTGGGGATAGTGAGAATTCGCTTTCGAGGTTTCCGACTCAAAGTTTACTTTTTATGTGCATAAAGTTACGCAATTGTGAAAAGGTGTTGAAAAAACGTTGATTATTTTTAAAAAAATGTTGCCTCCGACCTGCTGTGGATTTATATTTATAACAAGTTCTTCGGAACAGAATCTTTGATTTTTAGGAGGCTGATTATTGTTGAATAATGAGGGTGAGCCACCAAAACTGAAAGGTTTCGAATTTTGACTTTTTAACAGATAATCTCCCCAGGAGGTTATGGTGAACAACAGTTCACGGTTTTGAAGCGCAGATACCGCAAGGGTAAATTCTGCGCTTTTTTTTATAATTCCGCCGATACTTGAATCGGGGAATCATCTATGAAAATCGAAAAGAAAAATCTACTGCCGCACGGGAAGATAAGCCGGGAGAACGGTCCGTCAGCAAAAGGCGCATTATCCGCTGAAAAATCGGAATCGGCTGTGAAGATAAAGCTTGATCGGGAAAAAATCCCGGAATCTGATTTGAAAAGTCTGATCGGGAGGTTGAAAAGTCTAAGGGTCCCTGCAAAGGGGTCGGGCATGCCG
Organism: Spirochaetales bacterium; assembly: GCA_016936555.1. GTDB lineage: Bacteria > Spirochaetota > Spirochaetia > DSM-2461 > DSM-2461 > Spirochaeta_F. Next base: position 88,212 of record JAFGXR010000003.1, on the reverse strand, counting down.
GTGCTCATCTCACTTTTCTCTCTGCTCGAGACGGCACAACCGCTTCCCGGCAGTCTGGACATGAAAATCGCCGAAAGATTCCTCTCTCTCTGGATGGAGGAGAACCTGTCGGGCATGCCGGTGCAGCTTAAAAAAGGTCTTGAGGATCTGAAAGCCGCCCTGAAGAACCTGAACTGGCACGATGAACCTCTTTATCTTATTTCGGGCCGGCACGTACCGGGGATGGATCGTTCCTGGCAACTGACTGTCCGCCCGGAGGGCCGCGATCCCGGAAAAAACCGGGATGAGGAGGAAACCCTGTCATGCCGTCTCGATTTTTCCTCTTCCCGACTCGGGGAAATAACTGTGTTACTCGAGGACGGTCCGGCTCTGCGCAGCTGCTCTTTCAGCTCATCCGACGAGTCGGTTCGAAAGCTGCTGAAGAAATCCTCATCCCTTTTCAGAACTCAGCTTGAAAAGCACGGAATGGAGGTTCCCCGGATTTCCATTCACTCCCCTCTTGATCCGGGAATGAGAGAACATACCCGGAAAAGCCGGGAGAGGGTGGATCTATGGGGTTAGAGAAAGGCGCCGCCGCGCTTAAATGGGACAGGGAAAAAGATGAGGCTCCCCGCCTGATCGCTTCGGGGAAGGGGTATCTGGCTGAGAAAATTCTCGAACTGGCCGATGAAGCCGGCATTCCTCTCGTCCAACAGGAGCCTTTGGCGAATTTATTGCTGACCCTCCCTCCGGGCCGGGAAATTCCTCAGGAGCTCTTTGCCCTGGCCGCGGAAGTCTATGTCTTTCTTATGGAACTGGACAGTTCTATCAGGTATACTTAAAGAGATGAAAAAAAATCCCTTGATAAAATTTCTCGATACAGTCTGCGGGGAGATCTCCGTCTTTGAAACATCCGGTGAAGTTGATGATTTTTTTAAGGAAGCGATCCGGCAGTTGATGATAATAACCGGAGCCTCGATCGGAGCCATTTTCGGCTATAACGATACAGGGGATGATCCGGTTTTCCGAGTCGGATTTGAGGGGGAGGATTTCTGGGACGGATGCCGATCCCGGGAGCTGGGGCTGCCCGCCGCCTTTGCTCTGGACCGGGCTGAGATTGAGCGGGCTTTCAGCGATGGTACGGTTCGTATTTTTCAGGATAATCTCCTGGGGTCCGGGATCGTTGTTCCTTTTTTCCGGGGGAGCAGGAAAGATGGCATTCTTCTTCTCGGCAATAAAAAATTCGATGCGTTTTCCCGTATCGATAAGGCATCGGTTATGGAAGCGGCGGCGATGTTCGCCGATCGGCTTTCCGATGCGCTGGTTCTGATCAACTATCCTGTCTGTGAAATCGAAGAGGATCACTCTGCCAGAAAGGTTCTCACGGGAATAAAGACGTCCGAAGGAATCGCCTGGGGCAGAGCTCTCCCCGAATGGAGCGATATGGAAACTGCCGCTCAGGATCTTGCTCCGGCCGGTTCGATAGAGGGGGAAGCCGCGCGGTTTGAAAAGGCTCTGAAGCTTTCTCTGGAACAGCTCGCTCGCTATCAGGATACGGCTGCGACCGGCGAGTCGGAAATCGTGGCCATGATTTTTACGGCTCAGATCTATATGTTGAAAGACCACAGCTTTATCAATAAAATGAGACGATTTATAGACGGGGAAAAAGAGGCCTCCGAAGCAGTCTGTCTGGTTGTAAACGAGTATGCCGACCGGTTCGCATCCATGAAGGAAACCCGTTTCGCCGAAAAGGCTCAGGATGTGAGGGATCTCGGTTTCCGGCTTATCAGCAATATGTCGGCGGAGGAGGACAGGGGGTTCTCCTATGAGGGGCGCATCGTTCTGTGCCGCCATGTTTATCCATCCGATCTTTTTCGTCTCGCTGTGGAGAAGGCTTCGGGAATTGTTCTCAAAGGTTCGGGCGTTACGGCCCATATCTCCATACTGGCCCGTTCACTCGATGTGCCGGTTCTGATCTGCGAGGAAAAGGATTTTCTGTTTATTCCCGACGGAACAGATCTTATTCTGGACGGAGGCGAAGGAAAGCTCTATATCAATCCCGATGAAGAAGACAGGATCAGGCTCCTGGAGGAGGCCGGCAGAACGAGCCGTCTCGAGAATTTCTATACGGTCCGGGGCTGTTCCGCCGATGGTGAGACCGTTCGGGTTCTGGCCAACATCAATATTCTCGGTGATGCCCGGGAAGCGGTTCGCCAGGGGGCGGAAGGCATAGGTCTGTACAGAAGCGAATTTCCTTTCATTCTCAAAAATGATTTTCTTTCGGAAGAGCAGCAGTTCCGCATTTACCGGGCTATTGTGAGAAGCCAGGAAGGAAAGCCCGTTATCCTGCGCACAGCCGATATAGGAGGAGACAAACTCCTCGACGGCCGGAGCGAGACCGAAAGCAATCCCTTTCTGGGAGTTCGGGGCATCCGCTTTTCCCTGGCTAACCGGGGCATGTTCCGGGAGCAGCTGAAAGCCATGCTGAGGGCGGGGGAAGGGGCTGATCTGGGGATCATGCTGCCCATGGTGTCCAGCGTTGAGGAAGTCCTGTCGGCCAAAGAGGAAATCTCCCTCTGTTCCCTACAGCTGGAAGAGCGGGGGGTCTCCTTCAACAGAAAACCGCGGATCGGTGCCATGGTGGAGCTGCCTTCCGCCGCCATGTCGGTTGCAGACCTGGCCGGAGAGACGGATTTTCTCTCCATCGGAACCAATGATCTGATCATGTATCTTCTGGCGGTGGACCGAACCAATGAGAATCTCAATCATCTCTACAGAAGCCACCATCCCGCGGTTCTGCGCGTTCTTGCGACAATAGCTGAGGACGCGGGAGACAAGAGAAGCAACCTGTCGGTCTGCGGAGATATGGCATCCGACCCCCTGATGGTTCCCTTTTTCGTGGGAATCGGTATCAGAACGCTCAGCGTGTCTCCCTTCAAGGTGGAGCCGGTAAAAAAAATCCTGAAAAATTACACGATCTCTCAAATGGAGCGGATCAGCCGGGAGATGCTGGCCATAGGCAGGCAGGGGGAAATGGAGCAGTATATCCGGAGTTTTTCTGCGAAGTGAAACGTTGCATTCAATTCATTATCATCGCCATTATCGCTCTCTCCGACTGTGGAGCCCAAAGGGCTTCCGGGCCCGTACGGGTCGCAGCGGTGGGCGACAGTATCACATGGGGATACGGGGTGGTAAACCGGAACAGAAATTCCTGGCCGGCTGTTGTGGAATCCCTGTCCCGCGGTGTTTTCGAGACGGGCAATTTCGGCCGGAACGGAGCCACCCTTACATCAGAGGGTGATCGCCCCTACATAGATACGCCACAGTATTCCAGGGCTCTGGATTTCGATGCCTCCATAGTCGTTATCGCTTTGGGAACCAACGATACGAAGATCGGGAACCGCATATTTCTGGACAGGTTCAAAGAGGACTACAAGGCCCTGATCAGGTCGTTCCTCTCCGGTGATAAAAAGAGGGAAGTTTATCTCTGTCTCCCTCCGCCTCTTTTCGAAAACAGCTGGGGGATGGAGGGGGATCTGCTGGAGAAATGCCTGATACCGCTTATCGGTGAAATCGCCGCAGAGGAGGATTGCGGGATCATTGATTTATACCATCCCCTGCTGGATCGCGAAGAGCTTTTTATAGATGGCGTCCATCCTGATTTCAATGGTGCGGGAATTATAGGAGATTTAATTTTTAAACAGATTAAGGGCTAATGTTTATCCCTGTTCCGGCCGATATAATAATCGGGTTTCTTGAATACTTTTTTACCGGCAGGAAGGATTTGCACCATTGGGAACACACTTGAAAAAAACCGATACGGAGAAGAAGCCCTACAGTAGCCGAATCCTGGACGGTTATGTCAAACTGATCAATTCCCGCTATCCCTTCGTCGATCTCGAGGTCCTCTATGAATATGCCGGTATAGAATCCTATCAGGTCGCCGATCCCGGGCACTGGTTTACACAGAATCAGATGGACCGCTTTTACGATAAGCTTGCACAGATGTCGGGAAATCAGAATATCGCCAGGGAGGCGGGCCGCTTTTTCGCATCCTCCCCTAATAAAGGCAATCTTATCCATGATATTTTCGTCACGATTATTGATCCTTTCAGAGCTTTCAGAAAAATGGAGAAGATTTCTGTCAATTTTACGAAATACACCGATTACAGAATCAGAAAACTCTCTTCGAACTCAGTTGAAATCCTTTTTAAATCCGGCCCGGACCTTTCGGAAAAACCTTATCAATGCGAAAACAGAAAGGGAATGATGGAAGCCATTCCGACGTTTCTGGGCTTGAAGAGGATAACGCTGGAGCATCCGGAGTGCCTTTTTTCCGGCGGCGGGGCCTGCCGTTATGTCGTGAAATGGGAAGATTCTGTGCTTAAGGTCATGAATAAGGTAAAGTGGGGCTCTTTGCTGGCTCTTATCGGAGCCAACGGAGTGAATCTGTCTCTCGGAATAAAAATACCCCTGTTTCCTTCTCTTTCTCTATCGGCGGTTCTTTTTCTGGGTCTTGCCTATCTCGCAAAAATGAAGGAAGTCAAGGAACTCCGGGCTAAAACCGATTCCCTTGAAAAAACGACGGAAGATTTTTTTCATCAGATCGATATCAATTACAATACAACGGTTATTGCCCAGAAGGTGAGTGAAGTCATCAATTCAAAAATGACCCTTGAAGAGACAGTAGAGGGGACGATTGAAACCATCAGGGAGCTGCTTGAGTTCGACCGGGGGCTGATACTTCTGGCTAATAAGGAGAAGACGAAACTCCAGTTCACAAGCGGGTACGGTTTCAGCGAAGGCTATCGGGAAATGCTCGATACAACGGATTTCAGCCTGACCAACCCTCATTCCAGAGGTGTCTTCGTCATCAGTTTCAAAGAGCAGAAACCTTTTCTCATCAATGATGTGGAAGATATTAAAAAAAATCTGAGCCTTCAGAGTATAGCTTTTACGAGAAGCATCGGGGCAAAATCGTTCATCTGCTGTCCTATCGTCTGTGATAACGAGACTCTGGGTATTCTCTCCGTGGATAATATTCATTCCCAGCGGCCGCTTCTTCAGAGTGATATCAGTCTCCTCATGGGAATCGCCTCCATTGTCGGTGTGGGATTGAAAAAAATTCAGTTGATTAAAGCGAGAGAGACGCAGCTGCAGTCCATTATCAAGGTTCTGGCTTCGAGTATCGATGCCAGAGATCCGCTGACGGCGGGACATTCGGAAAAGGTCGCCGAGTATGCCGATGAAATCTGCCGGCGCATGGGGCTTTCGAACCGTTACCGCGATATGATACACATAGCTTCCATGCTTCACGATTACGGGAAAATCGGTGTCCCCGACAGCATTCTGAAGAAAAACGGGCAATTGACCGCTGATGAGTACGATATCATTAAAACCCATGTCGTCAAAACCAGAATCATACTGAACCAGATTAATTTTGAGGGGGATCTGGCGGAGATTCCCGATATCGCGTCCTCTCACCATGAGCAGATCGACGGGGGCGGATATCCTGTCGGGCTGAAAGGGGACCAGATTCCCCTCGGTGCAAAAATCATCGCCGTCGCTGATTTTTTCGATGCCATAACGTCACGTCGCCACTACCGGAATCCCATGTCTGTCGAAGTGGCCATCGCTGCCCTCAAAGCCGAGTCGGGCTGGCATCTCGATCCGAATATCGTCGATGTTTTCTGCGAATACCTCCATGAAAATCTGAATGCCTTAAGAGATGCATATACGCCACTGATGCCCTTGCAGGAGATTAAAAGGCATTAAGCAGAAAGCCGTACAGATCGGTCAGATCCCGCAGCCCGGCGAACTGCTCCCTTTCCTTTTCTCCTCCTCCGACGAGGATTCCCGGTACGGGATTCTTCGTGTGTCCGCCGGTCGTCATGTCCTCGGCGTTCCCATGATCGCTGATTATGACCATGGCTTCCTGTTCCCCGTCGAGACCCGATGCGACAGCCGCTGCGAAGCGGTCCAGAACCTCGACGGACTGCTTCAGCCCGATCCGGTTTCTCTTGTGTCCGTAATGGTCGGTCATAAAATACTCGAAAAAGACGAAGCGGGCTTCTTTCATTATGGCTGATATTCTCCGTCCCGCCTCTTCCGGTTCAATTTTCTCGATATCGTAGCCTCTCTCCCGGATCAGTTCTCCTGTAATATCGGCGAAAACTGCTTTGCCCTTCCGGTAGTCCTCTATCATTCTGAACGGTGCGCCCGATGCCTTTATTGTGAGGGTCGATACGGGGAAGCGGTTCTTCTCCGCCTTTTCCCTTTCCGTGAAAAACTGATGTGAATACATGTTGGCCGAGGTGACGGAAACGCCCTTTCCCGAAAGGGCTTTCATAAGGCTTTTCTCTTCAATGAGCGATACAAGCTCCCTGTTCGGAAAAGCGGGAAGGTGATACCCCAGATAATCCGCGGCGTTGACTCCCGTGAAAATGGACGTCTGGCCTGTGGCCGACTGGGGTTCCCCCTTCACGCCCAGAGTGGCATCGATTGGGCAGAGAACGCTTCGGGGAAAAAACAGAGGTTTATCGGTATCGGGGAGCCCGAGCCCTCCGGTTAAGGACGAAAACATCCCGGCTATGGGATTGTTCTCCGATGGGGGAGCCAGGCCTATGCCGTCAATGAAAAAGAGAAAGAGCCTTTCCATGGTTAATCCTCTGTTAACCAGAGAAGAGGCGGTTCATCATCAGCTCCGGCCCGGGCTACCGTTCCGTTGCCTGAGAGATAGGCGTATTCTTCCGACAGGGGAGCCGATTCATTTTTTACGAGTCCGTAATAAAAACCGGTATTGGTTCTGTCTCCCAGGCGGTAGTAGGTTCTGGCAAGGGCCAGGTTGACCATAAGTGAATCTCCTTTGACATCCCGGGCCGCTGAAAAGATTCTCAGCGCTTTATCGTATTCGCCTCTGCTGTAGTAGAGATTGCCCAGATTCACATAGGGCGAGAGAGCGGGGCTGTCCCCTTCAATCAGGGCCAGAAAAATTCTCTCGGCTTCCCTCCATTCTCCGAACCGGGCATGGAGCACAGCCAGCCTGTTTTTCAGCTGATGAAGTTTCCTTCCCGAGGCTCCGGCAGCCTCTTCAAATAGCCTGTCTCTGTTTGCGTTGTAAATCGAATTGGTCAAAGCGGACAGGGTCCGGTCGTTCAGAGGATCGATTTCCCTTTTTCCAGGTTCCACGACCATGATGGAACTCTCTCCCAGGGGGAGGGGAGGAAAGTCCTTTCTCTGATCTGCAACGGGAAGAAAATCGATTTCACCCGGTGAGTACCGGGTGATAATCCGGGATGCTTTCTCCCAGGAAGCGTCGAAGCCTTCATTCAAATAAGTCGATTCAAGGGGTATCCAGATCGTCCCCCCATCGACGATGATCTCCCTTCCCTCTTTTTCAAACATCCACCGGTTCCCCGCAGGCTCCTCCGTATCGAAAGCCGCGAAGACATGGCCCGGTGAAGTCATGATCGCCGTGGCGATCCCGGAAGACTCAAGCAGCGATGTCAGAAGGGCAGTCGAGTCATCGCAGTCCCCGGACCGTATCTGCAGGGTCGTCCGGGGGTAGCGGACTGTGTCGATTATCCCCTCCGCTTCGAACTGCCTTGAAAAAGGCGAATCGGGATCTTCGATATATTTTATACCATAGGTTCCCAGGGCATCGCAGAGCCGGGCGGCCCTGACCATTTCCGGAGGCAGACCCTGGACATCTGCGCTATCGGCCAGGACCCTGTGGGAGAAAGTCGTGACGACCGACTCGTTAGGCATGATAAATGCGGCAAGCTTGGCTGTGTTGTCCCAGGTCAGAGCTGTGCGCCTGTAAAGTGTTGTGCTTCCTGTTTTTCCTGTTTCGCCTGATCTTCCCTCCGATTCGTAGAGAATTGTTACCTGAAACTGAAGGGGCAGATCCTCCCTCAGGTTAAAAGCTTTTTCATTGAGCAGGATCTTTAGGGGGAGGGTGACCTCTTCCCCGGGTTCAAGTATGGAAACTGGCTCTGATTCAACGGGGAAATCGATATATTCTTTCAGATTCAATTGCGCTCTCACATTGCCTATCGCCTGATCGAAATCATTCCGGACAGTCACTGTCCCCACGGGATTGCCTCTGTAAAAGTGGATCAGCGCCGGAAATATTCCCTTTACGGACACCGCTGCGATTGTCAGTGGCTTCTCATCCCTTTCTCCGGTTCCGGCCGATTCGTTATAGAAGGCTTCCTTGAAACGGTTCATTCTGGAAGAGGCTTCATGGTCGGCACTGTCGAGGCTCATTATTTTTTCATAGAGCCGCACTGTACGGCTGTAGAGCTCTCTGGCCGATTCCGGGCCGATCGCCCGGGCAGTCCGGAGTGTTTCCCCTTCCAGTTCCGCAGCCTGTTTCATCAGTCCCCGGATCTCGATCTCTTCGAGCATAACCGAAGCTTCGCCGTCGAAGGGGTTGATGTTGATCAGCTCTTCCAGCCAGAAGCGGGCCAGAACCCAGTCTTCCTTTTCCCTGTAGTAGAGGGCTTTGCGCCGGATCGGAGCCTCCCCGTAGGGATCCTCATCTATCACCCTGTTCAGTTCCAGAATTCCCTCTGTTTCTCTGCGGGAATTATTCTCATTCCGGTCCAGAGCGGGGTCGTAGAATTTGAGTATCCGGTTGGCGGCGTAATCGGCCAGATAGATAAAGCCCCTGTCCTGATCCACAGCCAGATTGAGAGGCGTCATGGGAAAGGATTCCTCCTCCCTGAAATGGTATCCCGTCATTTTCCAGAGAAGCACGCCTTCACTGCTGAATTTGTACAGTGCGCTGTTGGAATAGAGCATCAGGGCTCCGTCATCGAGAACGACCATGGACATGGGGGCCAGGACATCTTCTCCCATTCCCACGGGCATAAGAGAGTTGATAAAAGAACCGGTTCCCGTGAAGACCTTAAAGCGCTGTTCCACGTTGTCGTGGAGCCATAGATTGCCTTCCGGACCGGGAGCCATGGCGTAGACATAGGTGTAGGGACCGAGGGGGATTTCCAGATCGCTTCTTCTTCCTCCCTCTATCCGGACGAACTTGCGGCTGACCGTGTGATAGAGGATGGCAGTCCCGTCGGGAAGAACCGCCATGGGACCGTTTACATCGATCCCGGTGCGGATTTTCATGGTGCGGGGCGCTCCCTCTATAATTTTATAGATATCCCGGCCGTTCGTCGGCTTCAGATAGACCGATCCCCCCGGTGTTATGCCGGCGCCGAAGAAAAATAGTGAGCTTGAAGGAGAGTACAGGTCTCCCGCCAGCTGGACAAGGGGATTGAAATCACTGTCCGTTTCATAGCAGAGGGCTCCCAAGGCCATAACGAGATTGCCGTTTTCCTTCACGGCTACAGCCGATGCCGTGTTGTAACCCGTGAAATCGGGAATGGCCGACTCTACAAGGAAAAGTGAGGGAACCTCTTCCAGGAATCGGGGCAGGGGTACATCGGGCTTTATCCGCGAAGGATTTGTTATAGCCCATATGCTGAAAATCAGTTCCGAGAGATAGGTCGGTGTTTCATCGTTAATCTCTCCCATTATGGTTCGGCTCAGAGCGGTTCCGCCTTTCCGCGGCGTAAATTGAAGAGCCAGGGCGGGAGATTCGCCTTCCATGAGAGCTGTTATGCTAAGCCCGTAATCGCTGTCGGCCGAGCCGCTGCGTTCCTCAAAAAAAACGTCGAAATATTGTCCGTACCGTCTCGAGGCGCCCGATGCGGTCCGGACGAGAAGGGATTCCAGCCGGGTTCTGTTTTCCCTGTTCTCGGGACTGATGACGCTGATTGAAAGAGATATCGATTCTGCCGGAAGGGCAGAACAGAGAAAACCGGTCAGCGCGAAAAAGAAAATGAGGCGTTTCATGAAATAAATTATACTACAGGAATTTCTATTTTTAATTCGCCTTCGCCTTCTTTTCCACTGTTGACAGTAAGCTCTCCCTTAAGCTCCGACAGAAGAGCCCGTATCAGCTTGAAGCCCAGTCCGGTTCCTTCCTCTGTCTCGGGATAACCGGGACCGTTGTCCCGGAAGGTCAGGATCAGGCTATCCTCCCGGACATCCATCGTAATTATCAGCTCCGGACTCCCTTTTTCCGGACGGGCGTATTTTGATGCGTTGGTGAGAATCTCATTGGTTATGATGCCCAGAGATGTGACTTTGCGGCTGTCAAACATAACCGGAGAGGGGCAGGGCAGCAGCTCGATATTCATGAAATTCCGGTCCGCCCCTCCGAGGAACGCTTCCGTCAGTTCCTTTATGTAGACCCTGAAGTCCAGTTTTTCAAGGGAATCCTGTGCGTAGAGAAGATCCTGCACCATCGCTATGGCGATGACTCTGTTTCTCATGGCGAGTAGGATATCCCGTGTCTCTCCCTCGCCGAACCGGTTAGCCTGAAGCTGAATGAAGCTCTTGATCAGGTTCAGATTGTTTTTGACCCTGTGGCTGATCTCCTGCAGGAGTATTTCCTTTTCTTCCAGAGATTCAGCCAGAGCCGCTTCGCTCTTTTCCCGCCTCCTCATCTCCTCTTTCATACGGGTGAAGAAATCGCTCACGTAACCGAGGCTCGATCCCAGGACGACTCCAGACATTTCCGCCATGGTCAGGCTCGCCGGCGCGTATTCGGGATGATGGATGATGTGGAACAGAAGGAGATTCGACGGCAAACCCAGGGCACCGGCTATGAGACCTCCTTTGAAACCGAAACTTACGGCGACAACGATTATAGGGAATATAATAAAATAATTGGCTGAAATCTCGAAATTCTCTCCCCACAGGAATATAATCATGGCATAAAGAGCGGTTGTAATGACAATGAGAGGATATTTCTGACGGGAATAGAGGTAGTCGTGAATGATTACGACTCTGTGATCGTTCAGTCTGAAGCGTTTTCGATTTACCGGCATACCTTTTATATGTTACACTCGGCTACATATTTAATAAAGTATAAAATAAAACATTCAGGAGCCTAATATGGGAAAGGCGCGTATTCTGGTCGTCGAGGATGAAGTCCTCGTGGGAATGGAGATTCAGGAGAGTCTTCAGAAAGCCGGTTACGATGTTCCGGAGGTGGTCATGACCAGCGAGAATTTCATGCCCGCCATAGTCAAGCACAAACCGGACCTCGTTATCATGGATATCAATCTCAACAGTTTCGTCGACGGGGTGTCGGCCGTACAGAGAATGAAAATTCTCACATCGACGCCCGTGCTCTATCTCACCGCATACCGGGATGAGAATACGAAGCGGCGGGCTATGACGACGGGACCGGTAGACTACCTGATCAAACCGATCAGCGAGGAGAAACTCCTCGAAGCTGTCGGCGATGCTCTGACGGGACTGAAAGCCCCGGTTTGAGATTCTACTTTTTCACGATGGGAATCCACACTTCGAAAGAGCTTTCGCCATCGTCACAGGGCTCCGGCAGGTAGACTTCCAGTTCAGGCCCTTCGGCGTGTTCGTAGTCCATTGCGGGAAACCATTCGGAAAATATCCTCTTCCATACGACCTGAATTGAATCGGGCATTTTTCCTTTGCCGGGAAAGACCGCCCAGGTCAGAGGCGGAATGAGTCTTCTTTTCCGGATGTATTCCGCCACAGTCATTCCGCTGATAAGGGCGAACATCCTCTGGAAATGAAAGTGGCTTGTATTGGCGGCAGCCGCAATAAGCCTGATATCCATAGGCTCTTCCAGATGTTCATCCATATAGGCAACTGCCTTGTTCAGTCTGTCTATCCAGTCCAATCTCTCCTCCTGTATACACTATACCGGCATTTGAAAAAGCACTTTTGATAATTTGTGCTCGATGTAATCAAATGTTAAGTATGTTGGGGTTTTCCATGGTATAATATCCAATATGAACAATATAATTGTAAAAACAATCAAAATCCCTCCCGGAGAAGTTATTCTGGGAGAATATGAAGGAAAACTCTGTCTGCTCGATTGGAAATACAGAAAGATGAGAGGCCGCATAGACAGCCGTCTCGCAATCTGTCTCAAAGCATCGTTTTCCGAGGGGAACTGTCAGCTTTTTGAGGATACGGAACGCCAGTTGGAAGAGTACTTCAGCGGTAAAAGGGAGGCTTTCTCGATCCCCCTTCTGACAGTGGGAACCGGCTTCCAGAAGGAAGTCTGGGAGGCTCTGCAGAAGATTCCCTACGGAAAAACCGAAAGCTATGGAGGACTGGCCGCCGGTATGGGCCGCGAATCAGCGGTGCGGGCTGTCGCGGGGGCGAACGGAGCCAATGCCATTTCCATCATGATTCCCTGTCACAGAATTATTGCCAGCGACGGCTCTCTCGGAGGGTATGCGGGGGGTATTCCCGCCAAGAAAAAACTTCTCGAACTGGAAAGCCATATGTATCTGAAATTTTGAGGCTGTTTATATCTGCAGAATAATATATACTCTTTTCCAATATGAAAAAGAACAGGTTACTTCAATCGGCCGATACTGTCTTTTCCGGGGAAGGGGTACGCGGATTCCTTGCGGCCATGCTTATTTTCGGAATCGCCACGGGTATGGCGAACGGCGTCCTTAATAATTTCCTTCACGATATTCTGGGTATAAGCCGGGCCGGGAGGGGCATCGTCGAGTTTCCCCGCGAACTGCCGGGGCTTCTTCTTTTTCTGATCATGGGCCTCCTCTACCGGTTCAACGAACTGCGGGTCATGTATTTTTCTCTCATTGTCTCCTTCCTGGGGCTTCTGGGCCTGGGGTTTTTCGGTATGAATGTGGCCCCTGCCATTGTTCTTATCGTTCTCTGGAGTACGGGAGAGCACATGCTTATGCCGATCCGGAACTCCATTACCCTCCATCTGGCCAGAGCGGGAAAAGAGGGGCTGGCCATGGGGACCGTGGGAAGCGCCGGAAATGCGGGACAGCTGGCCGGCTATTATCTGGTTCCGCTGATATTTCTCCTGGTCCGCCGTTTCGGAGGGGAACTGCCGGAGACCCTGCCCTATAGAGCCACTTACCTTATCGGCGCTCTGATCCTTCTGGGCGGTATTATCATGACGGCGAAAATGAAAAACCGCGACGATCATGTAAAAAAGCAGAAAATAACTTTCAGCCGCAAGTTCACCCGCTATTATATTCTCGAGATGTTTTTCGGCGCCCGGAAGCAGGTCTTTCTCACTTTCGCGCCTTATGTCCTGATCATGAATTACGGGGCCAAAACGGAATACATCGCTTTTCTCTACAGCCTGTGGTCTCTCGGCAATATTTTTCTCAATCCTCTGCTGGGCCGGTTGATGGATAAAGTCGGTTATAAAGTGATTCTGGTAGCCGACACGGTTATTCTCTTCGTTCTTTGCCTGGTTTACGGTTTCTCCCATCGTCTCTTTGATGAACATACCGCTTTCATTGTTGTCTCCACGGCTTTTGTCCTCGATGCCATGCTGTTCATGGTGGGGATGGCCCGGGCGAAATATGTTAAAACGCTTTCCGAATCGAAGGAGGAAGTGACGACGGCTCTCTCCGCGGGAATTTCCATCAACCACCTTATCAGCATTGTCATCGCCATTGCCGGCGGTCTGCTCTGGGAGTCTCTGGGACTGGAAATGCTTTTCTCCATGGCGGCTTTTTTCGGACTGGGATCCTTTATATTCTCCCTTTCGCTTCCGCCCGACAGTTCGGTTCCGGTTACGGAATAATTGGCATAGCTTTTCCCTTTGTACTATTATATCAGTATGGGGGAAAAACTGACCGAGAAAACATTTGCCCAGGAGCTGAATCATATCCGCGAAGATGACAATCTCAGGAGTATGAAGACTGTTTCAATTCTCACGGGCATCTTCGCGCTTTCATTTACAATCATTTTCGGGGTCAGAAAGGCAAACGGCTCTGATTTTCCATTGTTTATTTACTACTTTTCTTCTTTTCTGATTCTGACTTATCTCTCTTTTCTTATGGGTTTGCTTTATCTCCTTTTATCGAAAAAAAAGCACAAATCGACACTTGAAATCGTGATATTTCTCTATCTGCTGGCTTCTTATTTTATCCTCATAGGAATCTCCGTTTTCGATTCCCTGCAGGATGGGGATTTTCTCGCCTATACTTTCGGTATACTGGCTTTTTCCTTTCTCTACCGGTTAACACGAATCAGGCTTATCATAACCCATTCGGCGGGCCTGGTATATTTTTTCATCCTCTACTATCTGATGAATGGAAAAATCATTTCACCTGTAAGCCTTCTGCCTCTCCTGGCCTTTTTCGTCTTTTCCCTTTATATTTCCCGGATCCGGGAACTGACCCAGCAAAAGATGCTCAAAATGGCCGATGAACTGGAGAAAACCCATAGAGAAATCAAGGAAATTTCACTCAGAGACCCTTTGACGGGACTTTACAACAGACGGTATTGTGATGATTTTCTGTCATTTCAGTTTGAAGCTTATCAGAGAAAGGGGACCCCTTTCTGCATTCTGCTCTTCGACCTGGATTTTTTCAAAGTTGTGAATGACAGCTTCGGGCATCTCGCGGGAGATGATGTTCTCGTCGCTATTGCCGCTCTGACACTGGCATCGATCCGGAAAACCGATCTGGCTGTCCGTTACGGCGGCGAAGAGTTTCTTCTCATACTGTCCGATACACACCTCTCTTCCGCTGAAATTATCGCAGAAAGGCTGCGCACGGCCGTGGAAGTCGTTACATTTAAATCCATTCCGGACCATGTAACCATAAGCCTGGGAGCCGCTGAAATCCGGAAGGATGAAGATACGGGGAGTTTAATCGACAGAGCTGACAAAGCTCTTTACGAAGCCAAGAGAACCGGAAGGAACCGGACGGTTATTTCACTCTGATCATGGCTAGAAAAATAGTGCGGAATTCCTCAAGAGGCCGGACGGACTGGAGCAGTTTGCTTTGAAGAAGGGCGCCTTCCCAGCCGGAGAGAATAAATCTCGCCAGAGATTCGGCGCTGTATTCAAGGCGGACCGAACCTTCTTCCTCCGCTTCTGCCAGAGCATCGCTGAAGTATTTGAGCCATGAATCGAATATGTTTTTCAGCTCCTCCCTGAACCGCGGATCCTCATCGGTCATCTCCTGGGAGAGCCTGCCGAAAAGACAGTTGCACCGGCAGGGGGCGTTCTTCAATTGATCGATCTGGTCCTCGAAAAAAGTTTCGATCCGTTTCAGCGGCGGAATCTCCCGGGAGAAATGTGATTCAATTTCATCGAAGAAGGACCGGGCCGCAAAATCGAGCAGTTCTATCCCGAAATCGCTTTTGCTGTCAAAATAATAATAGAAGGAGCCTTTGGGAACCGAAGCGGATTTCAGTATTTCACTGATTCCTGTATTTTTGAATCCCTTTTCCTTTACCACAGCCAGGCCGCGGCTCAGAATATGCTCCTTCGTATTATTATTTTTCAATTTTCACCTCATGTCTGTCCGGATCGGGACTGTTCCCGCCGAAGCGGGGCAGCTTGATTCCCAGGGTCTCCAGTATCACTTCCTCAACCGTCGAAAGGGCTTTGAACTCCAGTTCCTCTTTGATCTCCTGAGGGACATCCTCGAGATCTTTTCTGTTCTCTTCGGGAATGAGTATTTTCTTTATCCCGGCCCTGTGTGCCGCCAGAACCTTCTCTTTCAGCCCCCCGATGGGCATTACCGATCCGCGCAAAGTAATCTCTCCGGTCATGGCCAGCTTGGGATCCACTTTTCTGCCCGTTACCAGCGATGCCAGAGAGGTGAACAGGGCAATGCCCGCCGAAGGTCCGTCTTTCGGTACGGCTCCCGAAGGAATGTGGATATGCAGGTCGTTCTCGCTGAAGGAGAATCCCGCCGCAAAGAGTGCCAGCCTCGAGCGGATCAGGCTCCGGGAGATCTGAGCCGACTCTTTCATGACATCGCCCATCTGACCGGTCAGGGTCAGCTGCCCGGTTCCGGGCATATTGGTGCTTTCTATAAAGAGAATCTCTCCTCCCACGGGCGTCCAGGCCAGTCCAGTCACGACACCGGGAGGGTTGTCCGCTTCAGCTATGGCGTGGCGCACTCTCTCCCGGCCCAGGAACTCCTCCACTTTTCCGGCATTTATATGGTAGGGCAGTTTTTCCTTTCCCGAAACCACTTTTTCCGATGAGATTCTGGCCAGGGAATCGAGCTGTCTCTTCAGGGTCCTCACCCCGGCTTCACGGGTGTAATTTTCGATGACTTCGGTCAGAGATTCATCGTCGATGATCATTTTACCGTCGTCCAGACCGTGTTCCTCCAGAACCCGGGGAATCAGGTGCTCTTTGCCGATAAAAAACTTCTCGTGGTTCGTGTAACCCGAAATATGGATGACTTCCATTCTGTCGAGCAGAGGCCCCGGAATGGTTTCGATCGAATTGGCCGTGGCTATGAAGAACACGTCGGAAAGATCGTAGGGGACTTCCAGGTAATGATCGGAGAAACTGTTGTTCTGCTCGGGATCGAGGACTTCCAGTAGGGCGCTGGCCGGATCGCCGCTGAAACCCCGCATGACCTTGTCCACTTCGTCGAGCATAAAAACGGGATTTCTCTCACCGGCTTTTTTCATTCCCTGAATGATCCGCCCCGGCAGGGCTCCCACGTAGGTCCGTCTGTGGCCGCGGATATCCGCCTCATCGCGGATTCCCCCGAGACTGATCCGGACGAACTGCCTGTTCAGAGCCCCGGCCACACTTTTTCCCAGACTCGTTTTTCCCGTTCCGGGAGGGCCGACCAGAAGGAGGATGGACCCTTTTTTCCCTTTCTTGAGCTTCATGACCGCCAGATGCTGGATGATCCGCTCTTTCACTTTATCGAGTCCGTAATGGTCCCTGTCCAGGATATCTCTGGCCAGATTGATGTCGATGTCCTGTTCCTCCGGCTCTTTCCAGGGAAGGGCGACGAGAAGATCCAGATAGTTGCGGATGACATGGCTGTCCGACCCGTTGGGGCCCTGGGCTTCCAGTTTCTCCAATTCCTCCAGAGCGATCTGCTTCACCTCTTCCGGCATATCCGAGCTGTCTACTTTCTCTCTCAGAGTTTCGCCTTTGTTCTTTCTGCCGTCATTGAGCTCTTCCTGAATGGATTTGAGCTGCTCCCGCAGAATACTCTCCCGGTAGCTCTTATTGGCTTTCTCGTTGACTTTCTGAGCCATTTCCGCCTGGATTTTGATCGATTCCTTCTGGCGGATAAGATAGTCGAGGAATTTCATCCCCCTTTCCCTGACGGAGGTGATCTCAAGGAGCTCCTGTTTTTCAGAGCGGGATATATTCAGGTAGGGGGCAATGTAATAGATCAGTGACGAGGGTTCTTCGAATTCCTCAATCGTCTTTATTATTTTATCCGACCCCTGGAAGTACCGCGCCGTTTCGGTGGAAATATCTTTTATATAGGTAAGCAGATCCTGCTGATTGCTCCTCTCCAGATCCATATCGTCGAGGAGGAGGGTGAATCGGGCATAATAGATCCCTTCCTCCTTCCTTATGTTCAATATCTGAACCCTTTCCACACCATGGGTCAGGATTTTATAGCCGTCGGCTGTTTTCTCATTGTCGAGAATCCGGACCAGTGTTCCGACTTTATAGAAATCATCCTCGTCCATTTCATTGAGATTGAAGTTTTTTCTCATGGACAGAGCGATGGCGTATGTATCCTTTCCCTCTTCTCCGGCATTGTATTTGTCTCCCTGTTCGAGTCCGGAAATCCTGATGTGATTATCGCTGCCCGGAAATATCACCGATCCTTTCACGGGGATCAGGGGGAGTTCATCCGGTATCAATCCGTAATTAATCATAGTGCATACCTCTCGCAGTCAAAATAATAATAGACCGGTCGTATAGTAAAGAGAAAAGTCATTTCTCTTGTCCTGCTGAAACAGATGATTTATAATAGCCCAATGAATTTCAGATTCTTCCCGGGCTTATTGCTTGTTCTCATTCTGTCCTGTTTTTCCGGCCTGAGGGCTGAAGGAGCGGCTACCGGTTATGAGAAAGGGACCATCGCCTATATTGATCAGGCTCTGGAACAGGGAAGCATCATCCGGCTTGACGGCTATTGGGAGTTTTACTGGAATACCTTTCTTATTCCGGACAGGAATCTCCAGTCCGATCTACCCATGCCGGAATACATCCCCGTACCGGGCAGCTGGGATCAATTCACTGATCATCCGGCCCATGGATACGGAACGCTCCGCCTCGAATTGACAGGCCTGGAGCCGGGAAAAATCTACAGCATCTACATGCCCGAACTGGTCAGTTCCTACCGTCTGTATATCGATGGAAAAGATTCGGGAGGCAACGGAGTTGCCGGTACAAGTTCCGAAAAGAGCCGTCCTCAGTTTCTTCCCCGTCTCGTCGCTTTTCATACAGAAAAGGACAGGGTAGAAATCCTGATTCACGTGAGCAATTTCGACTACAGGAAAAGCGGGATCTGGAGAAGTCTTTTTGTGGGAGATCTCTCCGGCATTTCCCTCTACAGAGATAGCCGTCTCATCGGCGAAGTGGCTATAGCCGGTATCCTCCTGGCCATAGCTTTATTTCACATCGGCATTTATGTCCAGAGAAGGGAGGAGAAAGCCGCCTTTTATTTCGGATTGATCTGCCTTACTTTTCTGATCAGAATTCTCTGTACGGGAGAGCAGCTTCTCACGTTTGCCATTCCCTCCTTCCCCTGGGAGATCCTGCGTAAACTGGAGTTTATACCTTTTTACGGATCAGCGCCTCTTCTGGCTCTTTTTATGTCGGCTCTCTTTCCCCGGGAATCTTCCCTTGCCTTCAAGCGGGTTTATATCGGCTTAACCCTTTTCTACGGAATGCTGGTCTGGATACTGCCTGTGAGAATCAATAATCACATGGTGCCCTATGCGGAAGGTCTGATGGTTGCCGGACTTTTTTACGCGGCGTGGATACAGGTCCGGGCTATGAAAGCCCGCCGTGAGGAAGCTCCCATGCTCTCCGCCGCCTACATCATATTCTCCGTTACTGTGGTCAATGACATTCTCTATGCGTCCCAGATCCTCACCTCCATGTATTTATCGCCGCCGGGTTTTGTCATTTTTATCATCATTCAGTCCCAGATGCTGATCCGGCGCTATTCCCGTTCTTTCTATCAGAGAGACCTTCTGGCCAGAAGCCGCGACAGATTCCGCGTGGCCAGCATCACCGACAGTCTGACCGGTCTCTATAACGCCGGGTATCTCCATCGCATCCTTGAAAAGGAGATAGAGGCAAACCCGGAAAAGGGCGCGCCTCTTTCGCTGATTATGGCCGATGTGGATAACTTCAAAAACTTCAACGATACGTGGGGCCATAAGCAGGGTGACGAGGTCCTTAAAAAAATGGGGGCGATCATCCGCGGCTCAGCCAGGGAAAGAGATATCCCCTGCCGGTACGGCGGGGAGGAGTTCTCGGTAATACTCCCCGAAACCTCTTTGGACGAGGCTTTTGAAGTTGCCGAAAGGATACGCACCCGTTTCGAAAGGGGAGAGGAAGAAGATCAGAGACTCCGGGGCATAACCGTTTCGGTGGGGGTCGCCCGGTATCGCGCGCCTGAAACAGCAGACAGCTTTATCGAAAGGGCTGATAAAGCTCTTTACAGGGCAAAAAACCGGGGAAAAAACTGTGTTATCAAGGCGGATCTGCCCGATTGAAGAACTCTTCTTTTCTGGTCCCCCCGGATGTTCTGCAGAGCGTAAACACTTATTCGGCCAGCTCCCGGCTCAGAGATACAAGCCTGATAAACTCATTTCTGTAGCCTTCCGGGTCGTCTCCTCTGGCATTCCGCGCGATTTCGAGAACCTTATCGAAGGAGGCTCCGCCCCTGTAATCCGAATCTCTGAGCAGGAGGCCCCACATGGCCACGGCTGATGCGAAACGGAAATCATCATCGGCGGAGTCGAAATCCATAAGCCTGTTCTCTACCGGTTGCTCCAGCAGTATGCTCTGTTCGGCTCCGGGCTGTTTATAACGCATTTTTATCGTGAGAATTTCCCCTGAGCCTAAGGCCTGGGCATTCACAGTGGTATTCTGGTATTTCAAAGCCGTACCGCTTTCTCTTCCGCCGGCAGGTATCAGCTCGTATAAAGCCGTGACGCTGTGTCCGGCGCCCAGCTCTCCGGCGTCTTTCTGGTCATCGTCGAAATCCTCGCGGGCGAGCATCCGGTTTTCATAGCCTATAAGTCTGTAGGAATCGATTAGAACGGGGTTGAACTCCAGCTGGAGCTTCACATCTTCAGCTATGGTGAAGAAGGTTCCGCCCATCTGCTCCACAAGAACTTTTCTCGCTTCCATCAGGGTGTCTATGTAGGCGTAATTGCCCTTGCCCTTATCGGCGAGCATCTCCATTTTGGAGTCCTTGATATTACCGGAACCGAACCCCAGAACGGTGAGATATATCCCGCTCATCCTTTTCTCTTCGATCATCCGCACCAGTTCCCCCTCCGAGGAGGGACCTACGTTGAAATCGCCGTCTGTCGCCAGAATGATTCTGTTGTTGCCCCTGCTGTCGAAGTTCTTCTGAGCCAGTTCATAGGCCAGTTCTATCCCTTCGGCTCCCGCTGTGGAACCGCCGGCTTCCAGCTGTTCCAGCGCTTCGGCAATGGCTTTTTTATTGACACCGCCGGTCGGAGCGATGACCGTACCGGCTGCTCCGGCGTATACGCAAATGGCTATGCTGTCTTCCCGTCTCATATTGGCTATTATCATTTTCATGGCGTTCTTCAAGAGAGGTAGCTTACCGGGATCGTCCATAGAGCCCGATACATCGAGAAGGAATACCAGATTGTTGGGAGGAAGCTCTTCAAAAGATATTTTCCGGCCCTGAATGCCGATTTTCAAAAGGAGATTATCTCTGTTCCAGGGCGATTGAGAAAGTACCGTCTGGACGGCAAAGGGGCCGTTGTCCTTCGGCCCTTCCATATGGTAGGGGAAATAATTGATCAGTTCTTCAATGCGGACCGCATCGGGTGGAGGTAGCGTTCCGGAATTGAGAAAGCGCCGCACATTGGCATAGGAAGCGGTATCCACATCGATCGAAAAAGTCGAAAGGGGGTTATCCATAACGGAAAGAAAGCCCTTCTCATAAATCCTGCTGTATTCTTCCGTATTGAATCCGGCCGTTTCGCTCCTGTCACGGGAACGGGACTGCGGAACCGGGGGCGCTTCGCTTTCCATGGCCATGGCGAAGAGAGGTGCTTCCTCCGGGGATTCCATCAACGATGCATCGGCGGATTTGGCCATAGCCATAGACCGTATCTCCAGCGCGGTCTCTTCCGAGCCGCCGCCGAATCGATCTATCAATGAGGGGAGGGTCAGTGCTACCGCCAGCAGGGCGGCCGCCGCGCCGGAGATAAGAAAAAGGGCAGGCCTGAACCCTGACCGTGGTGTGCCCGATTCTTCTTTTTCAAGGAGTTCCCGTCTCAGATCCTCCCTGAATCGGCTGTCCATTGACGCATCGGCTCTGCCTTTCAGCAGCTTTTCCAGAAGCGGAATGAGTCTCTTTTCCTGGTCTTTCAGTGCGGGATCCGCTTCATATAGTTCTTCGAGTATGGTTCTGATTCTGTCTTTCATAATTCTCTCCTTTCGAAAAAAGGACGGGCAAGGATCAGTTCGCAGAGAACAACCGGCCCCAGACGGCTCTTCAGTTTTTTCAGGGCTCTGGAAAAAAGCATTTTGCAGTTGGCTTCGCTTTTCCCGGTTATAGCCGCAATATCCCTGTAGGGAAGATCCTCCCAGACCCGGAGTATAACAATCTCCCTGTGCCTTGACGGCAGAGTCCCGAGAGCTCTGTGGAGTTCTTGTTTCTCCTCTTTCCCGATGATCTCCCCGATGACATTGTCTGAGGCAGGCATATCCCAGATGTCGCTGATATCACTGATAAAGCCCCATCTCCCCCGGGAGCGGTAATGATCGGTTACCAGATTCCGGGCGATGCCGTACAGCCATGAGGAAAGAGATCCTCTTGCGCTGTTGAACTGATGCCATTTTTCCATGGCCTTGAGGAAGGTCTGGCTCGTCAGGTCTTCGGCGGTTTCCCTCTGACAGGTCTTATAGTGTATATAGCGGTAAATCGGTTCTGCATATTCATCGTAAATTTCGATAAACTGCCGGTTATCATTCATTGAATACTCCATGCTTTCACAAATTGTTACGGAGATCGTGCCTAAAAGTAACAAAAAATTTGTAGGCAAAAAAAACATGCTCAATAATAAATAGTATGAGTCTTTTCAAACGAATTCACAAAGCATACGGCAATGAGTCCGATACGGTCCAGGAAAAAGCGGTCACTCTTTTACTCATCAATCTGATTCTGGGAACCAGTTTTCTCATATTTACGTTGATCCGTCTTCTCCGGGGCGATTTTGTCGTCGCCGCGGGAGAGGCTTTTGTAACGGTGATGCTGCTTCTCAACATTCTGGCGCTCTACCGGGGGGCCTACCGTTTCAGCAGCAATGTCAGCCTGGGAATATTTGTCGCCGCGGCTTTCGGGATTTTTCTCCTTCAGGAGCACCGTGAGCTGAACGATCTCTATATTTTTTCCACCTATATGATTTCGGTTATCTGCGTTACGCCGCTACTGTCCTACCATCTGTGGCAGATGGTTGTCGTCGTGGTAATCGGCGGTCTGGGCCAGATCCTCCTTTTCCTCTTTAAATTTCTCCCCATGGCCAGAGCTGCCGGGGAGACGGGCATTATGGGCAAACTGCTCATAACCGTTATGTTTCTGATTATGGCCGGTTCCTTCGCCGTCATGGTTTTCCGCATGCAGCTGAGGACCATTAAAGCGGTTCAGGAGGAGAAGAGAAAGACCGAAGAGAGCTACGGCCGTCTCAACGCCCTGGTCGATTCGATGAAGTCCTCCTTCAATGTGGGGGAGAAGCTTCTTCTCGCCGCTGAGGAAACGAGCCGGAGCAGCGAAAACATAGCCTCCAGTTTGCAGAAGCTTGAGGAAATTGCCGACAATCTCATCTCATCGACAGAAGAGGCCGGTCTGGCAAACAGCCAGATCCAGAGTTCCCAGATAGAGGTGAAGCAGAATGGTACGCTTCAGACTGAAGCGATCTCCCGCTCTTCCGGCTCCGTTGAAGAAATCGTCGAAAGAATCGGTTATATCCACCAGTCCGCAGAGGGAAAAATAAAAACATTGGAACAGCTCGACCACTCGTCGCGGGACGGAGCGGTGAAACTTGAAAACTCTCTCGATTCTATCCAGAAGCTTTCACGGTCCTCCGCTGAAATCCTGGAAGTGATCGAAGTCATAGAGGAAATTTCGAGCCGCACCAATCTTCTGGCTATGAATGCCGCCATCGAAGCGGCTCATGCCGGAGACGCGGGGAGAGGCTTTGCCGTCGTGGCGGAGGAAATCCGCAAGCTGGCTGAGGAAACCGGTCAGAATTCAGGAGTTATACGCCAGAGCCTGGAGATGAATTCCCGGCATTTCGAGGAATCCAATCAGGCATCACAGGAGTTGAAAGCCGTTTTTGAAACGATTACCGGTCAGATCGGCGATGTGGGGAAATCGCTCCGGGAAATCGTGGAGAGCATGCAGTCTCTCTACAGGGGGACCGATACCATTACCGGTTCCGTCCGCGATCTGCTCCAATCCAATGAGAACGTCCAGTTCTCTCTCAATTCCATGGAGGAGGATCTGAGAAAAGGGGACAACAGCATGGGGAAAATCCGCGATGCCGTCGATCGTACGAGGGAGAACATAAAGGTTCTCTCACAGCTCGGTCAGTCCATCGTAGAAGAAGCCGCCGGGTTGAAACGTATCGGCGTGGAGAATATCGAGCAGGTTCGGAAACTGACCAGCGAGCTTGAGCAGATCAAGACCTGAAAGAATTGTAGAACCTGAGAAAACCGTCTGCGGGCAGAGGCTTGCTGAAATAATATCCCTGAATGAAAAAGCAGCCCATCTCCTCCATAATTTTTATCTGCTGTTCTTCTTCCACACCTTCGGCGATAACCTTGAAGCCGAAATCTCTGGCGATATTCAGGATGGCCTGAACCAGAGATCTGTCTTCCCTGTCGTCGTGAATTTCCCTGATAAACGTTCTGTCGATCTTTATTATGTCAAGTGAGAGTTTTTTCAGGTAGGTAAGCGAGGAATACCCCGTCCCGAAATCATCGATGGCAAAGCGGATACCCTCCTTTCTGAGGGCGGATATATTGCTGTTTACGCGATCGAATTTCCCGACCAGAACGTTTTCCGTTATTTCCAGAACAACCGCCGATGGCGGAATCGAATTTCTTTTCAGATGGCTGAGAACAGATTTGAAGAAGTCTTTCTGCTGCAGCTGCAGAACGCTCAGGTTAATGGATACGTAATCGAGGCTTACCGAGCCGATTTTCAGCCATTCCCCGTAAATCCGGCAGACTTCGCCGATCAGCCATTCCCCGATATCGAGAATCTGTCCGGTCTCTTCTGCCAGAGGTATGAACTCCGCCGGAGAGATATTGCCGAGCGAGGGGTGGAACCAGCGGATAAGCGCTTCGGCTCCGCAGATACGGTTCCCCCTGTCACCGATGAGGACGATGGGCTGGAAATAGGGAGCGAGTTCGGAATTTCTCACGGCCTGACGGAGACTGTTTTCCAGAGCAACCCGTTTCTTCATGGATTGATTGATTTCCTCATTGAAATAATGAGTGGAGCTGCGGCCCTCTTTCTTGGCTTCATACATAGCCGCATCGGCATTTTTCAGCAGTGTTTCAATATCTTCATCTTTATGGGAGAAAAGGACAATTCCGATGCTGGTCGATGTGTAGAGACTCTTGTTGTCCAGATGGAACGGTTCTGTAAGTTTCTGATGGATCTTGTCGGCAACGAGGCCCGCAGCCGAGATGCTCGCCCCTTCCGATTCTCTCAGCCTGTTGAGAATTATGACGAACTCATCGCCGCCGATTCTCGATACCGTATCCTCTTCGCGGAGAAGAGACCGGATCCGCTCTCCTGTTTCGATCAGAAGCATATCGCCTGTTTCATGCCCCAGAGAATCGTTGATGGTCTTGAAATTATCCAGATCGAGAAAAAGAAGAGCTCCGTGATAACGTCCTCTTCCCGCCTGCATGACAGCCTGGCCGAGTCTGTCTTTCAGAAGAAGGCGGTTAGGCAGCCCTGTCAGATTATCGTGATAGGCCATAAAGGTCATTTTTTCTTCGATTTTATGAAATTCGCTTCTGTTCTGGACAATACCGACAGCCCCTTTTATGTCTCCCTCTTTATTGAACAGAGGGGAGCAGATCATACTGATCCAGAGTCCTTTTCCCGATATGGTTGAATTATAGTACCCTTCATAGGTTCCCATTCCCCCGGAAAACGGCTTTTCCAAAAATGGAATGATCCTTTTGTCATGGAGCAGATTCATATCCAGATTCAGGAATTTTTCTCTCGGTGCATCGAGAATCGCGGCGAAGACTTCATTGCATTCCGAAATAATCAACGATTGATTGTAGTAAAAGATTCCGCTCGGGGCTTTTTCAAATATGGAGCGGAACCTCTCTTCGCTGTATGTCAGCTTTTCGATAATCTTCATCTGGGATTCTTCGAATGAGAGGTTGCTCACAATCAGTTTGTTGATTCTGATAGCGACGGTAACCATGAGAAGGAAAAAAATTAAAAGAAATACACCTATCAGATTGTACTCTTTCTGATTGAAGAGAAATACTTTCAGCATCAGAGGCAGGATGATTATGGAAATGAAAGAGAAGAGCATTCTCCTATCGCTTGCCAGAGAGGTTATGCCTGCGATGATAATCCCCAGTATTGTAATTATTATAAGGAAATTGTTCAGGGGTTCGGAGCCGAATATTATGAATCCGGTACTTCCCCAAACGGAGGATGAGAGTACCATGCCTGTGAAATTTACTAAGTAATACTGCTTGAGATGCCTGTATGCGTCACGCTTGTACAACAAATAGTAGATCTGTCTCAAAGCGGTTACGGTCGCGAGCATCCCATACCAGAGCAGGAGCGATTTCAAGGGGACAATATCTTTGAGAAAGAGAATATTCAGCGTTCCGACAAGCAGCGCGGCGTGAATGACCAGGGGCAGCTGACTGAAGAGAAGGTCCAAGCGCTGCTCCTGCATTTTCCGGTTGTCCCGGTCGGAAAAATGGACACTTTTTTTCGTTTGATACCCCCTTTTTTTTTATTCTATACTATTATTAAACTATATTGTCAGTTATCAATTAAATTCAATGATATATACAAGGAGAGTGCAATGTCTATTAGAGGAACAGAAACGGAAAAAAATCTGCTTAAAGCTTTCGCCGGTGAATCGCAGGCTAGAAACCGCTACACCTATTACGCAGGGGCTGCAAGAAAAGAAGGGCTGGTTCAGATTGCCGATATCTTCGAAGAAACGGCTGATCAGGAGAAAGAGCACGCCAAGAGATTCTTTAAATTTCTTGAAGGCGGCATGACTGAGATAACGGCGGCTTTTCCCGCCGGAGTTATCGGAACCACAGCGGAAAACCTGAAAGCTGCCGCCGGTGGCGAGCACGAAGAGTGGACCGATCTCTATCCCGCATTCGCCGCAAAAGCCAGAGAAGAGGGTTTTGAAAATGTCGCCAAGGTTTTCGAAGCTGTTTCCGTAGCGGAGAAACAGCATGAAAAACGCTATCTCGGCCTTCTCAAAAACGTTGAAGACGGTACTGTGTTCAAGAAACCCGAAGCAGTCTGGTGGCGCTGCCGGAACTGCGGATACATTATGGAAGCAGTCGAGGCGCCAAAAGCCTGTCCCGCCTGTGCCCATCCCCAGGCCCATTTCGAGCTTCTGGCCGAAAACTGGTAGGAAAAAGAGTCATATCAATCAGGTGCCGGTTATCCAGCCGGCTCCTGTTATTTATAAAGAGCTTCCTGGTTTTTTCTATATCTTCTGTGTGATAGAAAAAGCAGAAATCCAAGAACCGGTATGGATGCGATAGCGATAATATTCCCGGTGAAAAGTTCATAGAGGAAGAAGCGGGCATGGTGCCCCCCGTCGGTAAATGCCGAGATAAGCTGGTCCTCTCCGAAGGTCATCCCTGTTCCCGCCGCCAGTCCGGTATAAAGTTCCGCCATATAATCGGATATGAGTATATAGGTGGTTATGATGGGAATTCCCGTCAGAACACTCCTGATAACATTCCCCCTGCTGATCAGGACCGTTACGGAAATAACCGACAGCAGATTGGGCAGATCCCCCAGCGGGAGGATCCGGTTCCCCGGGAGAACCAGGGCTATGGCCAGAGCCAGGGGCATGAGGATGAGACCGGAAACAATGACCGAGCGGTTGTTCATCAGGATTCCCGTATCAACGGCCACATAGAGTTCCGATCTTCCGGAGAAGCGTGCCTGAATCTTCTCTTTCATGGCGTTGGAAACCGGCGTGATTCCCTCGCCGATCAGCCCCCCGCACTTGGGCAGGAGAAACATAACCGCCGCGATGTGGATTCCCAGCTCCAGAATATCTTTTATGCTGTATCGGGCCGCCGCGCCCAGGAGTATTCCCATGATGAAGCCGATTACCGTCGGGTCGGCCATGTCTTTCCAGCGGGATTCGCTGTCCTGGGGATTGAAATTCCATTTCTTCAGGCCGGGGATCCTGTCGTAGAGCCTGTCCATCAGTTCGGCGAAGGGGAGAAGTCCGATGACCGATATGGGCGAGATGGTCACGCCGTCGATCCCCGTTTCCCTCTTTACATAGGGTGCCGCCCAGTCGGCTGTTTTTATAGTGTAAACCGTCAGGAGTATTATGGCGGCAAAAGCGATCAGATAACTGTCCGAAACAGCCAGGAGAATCGCGCCGATCAGTGCCATATGCCAGAAATTCCATATATCGATGTATATGGTCCGGCTCAGCTTTGTCGCGAGAAGAATGATGTTGATGGCAATGACAAGGGGTATGGTCAGGGGCGCTATGGATGAGCTCCAGGTTATGGCTGCGAGAGGGGGCCATCCCACATCGAGCACGGGGAAGTCGAGTCCCCTTTCCACCATGATCATCTGAACCGCCGGCTGTATATTCTCCACAAAGAAGGAGAACACGATAAAAACCCCGGCGAATCCTGTTCCCAGCTGAAGGGCTGACCGGAGAAGGGGGCCGGTTTTCATCCTGATAATCAATCCGATGATCAATATGAAAACCGGCAGCATCACATAGGCTTTGAACTGAAAAAAAGAGTCGATTACATTGTTAAGGGTTTCCATTTGCTATACCTCGTATCCTTCGATGACCCGATGAAGCGATTGTACGGAACCCGATGTCTGGCTTCCCAGCCGGCTCATCCGGTCCATAGATTCATTAACTTCATCGAGATTGTTCTTAACGGATTGTACAGCTTTTCTGGTTTTTCCGAAACTCTCTGAAAACTGTCCGAATATCTGGACGAACTGATCCAGGTTTGTTTTGACATCGGAGGATCGCCCCGTCAGTCCGCTCATATTTCTGTCCATCTGTTCCATACTGCGGTTCAAGCCGCTGAAGCTGGACTGAAGGGCATTGAGAAATTCACCGAGATGAGCCGATAGAACAGAGAGATCGGAGATCTTTTCAATCATGGATTTCAGGCTTTTTTCCGTCCGGGTCGATGATTCGGTCGTCGCGCTGATGGCTTCGGTCATATCCTTCAGTGAAACATTGATATTATTGGAGTTCTTCTGAGTCTCTTCGGCCAGTTTACGGATTTCTCCCGCGACGACGGCAAAACCCCGTCCGGACTGGCCGGCATGAGCGGCTTCGATCGAGGCATTCATAGCCAGAAGATTGGTCTTCTGGGCTACATCGTCTATCAAACCTGTGGTCGATTCGATGATCTGTGTTGTTTTATTAAGCGATTCCACATTGGCTATTGTGCTTATCATGGATTTTTCCGCTTCCAGTGCTGAACTCTGTATATTCTCGAACTGGGAGATAAGATGGGAGAGCTTATTCAGCTCCTCCTTTATGCCGCCGGCGATTTTCTCATTCTCACTGTTCAGCTCTCCGTAAACTTTCTGCTGGTCCTTGAGCTGGTCTTCGAGCTTGCCGAAAAAGTCCGTTGTATCACGGCTGCTCCGGGATATCTTCTCCAGGGATTCCTCCAGGCTGTCCGTATCCTGTTCAACAGAGTCTGTCAGTCCGGCTACCTGTCCGAGGTGTTTGCTGTTTTTTTCGATAACCCCGATCAGTTCCCTGTTCATTTTTTCAGAGTTTTCTCCGGTAACCTGTATTTTTTTTACCAGATCGGAAAAGCCTTCCAGGAAGTGATTGAACTGCTCGAAGACGTAACCGATTTCATCTCTGACGTATACATTAAAATCGACCTTAAGGCTGCCCTTGCCGATTGAAATGCTGTTAAAAAGCTGAGACAAAGCCTGAATCATCGACTTGATGGGATTTACGACTGCTTTGACGGTGAGAATAAGATTAACCAGAGATATGGAAAAAATCAGCAGGGCCGCCAGAGACGATTTGAAAAGAAATACTTCCACAATAGATTCCGGTCGAACTTTGTAGACCAGGCTCATGCCTGCAATAAGGAGCGTCAGCATACCTCCGAAAAGATTGAGCAGAAAAGTTATGAAGAGTTTCGAACTCAAGGGCATGAAGCGGTATTTTTCCGACGGAAGAGGGAGTCCGGCGCTGTATTCCTCCACTGTTCTCAGATAGAGGAGAAAGAAAGGGATGGAAAACAGCAGGATCAGGGGAATCCCGAGCAGTTCGGCGAGAACATATTCAAAGCTGTCCAGAAAAGGATTACTGAGTGTCTGGCCAAGCAGGGCTATGTTGGGACCGACAATACAGTAAAAAGTCATGGAGAAAAGAAAGATAAAAGGCATGCGGTAAACGGCTTTCTGGGCTCTAGCTTTTTCTTTATTTTCGTCCAGGTACTGATCCACATAGCGGATTTCCCTGAACATAATCCAGGTTACCGCTCCGATTATCAGTAGCACGTAAATCCAGATATTGGGCGATAACATAATCCTCAGGAGTTCCGGAGGAGACCAGATTTCAAAATAGAGCCCTGCCGACAGCCAGACGACCGGTGGAACCATAAATCCGATCCAGAGCCATCGGAATATTGTCAATTGTTTTTTGTTCACAATGATTACTTCCTTCTATGTATATTCATAAGAGATAATGATGAAAAAAACAAAATATTGGAACCTGCATATATCGTAATGTCTATGTTTTTGCTTTTTTCCGAGTTAATAGTATATTTCAATACATAAACTTGCTCCGGAGAGGTTGATCATGGCCCGCCTAAGAAGAAAAAAGAGAAACCGGTCCCGCTTTCTCGTGTTCAATGTTATGAAAATGACTTTTTTCGTACCGCTTACCATTCTTTTTCTCACAGGCATGGATGGACCGGCCATGAAAGAGGCTCTGACCAGAGGTATCAGCTACCTGTCCGGCAAAGAAACCGGCGGCGCTATCTGGCTCGCTCTTATTCTTTTTAATTTTCTGATCTACTTTTTTCTCAAACCGGTTTTTCTCTTCAACAGGGAATGCCGGCACAGGGTGATTCCCGGCAGGGAAATGAGGAAAAAGGCCGCGGCCGTCTACAACGGGATGCTTCCCTTTATCGTGTTGCTCTCTATTGTCTTTTTCTCCTTCGGTGCCGTGCAGCAGTACGGCAGTCTCATCGGCTCCATGAAAGAGTCCGGTACGCCGGTTCCTTTTCTCATGCGTATTCTGGAGTCAATCTCCACCGGCTTTTTCACAGGTGTGATTCTCTTTCTCAATCTGGAAAATCTTCTGTTTCCCGCCAAAAGACTGATTTTCAGTGATGAACGCGAGGTTCATCAGAAATATTCTTCCTTTTATATAAAATTGCTCCTTTCCATGACGGCTATCGTCTTTTTTCTCTTTTTTCAGATCTTTGATTCCCTGGCCAGCTTTTACATGCTGGGCTCAGCGGAAAATCTGGATATACTCAGCAAAGACACGTTTATGGAAGGAGCCGATCTGTTTAAAATGACAGGGGATCACAAGGCTTTGCAGGAAGTTTTCCACGTTCTTTTCGCCAGGATACTTCTGTTCTGTCTCTATGTTTTTCATATACTCCGCCAGATAAAAATGACTTTTAAGAATCCCCTTGATACGGTGCGGGAAAAGCTGGAGGGACTCAACTCCGACGTGCAGGAACTGAGCCATCAGATCGACATTGTCAATAACGATGAGTTTACGGCCATATACAGCGAGATCAACAAGCTGATCGATAAACAGAATGCTCTTTTAAAGAGTTCCGAAGAGAAACTGGAAAAAATCGTCGAGCATGCTGCCGATCCCATCATATCCTTCCATGAAAACGGAGATATTCACGTTTTCAATCCGGCGGCTGAGGAGTTTTTCGGTTATTCAGAGGATGAGATCGGAGGCGTGAATATGATGGATCTTATTGATTTCCCCGATGCTGTCCGTGAGGAATGCCGATCGGACAGCAGGCCTTTTAACGAATATATCATCAATTCGGATCGGAAGATCAAACGCTTTACGGGCCTTCATAAAAGCGGGAAACTTCTGCCCATGGAAGCCAATGTCAGTATAAGCGGGACCTCTCACGGTCCGCATTTTACGGCGATCATACGCGATGTGGCCGGTCAGATCGAATTCGAGGAGACTTTGAAAGAAGCCCGGGTTCAGGCGGAAAATGCCAACCGCATGAAAAGCGAATTCCTGGCCAATATGAGCCACGAGCTGCGGACTCCCCTCAATGCGGTCCTCGGTTTTACCCAGCTGCTCAGCACCGATAAAAACCTCACCGAGGGGCAGCTGGAGAAAATCAGCACCATCTCCCGAAGCGGTGAGCACCTTCTGGCTCTGATCAACGATATCCTCGACATTTCCAAAATCGAATCGGGGAAGACGGAAATGCACGAAACGGTCTTCGACCTGAACCGCTTTGTCGAAGACCTGAAGGATATGTTTATTCTCAAATGCAAATCCAAAGGCTTGTCCTTCTATGTCGAATATGCAGGTGATGTGCCGCCCTATGTCATCGGGGATCTGGGAAAGCTGAGGCAGATCATGATCAATATCATCGGGAATGCCGTCAAGTTTACTTCGGAGGGAGGCATCAGCATTCTCGTCGGCGAAGAGAAGGGCCGGATCCGCTTTTCCGTCAACGATACGGGGAAAGGCATCCCCGCAGATGAGATCGGAAAAATCCTCCAGCCCTTTATCCAGTCATCCAATGTGGACCACGAGGGCGGGACCGGATTGGGACTGGCTATCACCAACAGCTTTATCAACCTTATGGGCGGCAAACTGATGATTCAGAGCGAAGCGGGAATCGGCAGTACCTTCTCTTTCGATCTGCCGCTGAAAGTTTCCGGACAGGCACCGGAAGTTGAGGTCAGTCCCGGCAAAGTCCTGGCTGTCAAAGGCGGCCGCGCCGTTAAAGCCCTTATTGTTGACGATAAGGTAAACAACCGCCTTATCCTCAAATCCATGCTGGAAAATGTCGGTTTTCTAACTATGGAGGCGGAAAACGGCCGGGAAGCTGTGGAGCGGACAATCGAATTCGATCCGGCCATGATTTTTATGGATATAAAAATGCCGGTGATGGACGGATATGAAGCGGTCGGCAGAATCAAGGCTACGGAACAGGGAAAGACCATTACCATTTTCGCCCTGACGGCCAGCGCCTTCCGTCACGACGAGCAGAAGATCTTTGAATCCGGCTTTGACGGATTTCTCCCCAAGCCTTTCAAGCTGGAATCGCTCTACAAGATTATTTCCGACAAGACCGATGTGGAATTCGAGTACGAAAATACCGTTCCCGAAGAGACCGTAAAAAGAGCTGATCCCGATAAACTCGATTTCGATCTGATTGCCGGACTTCTGACTGATGGCGAGCTGCAGTCAATTGATGACATTATCCTGATCAACGACTTTACCGCTCTGAAGGAAAAGGCTTCGGAATTCACCGATAGGGAGGAATTGACCGATTTCGTTGCAATCCTTATCAGATATGCTGATAATTTTAACGACGCCGGACTGGAAAATCTGATAGAGGAAATAAGGAAGAGGAAAAATGGCTGAAGAGAAATCGCGCATCCTTATCGTCGATGATATCGAGGAAAACCTGCGGGTTCTGACCGAAACGCTTACCGAGGAAGACTTTTATCCTCTGCAGGCCAAAAGCGGCGAGAGAGCCATAGCCATTGCGAAAAAAGCCCGGCCCGATCTGATTCTCCTTGATATCAAAATGCCCGGTATGGATGGCTACGAGACTATCGCCAGACTGAAAAGTGATCCCGATACGGCTCCGATTCCCGTCATCTTTATATCGGCGCTCAATCAGATTGAAGATAAAGTGAAGGGCTTTACAGCCGGCGCGGTCGATTACGTGTCCAAACCCTTCCAGAAAGAGGAAGTGATCGCCCGCGTCGGGACACACCTCAGTCTGCGCCAGGCCTTGCGCAATGTGGAGATCGAACGGGAAAAATCGGAGAAGCTCCTGCTCAATATACTGCCCGAATCGGTGGCCCGGGAATTGAAGGATACGGGCGTCAGCAAGCCCCAGCGCTTTGACAATGTCACGTTTTTCTTCTCCGATTTCGTCGGCTTTACCGGTATGTCGGCGGAAGTGGAACCGGAAGATCTGATCGAGCAGCTCAATGAGCTCTTTACGGAATTCGACACGATTATGGAGAAGAATAACTGCGAGCGTATCAAGACCATCGGCGATGCCTATCTGGCGGTCTGCGGAATTCCCGAAGCCGATGCAAACCACGGTGAAAAAATGATCAGGGCGGCCATGGAGATTCTCGCCTATCTCGATTCGTACCGGAAGGAAACGGGTCGGCAGTGGCAGGTACGCATCGGCATTCACAGCGGCAGCGCCGTGGGAGCGATCGTCGGCACGAAAAAATATATCTACGATGTATTCGGCGATTCGGTGAATACGGCGTCCAGAATGGAATCGAACTCCGAACCGGGGCGGATCAATATTTCCGAAACCACATACGAGCTGGTTAAGAACCGCTTTGATTTCGAGGAAAGGGAACCGGTCATGGTCAAGGGGAAAGGGCAGATGAGCATGTTCTTTCTGAAATAGTTTTTCCTTTATGTTTCTTCAGATTACGATAAATTTGGCACATGGGGCCCCGTCGCCCTTTCGGCATGGGCTTTACCCTGATCATCGGATGACTCAGTCTGCCTGTGCTGATGCGAGCAGAGAAGCAGGAGACGGAGAGGTGAGGACAAAGCTGCCGATCAGGGCTGTTAAGGGCGCTACCAGAATCAGTCCGAAACTGCCTACCAGAGTGTGGAGAATTTCCGAGCTGACGTAAACGAGGTTGAATACATTGGTCAACGGCGTTCCCTGGGCCATAAATACCATCAGGATAAACGTATACCCTCCCGAATAGGCGAGGAGAAGAGTCGTGGTCATGGTTCCGACGACGGCCCGTCCGACGCGCAGTCCTGAAAGGATCAATTCTTTTCTGTGCATACGGGGATGTTTTATCAGGACCTCTCTCATGGAAGCGGAAATGTCCATGGCGATATCCATAACAGCCCCAGAAGAGGCCAGGAAAATACCGGAGAGAAAGATCGCCGTAAGATCCAGTTCGGGATACCCCGAATACAACAGTGTTTCCGCGAAGGGTTTCACGGCTCCGTGCACTTTAAAAGCCGAACCGAAGATCAGAGACAGCAGAGCGGTGACTCCCACACCGGATATGGCGCCGAGAAATGCCGTCACACCCATCCTGGAAATCCCGCCGATCAGAAAGATGATAACGAAGGTCATGGCGACAACAACTCCCAGAGCCAGCGGAACGGGAGGCAGTCCCGTAAGAAATCCGGGAATCATGACTTTCCAGATGATAGCAGCTGTAAAGATAAAGGAAATAACCGCTTTAATGCCCGTCCAGCCTGCGTAGGCGATCAGCAGAGCCAGAAAGAGAAGAAATAGGAACAGCTCTATGCGGATCCGGAAGTGATCGACAACCTGATTGGAAAGGATCCGGGTCTTTTCCCTGTTGAGATTGATGGTCACGAGGGCTTTGTCTCCCGGTGCGAAAAACTTATCCATTTCCAGCTTGCCCATCAGCAGATTTGTCCCCTCTATGATCTCTCCCCGGAAAGATCCGCTCAGGACCTTTAAGGTCAGAGCCTGATCGCCGGTCTTGACGATTCCGAACTGTTCGACTCCGAAATTATCCACCGCCAGGACTTCAGCCCTGACCCGTTCCACAGGGAGAGAGGGCGGTTTGCCGAAATAGTCGGGAATAAAAAAAAGCGCCGCCGTAATCAGGGCCAGAACGATAGTGAGATTCCGGTCCCGGTTTTTAAATGTCGTTAACATAATTACCTCAACAAAATTTTTTTTAATTCTTCAGGCTGCATTTGAGATCGTTCTTCCCAACCCTCACCCCGGCCCTCTCCCAAAGGAGAGGGAGCAAAGATAGTTTTATATAGGTCGGGGGATGAGGGTAATCAGAGTCAATTTTTTAACTTTTGCAATATCCCTGATAACACAACCCCTTTTTTATTCTATTAATACCTTCGAATCAGGGAGCTACGGCCATAAGGGCGGAGGTCTTTTTGAAAATATCCGTGTTGTCGTAGTAACCGTTATACATATCCGAACCGACACCCATGGCAAAAGTCGCGACAGGCACTCCGGTGTGGGAGTAGGATGTCCAGGCCAGTCCCGCGCGGTTGTTCAGAATGTGAGTCAGCGTGACGGACAGGGGATTGTATCCGCCATAGAGAATATAGGATTCCTCATCCTGTCCCGCACCATTCATCATGGCATTGAAGGCTTTGTTCAGCAGTCCCGATTCATAATCTGAAAAATCGGTAAGACCGAAGTTCTCTTCGATGGCGGGCATCAGCTGGGCCAGTGTCCCCTCGGGATTCTCCGATTTGAAAGGCCCGGCGACATACTTGTCGAAAGCTTCATAACTCATCTTCTGTTTGGAGATTTCTGTGAAAGCCGAATCGTAACCTGTACCGGCGAAACCGAGAGACAGTCCGCCGGTTTCATGGTCTCCCGTAACGATGATCAGAGTCTCTTCGGGATGCTGATTGTAGAATGCCATGGCCTCCTGGATCGCTTTGTCGAAAGCTATGGTATTGCTGATGGAGGCCGCGGCGTCATTGGCGTGGCAGGCCCAGTCTATTTTTCCCCCTTCTACCATCATGAAGAAACCGTTCTCGTTGTCCAGAAGCTCGATTCCCTTTTTCGTGTACTCGGCGAGTGTGATATCATCGGCTTCCATATCCAGGGCGTAGTCGAGAGAGTTTGTTGTCAGACTGGTGTTGTAGTAGGCGTAAACCTGGTTCGAAGAGGGCTTCAGACTGTTCAGTTCATCTCTTGTCGTGGCGATAGACCAGCCGTTATTCTTCATGATATCGAGAACGGGAGTCTGTCCGTCGGGAGTTTTCGTCGTTCTGATCAGTCCGCCGGCGTAGTAGTCGAAATCGCTGTTGGCCATCTGCACGCCGATGTTGTAGTAATTGTTCCGGGTTTCTTCTTTGGCGTAGAAGCTGGCCGGCGTCGCATGGTCCAGGTTGACGCTTGAGAGAATTCCGACTTTCATTCCCGCATCTTTAGCCAATTCGGCAATAGTTGTGAACTTCTGAGTTTTTGTCACATCCATGTTGATGACACCGGAAAGAGTTTTGTTTCCCGAGGCGATGGCCGTGCCGGCGGAAGCGGAGTCCGTAATAAAAGAACCGGCATCGTAAGTGGTTGTCAGCCCCTGAGCGGGAAACTGGGTAAAGGCGAGTTTCTCAACTCCGATTTCACCGGACTTGCCGGCTTTGAGATAGGCTTCGGCCGCGTTGATCTGAGTCAGGGACATGCCGTCGCCGATAAACAGAAATACGTATTTCGCCTGAGTGTCGGCGGATGAATCAGCGGAACCGATCGTGTCCTTCTGTCCTTCCCCGTATAGATTGATGCTGACAAGAAGAGCCAGCAGGGCAGCAGCCATCTGCTTCATTTTCATTTTCACCATAATTCTCCTTTTAGAAGTGATGCCTTGATTTTTGACAGTCTCTGTTCAATCTGTATAAGGAGTTCATGAGAGAATTATTAATTTGTTTGATTTAAAACCATTGTACACTGAAGCTGTGAACTTTTCATCCAGGTTACTTGAGGAGAGTCTGAACGCCCATGGCTTTCTCCTCCAGAAAAGCGGGAAGCTTCTTCCGGTTAAAAAGACTCACTAGTAAATATATGAGAGAAGAGAAGCGGATGAGTACCAGTTTATCGATTAGCCTGTATTGGGGGTAATTTCTGATAGCCAGAACGAATAATGTCCTGATTATCCATTTTTTCGGCTGAACAAGGGCATATCCCTCGATAATGTGGAATCCCCCGGGGTATTTTTTTCTGTATTTCGCACTGAGTCCGGACAGCTTCTCCTGAAACCCCGGATTCCATCGGCTCAGATAATACTCTCTTCCGAGTGCAACGATACGGAAAGTGTCGTACATAAAATCGAACTGTTCCGTATCGATTCCCAGTTCACAGGCCAGTTTCTTCATTCTCTTTATTTTTCTCAGGAACCTGTAACCGTCCAAAACGGCTTCCTTTTTTTCCAGAACGAAAAGGCGGATGACGCTCCTCAGGGAATGGCTTATCAGAATATTGTCCCAGACATTCCAGAGCAGCGGCGGAATACGGTTTCGGCGGAAATACATTCTGCGGGAAGAGAACTCGGGCAGATACCAGAGATTCCGTACGACTCTGTCCGACAGTTTCAGAAGCTCCAGCAGCTTTTCTCCGTCCTGTAAATCGGGATTTCTCTCAGCGAATCTGTACACAGCCTCTTCGGATTTCAGCTCATCTCTGAACAGAGCGATTATGACTTCGATATTGATTTCCACCCAGAGAGATGATCGCCGGCCGTATGTCAGGCGATTGAAATGCGACCATCCCCCGGTCTGCGCCCAGACCATGATTCCCTGCATATTTTCCGCCTGTTTAAGATAACGGCTGAATTTCTCATACTCCCTGCCCACATAGGAGGGGAACTCTCCGAATCCCTCGTATTCTCTTTTCGCCTGCAGCTCAATGATTTTCCGGTAAGTACCCTCATCGTAAAAATGGGGATTGAGATTCATATACCGGAAAAAATCCCCCTCTCCGAACTTATGGGAAATAATGAGGTTCTCGCTGTCCATATTGCGGAAGACTTTGTCGAGCGTCGCTCTGTTCCAGATCAGGTCGCCGATGGGATAAGCCCCGAGTGTCCAGGTCCGAACGATCATCGTCTTATCCTTCTCTTCAAAAAGAGGGATGAGGTCGTGGACAACTTTCCGGCACTGTTCCGGTTTTTTTATGAATAAGCGTGAAATGAAATCCCCCTCCACATCCATACCGTCCGATTCGCCCAGCCGGAAGACAACGCCGGATATCCCGGGGTATTCGCGGAAGAGTTTTTCTATCGAGACACGAAGTAGCTGTTTGATCGATTCCTTTTTCCGGCGCTTCCCAAGGTACTCCTCGATATCCCTATTGAAAAACATGATGTCTGTCGTGACGTATATTTTCAGATTATTCTCTGCGGCTATGGAGAATATCTTTTTATAGAAACTCCTGTACCCTTCCAGCTTCCTCCGCAGGGCGGCGTTGTAAAAGTCGAAATCGACCATGCGGCATAATTCATCAATGGTAACGGCATTGTACCCCAGGCCGCTGACTTTCCTGACGTAATGACCGAACGCATCGATAATCTGTATTTCCTTATCGACATCCAAACCGTCGGGCCCTTCAAGCAGCGTAAAGGGAACTTTTGACCAGTTGTACTCTTCACCGTCCGGCAGGGGGGCGAAGAAAGGCGAAAGGGTGTCGATTAGGAAAAGATCCATCAGACCGGTACCTCTACTTCCTCATACAGACCTGTATTGCCGAGAAACTGTTTGAGTATTTTTTCGCTGTCAAACTGAGCTGACCGTTTTATCGCCTCATTACGCATCTGTCTGTGTGCCACCTCATCTTTCAGAACCGCGGCTATTGCTTCCGCCAGATCGTAGCGATTATTTCTGAGGATTCCGCTGACACCGTCTTCCACTATGTCTTTCGGTCCCTTCTCGTTATAGGCCGCGACGGGACAGCCGCAGTAGAGGGCTTCCAGAACCACCCGGCCGAATGTGTCGAACCGGGAGGGAAAAACCAGAAAGTCAGCAGAAGCGTAAACCGATCCCAGTTCGGACTGATCCACCCAGTCTATAAACAGAGCGTCGGGCAGCAGTGTTTCCATTTTTGCCCTTGCCGGCCCGCTTCCGCAGAAAATAACCTTGACCGGACCGGCCTGATCGGCCACAACCGTTGCGATCTCCGGAAAATCGAGCAGCCCTTTTTCTTCACTGAGCCGTCCGACGAAAAGCAGCACTTTCTCATTTTTCTTCCTGATGTAGCAGGGGCTGTCCGTTTCTTCAAGGCCTCTGGTAAAGTCCTTATTGAGCCAGTGCCTGGTCGCAAAAATTTTTTCCCGGGGGATATTCATTTTCGGTCCAGCCAGCCAGTCGGCATGATCACGGTTCAGTACTATCAGCTTATCGAATGATTGGTAGAAACTCCTGGCAAAGCGGGTCAGTCTGTTCAGGTTCTGTTCATCGAGCTCCAGTTTGGCAGAAGCGAATTCGAGCCAGTCCGTATGAAGGAAAAAGAAAGCCTGAACATTGAAACTCTGCTTCAGATAGATTCCCGCTGCGCCCATAAGCAATTCGGTGGAACAGATAATCCTGTCGTAATCGCCTTTCTTGAAAATATCCTGAATCGCCATGATATCGGGAATGCGAATAGACTGTTCCTTATAGAGAGGAATCGGAAAAGATCCCAGAGGCCTGGTCACGATGAGATGGCCGGCTGATTCCAGAGTTTCATGGCAGACCAGAAAATCGACGGGAAGATTCCGACGGCAGACCTCATCGTAATAGTTATTGAGGCTTATCGCTATACCGTTTTTATCCGTAAAGGTATCTGTCAGCCACAGCATCCTCTTCGCGGGAGTTTTCAGTCCGTTCTCCCGGGCGAAGTGATCGAGAAACGGCCTGTTGTCGTGAAGCACTTTGGTGCTGGTAAAATTGACGGCTCCGATTATGAAAGAAGCCAGAGCGGGAAAAGATAGCCTGTCGAAAATTTTCCCCGCATTGATGGTTCCGGCCTTCGACTCCGCTTCTTCGCCGAAAAGGTGCCTCAATGATGCGGGAAGTTCTATCTTTTCCAGAAATTCCTGAAGTTTGATTTCCCCAATCTGATTTTTCCGGCTCAGCTCGCTTATGTTTTCTCCTCCCCGGCTTATTATCTGCTTTGTCAGGCGGTTGAAAAGATGATCGAGGGTGTGCCTTGTTTCCCGGACATAGATCTCTGTATCGAGCTTTTTGGCACGGGCGATATTCTCTATTTCCCCGAGAAGCGGTTTTGTTGATTTCTTCACAAAGCTTTTTTTCCACTTTTCCGGGCCGACCCCATGGAGCGATTTGTGGAAAGTCTTGAGAAACTGCATGGTAAATTTGTGGCGTCTCAGCTCATTTATTCCATTGGTGATCAGAAAAGCGAGAAGCTTCTCGTTTTTGGTCCCCTGATGGAGCATCATCCGTATGAGCCCCGGATCTTCCATCTGGGTTACGATCCCGTAGAAAAGTTCGAGAAAGGTTATGGACATTTTATCCTCTTCCGTAAAAAAGCCGTATGGCGCCACATCGCCCATTCTCAATCCGTCGAGGATGAGATCGGCCCTTGTCGATGTTTTCAGCCTTTCTTTCAGATCGGGAATTTTTACATAGGTTCCCGTGCTGCCGGCGAACAGCCCCATATGGTCATCGGAGCCCCCGACCATAATCATCGCCCCGGGATCGGCGCAGAGATTTCTGATGTTTACAGGATACTTTCGGGAAATCCTGTCGATTTTCTCTTCATCAAAGGATTTGAGCCATTTAATGGTGATGAGGTTCTGCCAGGAGTTTCTCTGTCCGTTTATCACTTCGAAATGGGAAAAAAGAGTTGCCATATGTTCCAGGTCATCAATGGCCTGAGGGGAAAACCTGTTCGGGTAAAAGTAAAGCGGATGGGCCCATATGGTCAGAATGTCCTTTGTCCGGCAGTATTCCAGGAATCTGTACAAATTGTCCCGGAGCGAGTTCAGCTTCGCCTCCTGAAGGGGATTGAAACCGTAGGTGAGGACATGTATGGTGCATCCTGAACCGGGAAGAGTACAGGTAAACTCGGCTCCTGGAAGTATATCATATCCTTTGTCGAGCAGATTCCAGCAGCTTCTGGCATTATTGTGATTTGTGATGGTCAGCGCCGATGTCCGGTTATTCTCCAGACATTCAATAAGTTTACCGGTTTTAAGCCAAGTTTCGGGAATCCCCAGAATCCGTCCCAGCCGTTCCCCCGGCTGGTCGCTGTTTTTATCATGGCAGTGCAGGTCTATTTTCAACGTATCGCTGTCAATTTCTATCTCTTTCTGCCGGGCCAGAAGAAAGCTGTCCAGCTCGGTCCGGATATAGTCGCGGAAAGATCCTTCTTTATTCATCCGAAATACCTCTCAATCATACAACTGTCCGGATTTCCGATAGTTGTTTACTATTTATAAAGGGGCGTCCTGTTCCCATATAATCAAATCCCATATCCATGAATGGCCGGGGATCGAGAAGATTTCTCGTGTCGCAGATGAGATTGCCTTTCATTGTCTCTCTCATTTTCCGGGGGTCGAGGCTTCTGTATTCATTCCACTCTGTGGCAATAATAAGCACATGCGCGTCCTTCACAGCCTCTTCCCAGTTCTCGCAATAATCTATATAGGGAAAATGCTTTTTAAAATTGTCCATGGCTTCCGGATCGTGGGCTTTTACCTGCGCGTCCCTGAAAATCAATTCGTTTACAATGGTAATGGACGGGCTTTCCCTCACATCATCGGTTCTCTGTTTGAAGGCCAGACCGAGTATGGCAACTGTTTTCCCCGCCAGACTGTCAAGCTTCTCTTCCAGCCGGCTGACAACCCTTTTCTTCTGCTTCTCATTGGCTTCGACTACTTCTCGGATAAGAGACATGTCCACACCGTACTGATCTCCCGTAGCGACAATCGCTTTCGTGTCTTTCGGGAAACAGCTCCCGCCGTATCCGGGACCGGGATGAAGAAACTTCGCACTGATCCTTCCATCCATACCCATGGCTCCGGCTACCTGATGAATATCGGCTCCGACTTCCTCCGCCAGGTTGGCCATCTGATTGATATAAGTGATTTTTGTAGCCAGAAAGGCATTGGACGCATACTTGATGAGCTCTGCGGTCTCGAGGGAACACCAGAGGAAAGGAACGGAGATCAGATTCAAAGCTCTGTAAACTTCGAACATAACCTGTTTCGCTCTTTCAGAACTGTGGCCGATAACAGTCCTGTCCGGGTGAAAGAAATCCTGAACTGAGCTGCCTTCCCTCAGAAATTCCGGATTACTGACGACATCGAACTCCTGTTCGGAACATCGGGTTTTCAGATACTTTTCTATTCTCCGGTTCGTACCGACCGGAACGGTTGATTTTATGACAATGACTTTATAAGAATCGAGATTATCAGCAATGGAATGGACCACTTCCGTCACATGATTCATATTGGGCTGTCCGTCAAAACCTTCAGGAGTTCCCACGGCTATGAAAACAACATCGGATTCTCTGATAGCCAGGGCCGTATCAGTCGTAAAGGCCAGACGTCCTGCCTCAAGATTCCGCTGAAGATAGTCGCTGAGACCCGGTTCATAAATGGGGGACTTTCCGGCCTGGAGCATTTTAATTTTGCCTGCGTTTTTATCGACGGCAATTACCTGATTTCCAAAATCAGCCAGACCGACAGCCGCTATGAGGCCGACATAACCTGTCCCGACGACACAGATATTTTTTGACATGAACTTCTCCT
Organism: Spirochaetales bacterium; assembly: GCA_016936555.1. Classification (GTDB taxonomy): domain Bacteria; phylum Spirochaetota; class Spirochaetia; order DSM-2461; family DSM-2461; genus Spirochaeta_F. The sequence continues at coordinate 45,454 of JAFGXR010000003.1, read as the reverse complement.
CTGAGTTACTGGGGAAATTACATTACAGAATTGTGAACGGGATATTCGGAATCTTTTAAAATACGGTTAAGAAAATGATTTCTACACCTTAAACCAGTGGCTTCCCTCTATCAGCTGGTTCAATTCGGACCGGCTGATCCGGAGGGTTTCCCGCATCTGTGAGAAATTTTCTTCTATCTCCCGGTTTCCCTCATAGACTTCAACCAGAGCTTCCTTCACTTTCAGGCTGATATCCTTCAGTTCCATAAAGGTCTGTGAAACGGTCCTGTTACCCTGTTCCAGATTCTCCCGGCTTATATTGACCGAATCGCTGATTTCCCTCAGATGTATCATCGACCGGCTGATCTGTTCCGACCCGTTTTCCTGTTCCTTCATGGCGTTGGAGATATGTTCAACGATTCCGCTGACATGGTCTACCGAATCGTGAATTTCCGTGAAGACCGTACCGGCGCGGCTGCTTGATTCGGTCACCTGGTCAATAAAAGATTTAATTTCCTTCAAGCGGGTCGCCATTTCCTTCGACTGGCTGGAGGACTGTTCCGCCAGCTTCCGTATTTCATCGGCTACCACGGCAAATCCCCGCCCGGCATTTCCCGCATGGGCCGCCTCGATGGCGGCATTCATAGCCAGAAGGTTGGTCTGTGAAGCAATGTTGTTGATGACTTTGTTCGCTTCCATAAGATAACCGGAGTTTTCCGCCATCTTTATTGCCGTGCCGATAACCGAGTCTATTTTTTCTTTCCCGCTGTTCGTATCGCTGACCAGATGGCTGACTTTCTCTTCAGCGCTGAAAGTCATTTTCCGGATGGAGGCCGATGAAACCATCATCTGTTCGATGGCCGAAGCGCTTTCCTCCACAGAGCCGGTCTGGCTGAAAATATCCTCTTTGAGCTTTAAAACGCCTTCCTGCATGATTGTGAGGACCCGTACCGTTTCTTCAACATGGGAAATCTGGGCATTCATTCTGTTTTCTGTCGATTGTATGTTGCTGTTTATCTGGGTCAGCGCGGCTCCCGTACTCTGGGCGATTTTATCGACTGTGTCATCAATGGAGCTAAGTCGGCTCATCTTGGACCAGAGATCATTGAGAAGAGTGCGCAGATTGATGATTAAGGTGTTGATCCCTCTATTGATGTCTCCGAGCTCGTCTTTTCTGACGACTGTGATTTCTCCCCTCAGATCACCGGTTGAAAGGGGTTGGAGACCCGTAATCGTTTTGCTGATGGGACGGCTCAGCCTGATTGAATAGATCCAGGCGAATATCAGGCCTGAGACAAAAACAGCTGCCGCATATATGAGGAAGCGGTAGCCTATCGCTATGGATCTGTCGATATGTTCATTCAGGACGTCAACCGTATAGTGGTTGATTGAGAAATCAAGCAGTTCGGACAGCCTCTTTTCCGTTTCTCTGTAGACATCTCCCGTTCCCTCATCCCTGATCTGAAAACTGATCTGATTTATGACAATTTCCCTGGGCAGGCCGGCTTTCAGCCGCCCTTTGGCATTGGGAATAACTCTGTTTATAATAATGTAGAAGTCTTCATTGCTCTTCTGAAAAGCCTGATAGAGGAATTCCTCTTCTTCCGATTTGGGATAATCTTCAATACTTCTGAGGGACCAGGTGTAGAGCTTTTCGGCACCTGCCAGATCTTTGAATATAATATCGTAGTCCTCCTGTTCGTTGGAGGGATTGAGAAGCTGGTTGAGACCGCTTATCAGCTTCTGCTGGCTGTACCTGAGGTTTTCCAGTTCGACAATATAGGGGACAATTTCTCCATAGGTGGTGAACTGTTCCGCCTGCTTTCTGGATGTACTTGTCCCAACCAGTCCGAGTAGCAGAATCGCGCCTGCCAGAATGGTCGGTCCGAGAAGCAGTTTCGTTCTGAGACGTAAAGCCATGAGATAATCCTTTCTTAATCAAGTTGATACTTTTTGAGATAGGCCTATCCTATGATTATCCGGTTAGGAATCGGTTAGTTTTCCGTTGGATTCTTATTAATTGAAAACCGCCCTGCGAATCTGAAAAAGGATATCCTGAAAACCGGATCCCTAACAGGGCGTCGGGCTTCCAGTCTCGACGGCAGGGCGGTGATTTTTTAGTTTAATTCGACATGTTTATTCGTTTTCGAATAGACGATACATTCGCAGATATTGGTCACCCTGTCTCCGATCCGCTCAAGATAGCGGTTGAGGAAGAGAAGGGGTACCAGGTTTTCGGCTTTATAGGGTTTCTCTTTTATAATGTTTATCAGTTTGTCATAGAGGGCATAATACTTCTGATCGATGAAATTATCCCTTTCGGCAATTTCCCTGGCCCACGACGAATCGAGCTCAAGAAAAGACTCGAGGGCCTCTTTGACCATCTGAATGCCGAAATCATTCATTTCCTTCAGAGTCGGACCGGCTATTTTCAATCCTTCCGTGCTCACCTTTCCGGCTCTTTTGGCCATGTGTTTGGCATGATCTCCCAGACGCTCCAGCTCATTGGCGATTTTTATCACCGTCAGGACTTCCCTCAGTTCCGTAGCGACCGGCGTCTCCTTGGCTATGATCAGAGTACACTCGTCCTCGATCTTCATCTGCATATCGTCGATTTTCTGGTCTTCTTCTATAACTTCCCTGGCCAGAATCTCATTGGCATTGAGCAGACTGTCCAGACCTTTATTCAATAAATCCCGGACCATATCCCCCATGGTGATAACGTCCCGGAAGACTCTGTTTAATTCATTGTGAAAATGGGTTCTGACTTCCATGTTTTTATAAAGCTCCTTATTAATTTTCCGCATCAGATCTCTCTGGATATCAGCGGGCAGACTAAGTGCGCAGATCCGACGCTACCGCGTCCCCGCGCATTATCTTTAGCCAAACTTACCGCTGATATATTCTTCGGTTCTTTTGTCTTTCGGATTGAGGAACAGGTCGTTTGTTACGCCGTATTCGACCAGATGCCCCTTCCTTTCATTGTTGACCAGGAAAAAAGCCGTGTAGTCGCTGATGCGTCCCGCCTGATGCATATTGTGGGTCACGATAGCTATGGTAAAGTTTTCCTTCAATTCGAAGATCAATTCTTCGATCCGTCCGGTCGCAATGGGGTCCAGAGCCGAAGCCGGTTCGTCCATCAGAATCACTTCAGGCTCAACGGCGATAGTTCTGGCTATACAGAGCCTCTGCTGCTGTCCGCCCGAAAGCCTCATGGCGCTTTGCTTCAGTTTGTCTTTCACCTCTTTCCAGAGAGCAGCTTTTTTCAGAGATTTTTCCACCAGCTCATCCATATCGCCTTTGTAGCCGTTGATTTTGGCCCCCCAGGCAATGTTTTCATAGATGCTCTTGGGGAAAGGGTTGGGCTTCTGAAAAACCATGCCGATTCGTCTCCGTACGGCTACGGCATCCACTTTAGCCTGATTTATATTGATGCCGTCGAAGAGTATTTCGCCTTCAACCCTTGTTTCAGGCAGGAGTTCATTCATTCTGTTTATAGAGCGGAGAACCGTGCTCTTTCCGCAGCCCGAAGGTCCGATCAGGGCTGTAACTTTGTTTTTTTCGAGGTTGAGGTTGACGTTGTCCACTGCGTGAAAATCGCCGTAAAATACATTCAGGTCCTTAAGCGAGACTACATAATCCTTTTCGGCAGCATTGTTATCCCTGTTTTTCATTTCTCTGTTTTCTTCCATTAGAGAGCTCATCAGTTGGCACTCCTTTTCCTGTTTAGTCTGTTTCTGGTGAAAATCGCAAAGCCGTTCATTGTCAGCAGCATGGCCAGCAGGACCAGGATCGCGGCGGCAGCGATATGTCTGAATTCGGGCTGCGGCCTTGCAGTCCACTGATATATCTGTATAGGCAGGGTTGTAAACTTCGAGAAAATATTGGAAGGATCGACCGATAGGAAAGTCGAGGCACCGATTACAACGATCGGGGCTGTTTCCCCGATGGCTCTCGAAACGGCCAGAATGGTTCCGGTCAGGATCCTGTCCATTGAAATCGGCAGAACATGGGACCATATGGTCTGCCATTTTGTAGCACCGACTCCGTATCCCGCCTGGCGGAGTGACTGGGGGACGGCCCTGATGGCTTCCTGAGCATTGATGATGATAATCGGCAGGATGAGAATTCCCAGCGTCAATCCGGCCGATAGAATGGTTCTTCCGTTGGAAGTCGAAGGATCGTTCAAACCGAAAATAATACCGCTTGTCAACGGCCCCATCCAGCGTACGAAAACCGTCAGTCCCAGCAGGCCGTAAATGATGGAGGGGACGCCGGACAGGTTGTAGATGTTCACCTGGATAAACCGGGTGAATCTGTTATCCATCGCGTATTCTTCCAGATAAATAGCCGCGCTCACCCCGACGGGGAAGGCGAAGAGAACCGTTATGATTATTATCATGAAACTGCCGAGAATGGCTGTTCTGATTCCTGCAAACTCGGGAATGCTCGACTGCTGTTTTGTCAGAAAATTTCCGTTCAGCCAGAACCGGAACTGAATATGGGCTCCCGGGTATTCTTCTTCGCAATGGGAAATAATGGCATTCTTCCCGAGGATGGATTCCGACAGAGTCCAGCTTTCTATGACTCTCGGCTCAATGATTCTTTCGAAAACAAGAGACATGATCTCTGTTTTCGAGCGGTCGGCAAGGGCCTTTTCATTCTCGAAGCGGCGTATCAGGCCTTTCGAGAGGTTCGCTTCCAGTATCCCGATCAGATCTTCTTTCTGAAGTTCGTCCAGGTTTCCCGAACTGACAAGCTCTGTCGGTTCTATGGTGTTTTCAATAACCACATAGCCGAAAGCTCCATTGATGATATTGAGAAGCAGCATAATCAGCATGATGATGCCGATGACAGTTGAAATTGTGAAAACCATATTCCAGCCGCTGCTTATCTTCATGCGGCGTTTAACGTTGTCGGTAAAATCGGACATTAATCGTAAACCTCCTGATATTTGCGGACCAGTCTGCGGCTGATTATGTTCAGAGTCAGCGTAATGAGAAACAGAAGGAGACCAAGGGCGAAAATGCTGTTGTAGTCAACCGTGTTGTAGCTGATGTCCCCTCCTGATATGCGGACGATATAGCCGGTCAGTGTTTCCGCCGCTTTAAATGGATTAAAGGTGAAGTTCGGCCCCGCACCGGCCGCCAGAGCCACAATCATCGTCTCTCCGACGGCGCGGCTGAGCCCGAGAATGAAGGCGGCGGCTATGCCGCTGAATGCGGCGGGAACGACGACGCTGAGACTTGTTTCCAGTTTTGTCGCGCCCAGTCCGAAAGAGGCTTCCCTGAGCGAGTAGGGCACGGCCTTCAAGGCGTCCTCTGTAACGGAAGTGACCAGAGGGAGAATGAGAATTCCCATAACCAGGCCGGCAGAGGCTGTGTTGTAGATATCCACTGTATCGGCACCGAAGATCAGTCTGAGCAACGGTGTCATAAATGTAAGGGCGAAATATCCGTAAACTACTGTGGGAATTCCTGCTAGAATTTCCAGAATCGGTTTCAGGATTCCCCTAACTTTGTCTGTTGCGTATTCACTCAGGTAAATAGCAACAAACAACCCGAGAGGGGCTGCCACTGCCATGGCGATAAAGCTTGTTATCAATGTGGAGTTCAGAAGAGGCCATACGCCGAATTCATCGATCATGGGCTGCCATCTTGTCGAAGTCAGAAACTCGACAATACTGACCTCCTTGAAAAAGAGCAGAGATTCCTGCCCGAGGATTATAATAATCCCCAATGTAATAAAAATACTGATGGCCGCACAGAAGAGGAGAAACCATTGGATGAATTTCTCATGATACTTCGGCTTGGGCTTGTACCAGTTCATGTCTATTTCTGCCATTTGATATCCTTTAACAGATCTTTGATTGTCTCTTGTGAAAATATCAGCTGAGTTTTGGTAATTGGTTAATGTATTGTTAGGATTGTGTTAAATCGTCCTGCTGAAGAATTGGAATAAAAAAAGAGGCTGCGGGAATACAGCCTCTTACATAATTTCAGTTAATCCTTTTTAAGGTAATGAATCAGTACATGCCTTCAACAGCTTTCAGCCAGGCCTGTTTTCCGCCGGCAAGAACGCTTTCATTGGCAGGGAAGTAACCGACTCTAGTAATTTCTTCATTGACATAAGTCAGGTAGAAGGCAATGAAGGCGGCAACCTGGGGCTTGGATTTCATGATTTTTGCATCGGAGTAGATGAACAGGGGTCTCGCCAGGGGGTAAGCCGCTGCATCGACGTTGGCCTTGTTGGGTTCGACACCGTCGATATTGAGAACGGAGAGGATACTCTGGTTCTCAACATAGTAGGCGTATCCGAAAAAGCCGATACCGTAGGGCGACTCGGAGATTCCCTGAACCAGGATGTTGTCATCTTCCGACATCTGCAGGTCAGAGGTTCCGAGAAGAGCAGAAGGATCCTTGTCATATACTTCTTCAACGAAGTAGTCGAAAGTACCCGAGTCCGTTCCGGGGATAAACTTCAGGATTTTTTCGTTGGGCCAGCTGGATCTTACATCGCTCCATTTTTCGGACGTAAAGATTTTTGCCAGCTCTTCCATGGTTACATCTTTAACAAAGGTATTGTTACTGGAAACAGTTACTGCCAGTGCGTCGGTTCCGACTCTGAACTCGATGGGCTCTCTTCCGATTTCAGCAGCAGCTGTTCTCTCTTTATCTTTGATTGGTCTGGATGCATTGGCGATATCTGTTTCTCCGGCTACACAGAATCTTTCAAATCCGCCACCTGAACCGATAGAGTCTACGGTTATGTTGAAGGCGTATCCTTCATCGGCGAATCTTTCAGCCATAGCTTCGGAAAGGGGGAATACTGTGGAAGATCCCGCGGTGATGATATCTCCGCTGACTTCAAGGGGATTGACTCCGGGAAGAACTCCGTCTTCAGATTCGGTAATCCATGCGAATTTTCCATCATCAGCCTTTGTGCCTTCCTGCTGTCCGCCGGCGAATACAGTTGCGGCTACAAGAGCGGCCAGTACCATTGTCAGTGCTTTTTTCATCGTAAAAACTCCTTTATATTTGCATTGCAAATTATTCTCTTTTGTTGAACACAAGATAGGGGAGCTATTTTTGGAAAAGATTAGGGTTATGTTAAGAATCAGTTAATTGTAAAAAAAGCTGCCGATCCGGCCGTTCAGGCTTTTTCAGCAGCTTGCATTCAAGAAAATCTTTTTTATTCGTAAAGCCAGCAGGCCACTTTATGGCCCGGTTCCACTTCCTTCAGTTCCGGGTATTTCTCCCGGCAGATGTCCTTCGCATGGGGGCAGCGGGGGTGGAAATGGCAGCCCGACGGCGGTTTGATCGGAGAGGGGACATCCCCCATCACCACCTGTTCTTTATTCTCCCGCCCCTGGGGATCGGTCGCGGGGAACGCGTTGAACAGCGCCTTCGTATAGGGATGCATATGGGTTTTAACCAGAACATCCTTGTCGGCCGTTTCAACGATCTTGCCCAGATACATGACAAGAATCCGCGTGGAGATAAACTCGACGACGGCCAGATCATGGGCGATAAAAATATAGGTGAAGCCGTATTTGTCGTGAAGATCCAGGAGCAGGTTAATCACCTGGGCCTGAATGGAAACGTCCAGCGCTGAAACTGCTTCGTCGCAGATTATAAACTCGGGATTGAGCATCAGAGCCCGGGCGATTCCGATTCTCTGTCTCTGGCCTCCGGAAAACTGATGGGGGAACCGTCCTTTGTAAGCGGGGTTGATTCCGACCTCTCTCATAATGGCGTTGATTTTCTCATCAATCTCTTTTTTATCGGTCATGCCGTGAATCTTCAGGGGCTGAGCCAGAAGGTCGCCGACTTTCTTTCTCGGATTGAGAGAGGAAAAAGGATCCTGAAAGACCATCTGCATCTCTTTCCGGAAATCCTTCAGTTCATTTTTATCCAGATCGAAAATTTCCGAACCTTTATAGCTAATGGTTCCCTCGGTTTTATGGTTCAAACGCATAATGGTTTTGCCCAGCGTCGACTTTCCGCAGCCCGATTCGCCGACTATGCCGAGGATTTCCCCTTTTTTCACTTCAAAGGACAGATCATTGACAGCTTTGACCACTTCCGGTTCGGAACCGATTCTTTCGCTCTTCAAAGTGAAATAGGTTTTCAGGTTTTTAACTTCCAGTACATTCTCTTTCATTTTGAAGGCTCCTGATTCTCAAGGTAGTGGCACCAGACCGAATGGTCTTCCCCGATTTTTGTCTCTTCGGGGAAGGTTCCGGAACATTTGGGGCCGGCATCGGGGCACCGGTTTTCAAAGGGACAGCCATCGCCGATTGTCAGCAGGTCGGGAATGGTTCCCTTTATCGCCTCGAGTCGTTCCGCATTGTGATACTTCTCGTTGGAAGGAAGAGAGTTGAGCAGTCCCAGTGTATAGGGGTGTTTCGGATTATCGAACAGAGAGTAAACATCGGCTTCCTCGACTTTTCTGCCGGCATACATGACGACGACCCGGTCCGCTGTTTCCGCTACGACACCCATATCATGGGTAATGAGAAGAACGGACATATTCACATCTTTTTTCAGATCGGAAATGAGCCGGAGAATCTGTGCCTGAATGGTCACGTCCAGAGCCGTTGTCGGTTCGTCGGCGATGAGCAGTCCCGGTTCTGGGGATGCCAGGGCCATGGCGATCATGGCGCGCTGTCTCATTCCTCCCGACAGCTGATGGGGATAATCGTTGATTCTCTTTTCTGCTGCCGGAATTTTTACCAGGTTGAGAAGATCGACCGTTCTCTTCAGAGCTTCCTTTCTGGAGATTTGCCGGTGGGTCATAAAAACTTCAGCGATCTGGTCTCCGATCTTGAAAACCGGATTGAGCGAAGTCATGGGTTCCTGAAAAATCATGGAGATTTTCTCCCCCCGCAATTTGGCGACTTCTTTTATATTCAGTTTCAGAAGGTCCCGTCCTTCGAAAATGACCTTACCGCTTTCGATGACACCGGGAGGCATGGGGATCAGCTGATTGATGGTGTGGGCTGTAACGGATTTTCCGCAGCCCGATTCGCCGACCAGAGCCAGGGTGTCCCCTTTATTTATCTTCAGGTTCAGGTTTCTCACAGCCCGGACAGTTCCTCTGTGGGTTTTGAAACTGACATTGACGTTCTCCATGGAAAGGAGAGTTTCTCTTGTATTTGTATCTTTCATATCAGCTTTTCATCCTTGGGTCTAAAACATCTCGCAAACCGTCGGCCAGGAGGTTGAATCCCAGAACGGTGAGGAATACGGCAATGCCGGGGAAGGTGACGATCCACCAGGCCGAAGTGACGAATTCCCGCGAACTGGCGATCATGAGCCCCCATTCCGGTGTGGGCGGCTGGGCGCCGAGTCCGAGAAAGGACAGGGCGGCCGAGCTGAGAATGGCATTCCCGATGCCCAGTGTCGCCTGGACGAAAATAGGCGCGATGCAGTTGGGAAGAATCGATTTGAACATCAGCTCCCGGTCGGAAGCTCCCAGAGACCTTTCGGCCGTAACGTAATCATTTTCCTTTTCCGCCAGAACCGAGGCGCGGACAACTCTTATGTAGCTTGGAATCTGAGAAATTCCTATGGCGATCATCGCGTTGACCAGTGACGGCCCCAGCAGGGCGACGATAACAATCGTCAGCAGTATATAGGGGAAGGCCAGCATGATATCGACAAGCCGCTGAACAATATTGTCAAACCAGCCGCCGATATAGCCGCTGAGCAACCCGATAAGAATTCCGAATGTAAGGGATATGCCTACGGAAATTGTTCCAATTATAAGAGATATCCTCGATCCGAAGATGATTCTTGTCAGAAGGTCTCTGCCGAGGTCGTCTGTTCCCAGCAGATGTTCCGTTACAAAAGGAGCTGTTTTCCTTATGGAAATATCCTGATCCGTCGGAGAGAAGGGAGTCAGGTAGGGCGCGAAAATGGCCATTATGATAAAGGCCGCAATTATTATGAAACCTATGATAGCCGGCTTGTTTCCTTTGAGCTGAAACAGAGCTTCCTTCAATAGGCTGTTTTTTTCCAGTTTATTCTGTTCTGTATTTTCCATCTCTATTTCTCCACCTAGCTGAGCCTGATTTTCGGATTGACAATGGAGTAGAGAATATCCACGACCAGGTTTATCAATACGAATGTAGTCGAAATAACGATGATGCCGCCCTGAACGGCAGGATAGTCCCTGGCTTCAATGGCATGGTATATCCATTTTCCGATACCAGGCCAGGCAAAAACCGTCTCGGTCAGAATGGCACCCGAAAGGAGCAGCCCGAACTGGAGCCCGATGACAGTTATAATAGGAAGCAGTGCGTTCTTCAAGGCGTAGCGGTAGATGACCTTACTCTCTTTGATACCGGCGCTTCTCGCTGTTTTTATATAGTCCTGATTGAGCACTTCGAGCATGGAGCTTCGGGTGATTCTGGCAATGATGGCAAGGGGAATGGTTCCCAGAGCGACAGCGGGCAGCACCAGATGGTGGAGCGCCGAGATAAAGACTTTAATATCTCCCGATTTAAAGAAGATCAGGATCCCGTCGAGGACATAAAGGCCCGTAATGGGAGTGAAGTAGTAGCGGATGTTCATCCGTCCGCCCGTGGGGAACATATCGAGCTTGACTGAAAAGATCATGATGAGTACCAGAGCCAGCCAGAATACAGGCATGGACACTCCCATCAGCGCCCCTCCCATGGAGGCGAAATCGATCCATCCGTTTTTTCTTGTGGCTGAAAGGACTCCGATTATAATCCCCACTACCGTGGAGAAGATCATGGCCCATATGGTCAGTTCGATGGTCGCCGGGAAATGATCCCAGATCTCTTCCGAGACTTTCTGACCCGATTTAATGGATTTCCCCAGATCGAGTTTAACGACTCTCTGGAGGTAGAGTCCGTACTGCACGTAAAGAGGTTTGTCCAGCCCCAGATCGTGGCGCAGCTGTTCCACGCTATCGGCTGTCGCTCTCTCTCCCAGCATAACCCGCGCCGGATCTCCCGGTGCCAGGGCTATCATAAAAAATACCAGTGTGATGACGCCGAAAAGGGTTGGAAGAAGAAGAGCCAGTCTTTTTAAGATGTATTTAAGCATTCTGTTTTTCCAATTGAAAGGGCTGCTGCAAAAGAAGATCGACTTCTCTGTCTTTCCCTCACTCCCCGGCCTCTTCTCCCACAGGACGAAGGGGTGTCTGTTCAGAACAATCCCCCTCTCCCGATGGGAGAGGGACAGGGTGAGGGGCGGATCAGAGACTTTTGCAACAGCCCCGGGTTTTATTTCTTAATAAATTACTTCTGAAGCCAAACTTCAGAGAAAACTCTCTTTCCTGTGGGGTAGAGGACAAATCCCATAACTTCTTCTTTCATGGGTTCCACGACGAGAGAATGTGCCAGAGTTACCCAGGGAGCTTCCTCTTTGAAGATAACCTGTGCTTCTTCGTAAAGTGCTGTTCTTTTGGCCTGATCAGCCGTCTCTTTCGCTTCCTTGATGATGGATGTAAACTCTTCGTTCTTCCAGAACGCGATGTTTCCGGCCGGTTTCACAGCGGCGGGAGCGGAAAGGAGAACCCAGAGGAAGTTGTCGGGGTCGCCGTTGTCACCGGTCCATCCCAGAAGAGCCATGTCGTGCTCGCCCTGGTCGGTTTTGTCGAGGTAGGTACCCCAGTCATAGGAGGTGATCGCGGCGTCGATTCCAACGTCAGCCAGGTTTGCCTGCATGATTTCGGCAACTTTTTTACCGTTAGGGTTGTAAGGTCTGGAAACGGGCATGGCCCAGAGAGTCGTAGAGAATCCGTCAGCGTATCCGGCTTCGGCGAGAAGAGCTTTGGCTTTGGCGGGATCGTAGGGATAATCTTCGATTTCATCGTTATAGGACCACATTCCGGGAGGAAGGGGGTTTTTAGCAGCCTGTCCCATTCCGCCGTACACTCCGTCGATGATGTCCTGCTTGTTGATGGCGTAGTTGACAGCCTGGCGAACCAGTTTGTTATCGAAAGGCTCTTTTTCACAGTTGAGTGCCAGGTAACCTACGTTAAGACCGGCCTGCTCGACAACTTTAAGACCTTCGGTTGCTTTGATTCCGGGGATATCTTCGGGAGAGGGGAAGTCAACGATATCAACTTCGCCTTTCTTGAGAGCCAGAGTTCTCGCCGTTGCATCGGGGATAACTTTGAAGATAACTCTGTCCAGGTAGGTTTTCTGGCCCCAGTAATCCGGATTTCTTTCGACTACGATGTTGTCGTCTTTTGTCCAGGACACGAATTTGAAAGGACCGGTTCCAACGGGATGGTTGGTATAGTCCTCTTTGTACATTTCCACAGCCGCGGGGGAAACGATAACGGCGAAGTTCATGGCCAGGTTGGCGATGAAGGGTGCTTCAGGTTTCAGCAGCGTGTATTTTACAGTATAGGTATCTACAGCTTCAATATCTTTAACGATGGCGCTCATGTCCATGTATCCCCAGTATTTCCAGGGTCCGTATTCGAAATACGGATGACTCTCATCGAGCTGTCTCATATGGGAGAAAACAATGGCGTCAGCGTTGAAATCAGTTCCGTCATGGAATTTTACACCCTCTCTCAGGTGAAAAACGTATTCCAGTCCGTCAGCCGATACATCCCAGCTTTTTGCCAGTGCGGGCATGACTTCAGTTGTTCCGGGTTTGAATTCGACGAGGCAGTTGTAAATGTTGTCAGCGATCATGAAAGATTCGCCATCTGTCTCTCTGGCGGGGTCCAGGCCTACAGCATCTCCCGAATGGGCGAAAACCAGTACTCCTCCGGCTTTGCTGTCGGAAGCGCTCATGTCGTCTCCGCCGGCACTCTGCTGTCCTTTGGCGAAGCCGGAAACGGAAATCGTAGTCAAGGCAAGTAACAGTAATAGTACTTTTTTCATTAGTAAAACTCCTTATATTTTTCAATATTATGGATTAGTAACATGAATATGTAAATATGGTTTAAGTAAAATGGACTTTGCAGATTTCGAAAACCCTTATGATACACCTGAAAATCGAAATGCATAAAGCTTTAATGTATTAAATCGTAAAAAAAATACCGAAATAGTCATGGCGGAGTCTTTTGGAGTAAAATAATAAACTCTGAATCGTTTTTGCGTTTTATTTCCGGCTTTGCCATACGTAATACGTATCCCGACCCCTTTTGGCAGGTCTCTGTCACTCTCCCGGTGTGATACTGAATCACTGTTCTCAATTGTATACGAAAAACGAAATAAATAAACGAAATGCGAAAAAGATAAGATGAAAAATATGAACATAGTAAAATAAATATGTTTGAAATTCGCATATAGTAGAATTTGCCCGAAATAGCTTGTCAGCCCGAATTATCCGGAATAAGATAAATTCATCTAAATAAAAAAAAGGGGAAAAGAATGAAAAAAAATTTGTTTGTCTTTCTTCTGATGACAGCTCTTCTTGCCTCTTCCGTCTATGCGGGAGGAAGCCAGGAAGCCGGTTCCGATTCAGGTGAACAGTTTCACATCGGTATTGTAACGGGAACAGTATCCCAGTCCGAAGATGATCTTCGCGGTGCCGAAAGACTGATCCAGGAATACGGTTCTGTCGCAGACGGAGGAATGATCCAGCACGTGACCTATCCCGACAACTTCATGCAGGAAATGGAGACAACCATGTCCCAGATCGTCGGTCTCGCCGATGACCCCATGATGAAAGCTATCGTTGTAAACCAGGCCATACCCGGTACGACTGAAGCCTTCAGAAGGGTCCGCGAAAAGAGATCCGATATTCTCCTTATAGCCGGAGAAGCTCATGAAGATCCCGCAACAATCGAAAGCGCCGCCGACCTGGCGATCAACAACGACTTCGTTGCCAGAGGTTACCTCATCATCGATACAGCCAAAAAGCTGGGTGTGGACACTTTCGTTCATATCTCTTTCCCCAGGCACATGAGTTATGAAACACTGGCCAGAAGAAGAGCGATCTTCGAAGCGGCTGCCACGGATATGGGAATGAAGTTTGTTTTTGAAACCGCACCCGACCCCACAAGCGATGTCGGAGTAGCCGGTGCCCAGCAGTTCATCCTGGAAAAAGTTCCCGCATGGATTGACAAATACGGCCAGAACACAGCTTTCTTCTGTACGAACGATGCGCATACAGAACCTCTGCTCAAGCAGCTTATCGAATACGGCGGATACTTTGTGGAAGCCGACCTTCCCTCACCGCTCATGGGTTATCCCGGAGCTCTGGGAATCGACCTTTCAGCCGAACAGGGAGACTTCCCGGCGATTCTGAAAAAAGTTGAAGCCACGATCAAAGAGAAAGGCGGAGCCGGAAGATTCGGTACATGGGCTTATTCCTACGGTTACACGACAACAGCCGGGCTGGGGCAGCACGCCATGAACGTTATCAAAGGCGAATCGGAGCTTCTGAAAATGTCAGACCTGATGAAAGCCTACGCCAAATTCACACCGGGCGCCGAGTGGAACGGAAGTTTCTACACAGATGCCGGTACCGGAGTCAGAGCCGACAACCACATCCTTATCTACCAGGATACTTACATCATGGGCAAAGGATACATGGGAACTCCCGAGGTTGAAGTTCCTGAAAAATACTTCACAGTAAAATAAAATCGCTGGATTGGGGCGGGGAAGCAGGCGCTTCTCCGCCCTTCTTATTTCTGTTCCTTTAAAAATAGAGGTAATAAATGAGTCAGAATGCACCTCTGCTGGAAATGCGGAATGTAACCAAGGACTTTTTCGGCAATGTCGTATTAAAAGATGTCAGTTTTTCCATTGAAAGGGGAGAAATCCTCGGTCTCGTCGGCGAAAATGGCGCGGGAAAAACGACGCTGATGAAAATTCTTTTCGGTATGACTGTCATTCAGGATACAGGTGGCTACGGTGGAGAAATCCTCCTCGAGGGAAAACCCGTATCCTATAAAAGTCCCCTTGAAGCTCTTGACGACGGGATCGGTATGGTCCATCAGGAGTTCTCCCTTCTGCCCGGCTTTACGGCAACCGAAAATATCCTTCTGAACAGGGAATCGACAAATTACAATTTTATGACCGAGCTTTTCGGCGACCGGATGAGAACTCTCGACCGGGCGGAGATGAAAACCCGGGCGGAAAAGGCCATTGAAAAGGTCGGTGTCAAATTAGATGAGAATACTCCGGTAAGCGAGATGCCCGTAGGGCACAAGCAGTTTACGGAAATTGCCCGCGAGCTGGAAAAAGAAAATGTCAAGCTTCTGGTTCTCGATGAACCGACGGCGGTTCTCACCGAATCGGAAGCGGAAATTCTTCTGAAATCAATGCGCAAGCTGTCGGAGGAGGGGATAGCTATTATCTTCATCTCCCACAGGCTGCAGGAAATAATAGAAATTACGGACAAAACACTGGTTCTCCGGGATGGACGGATCATACAGGAGACGCCGACTGATCAGACCGATATCGAGGAGATCGCCCAGGCCATGGTCGGCCGGGAGATCCATGCCGAAGGAGACAGGGCGGAGGTCCGAACTTTTAATGCACCTCATCTTATTGTGAATAATCTCTGGGTCGATATGCCCGGGGAAACGGTCAGAAATATCTCTCTTGAAATAAACAAGGGCGAGATTTTCGGGATCGGCGGACTGGCCGGCCAGGGGAAACTGGGAATCCCCAACGGCATCATGGGGCTTTATCCCGCAGGGGGAGAGGTCCGGATCGACGGAAAAACCATTCCCCTCAACAATCCACGGGAAGCGCTCGATGCGTCCATGGCCTTCGTATCGGAGGACCGCCGCGATGTGGGGCTTCTTCTCGATGAACCGATCGACTGGAACATCTCCTTTACGGGCATGCAGATGCAGAAGCGCTTCCTCAAACCCGTTCTCGGCGGCCTCTTCCGTCTGCGCGATGATAAAGCCATCGAGGACATTGCCAATCACTATATCGAAGCGCTGGAGATCAAGTGCATGAGTCCCCGCCAGAAAGCCAAAGAGCTCTCGGGCGGGAATCAGCAGAAGGTCTGTCTGGCCAAAGCCTTTGTGGTCGAGCCGGATATTCTCTTCGTGTCTGAACCGACACGGGGTATCGACGTGGGAGCGAAGAAAATCGTCCTCGATACCCTGAAGGAATACAACCGGGAGAAGGGAACCACCATTATTATCATTTCTTCGGAACTGGAAGAGCTGAGATCCATCAGCGACCGCATCGCTATTGTCGATGAGGGGCGTATTTCCGGCATCCTTCCCGCAAGCGAGCCGTCCAAAGCTTTCGGTCTGCTTATGCTCGGTAAAGTCGATTCCAAAGGGGACAGCAAATGAATCCATTGCAGAAAGTCGTGGAAAAAACCGGATGGCCCAGGCTCATCATCGGACTTTTCCTTTTAAGTTTATTTATCATAGCGCCCTTCGCCGGAGTCAAAATCAGCACATCGCTCAACGATACGCTGGTCCGCTTCGGCATGAACGGCATCCTTGTCCTGGCCATGGTCCCCATGATCCATTCGGGATGCGGGCTCAATTTCGGGCTACCCCTGGGAATCATCGCCGGGCTTCTCGGCGGAACGCTGAGCATGCAGCTCGGCGCCACGGGACCCATGTCCTTTTTTATCGCCATTTTACTGGCCACGCCCTTCGCCGTGATTTTCGGCTGGGGATACGGCGCTCTTCTGAACCGGGTCAAAGGCGGAGAGATGATGATTGCCACCTATGTGGGATTTTCATCGGTCGCCTTCATGTGCATCATGTGGCTCCTGCTCCCCTATAACAATCCGACCATGATCTGGGGATACGGCGGCACCGGTCTGAGAACCACCATTTCCGTCGAAGGGTACTACCTCCACGCTCTGAGCGATTTCCTGGCCATCCGGATCGGAGATTTCGTGTTCCCCACGGGGATGATTCTCTTCGTTCTGCTGCTCAACTTCCTGGTCTGGGTCTTCATGAGAACCAGAACGGGAACGGCTATGACGGCTGTCGGTTCCAACCCCGTCTTCGCCAAAGCTTCCGGCGTCAACATCGACAGAACCAGAACCATTTCCGTTATCCTGTCCACATGGCTGGGCGCGATTGGAATCCTGGTTTATCAACAGAGTTTCGGTTTTATCCAGCTCTACATGGGACCCTTCTATATGGCGTTTCCCGCCGTGGCGGCGATTCTGATCGGGGGCGCCTCGGTCAATAAGGCTTCCATTCTGAACGTGCTGATCGGGGCATTCCTCTTCCAGGGAATCCTGACGATGACGCCTTCAGTCATGAACTCCCTGATCCAGACCGATATGTCGGAAGTTATCAGGATTATCGTTTCCAACGGTATGATTATCTACGCTCTCACAAGAGTGAAAAAGGGGGCTAAATAATGAAGAAGCCCGATAGAAAATCGGTTATTTTCTTTCTCGAAAGCAATGCCGTTCCCATATTGTTTCTCATTATAATTTCCATCGGCGTTCCCTATTCGGGATTCTCCGTCGATTATCTGGTGCAGGAGATTATCATCCGCCTGTCCCGCAACAGCTTTCTGGTTCTCTCTCTTCTGGTGCCCATCATGGCCGGAATGGGATTGAACTTCGGGATGGTACTCGGGGCTATGGCCGGACAGATAGGCCTCATTTTCGTGACCAACTGGAATATCGTCGGGCTCCAGGGGATCGGGCTCGCCATGATTCTCTCCATCCCCCTTTCCATTCTGCTGGGATGGATGAGCGGCAAGATTCTCAATATGGCCAAGGGCCGGGAGATGGTCACGGGATTTATCCTGGCCTTCTTTATGAACGGGGTCTATCAGCTCGTGGTCCTCTACGGCATGGGAAGCATCATTCCCATCGGCAATCCCTCCATGGTGCTCTCCAGAGGGTACGGGATCAGAAACACGGTCAACCTGATCAATATCAGACAGACTCTCGATTCGCTCATTCCTCTGAAAATCGGCAATATACAGATTCCCGTGGCCACTTTCATGGTCATCGCTCTTGTCTGCCTCTTTATCGTCTGGTTCCGGAAAACCAAGCTGGGACAGGATATGAGGGCCATCGGACAGGATATGCACGTGGCAGAATCAGCCGGTATCAATGTGGAAAGAACCAGAATCATCGCCATTATCATCTCCACCGTTCTGGCGGGATTCGGCATGATTCTCTATCTCCAGAATATCGGAACGCTCAATACCTACAACTCACACGAGCAGGTGGGTATGTTCTCCATCGCAGCGCTGCTGGTCGGGGGAGCTTCGGTCAACAAGGGGAAAATCAGTCACGCCTTCCTCGGGGTTACTCTTTTCCATCTTATGTTCGTCATCTCTCCCATGGCGGGGAAAAACCTGATCGGACAGGCGCAGCTCGGCGAGTACTTCCGGGTTTTCGTCTCCTACGGCGTCATCTCCATCGCTCTGGTTCTCTACGCCTACCGGAAGCTCAAAGAGAAAGAACGGGCCGGAACGGCTCTGGCGGAAGCGCAGGAGGAAAAATAGATGAAACGCATCATTATAAGATCGGCAGCACTTCTTCTACTGTTATTACTGGCGCTTTTTTTCTTCTATACCGGAAAGGGGCACACCATCCTGCTCGATAACAAAACCGTGACCCTGGGTGGTACAGAGTACGCAGCTGTCAATATGCTGGAAGTCAGAGTCGACCGGGGAGAGGAGCGGGAAGTGCTCAAGCGCGACCGCATCAAGGAGGATGTGGTCGGACAGGGGCATAAAATCACCGTAACCTACCTCGATAAAGGGGTGGAGAAGGTGGTTGAAGAGAAGTTCCGCATTAAAACCGGGCAGGCTATGTACCTGATCAGCCTTCCGGGCTTGATCGGCGGGGCCGAGGGCTGGATCGAACCCTTCGATGTCGAACCGTAAAAAAAATCTGGTCAAATAAAAGGATCTGCTTCAGAATATGAGGCAGATCTTTTTTTTTATATATATGGGAGATAACTATGACCTCAACGATACCATCAAAAGAAGACGCTCTCGAACTGTTCAGAAAATACAATCAATCGGACGCTCTTTACAAACACGCGCTTTCCGTGGAGGCGGTTATGCGCTATATAGCGGGAAAACTCGGCGAAGATGTTGAAAAGTGGGGCCTTGTCGGTCTGGTCCACGATATCGACTACGAGATGTACCCCGATCAGCACTGCCGTAAATCAACGGAAATCTTTGAAGAAGCGGGATGGCCCGAAGAGATAAGCCGCGCTGTCGCCAGCCACGGCTGGGGGATCTGCTCCGATGTGGAACCGCAGAGCCTGATGGAAAAATATCTGTTTACCATCGATGAACTCACCGGCCTTGTCAATACGACGGCTCTTGTCCGCCCGTCGAAGAGCGTTCTCGATATGACTCCCAAATCTGTTAAGAAAAAATGGAAGGACAAAAGATTCGCCGCAGGGGTCGACCGCTCGATCATCGAAAAAGGGGCGGCCATTCTGGGGCTGGAGCTATCGGAAGTCATTGAACTGACCATAATGGGGATGCGGACCGCAGCAGAAGAGATCGGACTGAAGGGCGATGCCTGAAATTTCTCATTTTTCCGAGAGGGAACGGGCCTGGATTCTTTTGTAGAGAAAAAAGGTCGGCAGCACCGCCAGACCTTTATCGACGATATTGACAACGATCCGGACCATAAAGGCGGAAGAGAGAACCGACTGGCCGGTAACGGCTATTCCCTTGACCATACTGTCCATGGACAGATCGGTATAGCCGCCGAAGAGAACCGTAACGATCAAAGCGCCGCTTAAGGAATTCACTACCGCCAGAATAATGATAAGCCAGAACGCATTTGTGGCCGTTTCAAACCTCTTCGAATAGACGAATCCAGCCGTAACCAGGGCTGTCAGCATGTTGACGACTGTGAAGGGCAGATAAATACCCGGAAAACCGTTCAGAAATTCGATAAAGGAATTGCTGAGCAGGCCGACGGCGAGCCCCGGCCAGAGTCCGAAAAGCGCTGTGGTGATAACCGTGAAGAGGGAGTCCAGAAAAATCGGAAGATGAGCCAGATCGTTCAGAAAACTGAAAATCCCGTTGAGAACAACAGCAAGAACAACGGCCGCGATTGTTACAAGAATCCTCTTTTTTCGGTCAATCAGGTAAAATAAAACCATATTTAATGGTATCATGGTGTTTATGAAGGGTAAACTGCTGTTCGACAAAATAATGAGACCCTCTGTGGTTTTCGCGACCGGTGTTCTGCTGATCCTTATCATTCTGGCTTTTTTTCTCTATCTTCATATTTCCGCAGTTCACAGGACAGGTGAGATTAATGGGAAGATTGCTGAAGTCGATAACCTGATTGTCAAATCGCTGGGAGAGTTTCCCGCACATGACAGTTCGCTCGCGGTCCTGAAGAGATCGGTAGAGCAGTTATATAATTTCCCGGGAATGGATGTGATTCTCTCTCTCTACAGCGATTCTCTTGCTTTTTCACCGGAGATCCCCCTGGCCTCGAAAGGCGATATTATCTCTCTCTACAACAGTATTTCCGCTTTGAAGGATAAGATAGGGGAACACTCTGTTGCCAGAGAAGAAACCTTCCGCGTTCTCTATGTGCTCATTCTGGTGGTCGTCATAGCCATGTTTCTCCTTCTGGGAATCAACCAGTTTGAAAATTTCAGGCTCATTCAGCTCGAGCAGGAGAGAAATGAGACCAACAGTAAACTTTACGACCAGCTGGAGAAGGAGAGAAGCCTTCTGGCCTTCGAACTCCACGATGACATCGCCCAGAAAATGGCTGTCATCAAAAGATATTTCAACGGGCGCAATTCCATCGACGAGCATACGAATCTTATGGAGCACTACGCGTCTGATGTCATCAGAAGAGTCCGCTATCTGTCGCGAATGCTCAAAGCCCCGGACAACCCGGATATCTCCTTCAAAGATTACCTCGAGACGCTTTTCTCCGACTACAATGTTCTGTCGGACTACAGGCTGAACCGGAAAATGGTCGGGCTCGGGGCTCTCAGATTGACGCCCATTGCCGCTCTTCATATCTACAGGATTATCCAGGAAGTTCTGACCAATTCCAGAATTCATTCAGAGGCTACCGAGATTGACCTGTTAATTGTATACAGCCACCCGACTCTTACGATAAAATATAAAGACAACGGCAAGGGATTTGATCCCTACATGATCTACAAAAAAGGGATCGGACTGGACAGCATCAAATACCGGCTGGATCTCCTGAAAGGGAAATATAAGCTCAGCTCGGCAGAGGGGGAAGGGACGGATATCTCTATCGATATCCCCGTGGAATTATGCGAAATATCCTGATCGTCGACGACCACAAACTCATTTTCAGCGGATTGAAGGGGGAAATCTCCGACGATTACTCGCTGTTCTACGCCGCCGACAGCCGGGTCGCCCTCGATCTGGCCTGCAGGAATCGTTTCGATGCGGCCATCATCGATATCTCTCTGGGGGATGAAAACGGTTTCGATCTGGCCGAAGAACTGAGACGGGAGGTTCTGGTTTCCGAATTGTTCTTTCTCTCCATGCACAAAACACCTTATTACGTCCGGAAAGCCATGAATGAGGGATACCGGGGGTATTTTCTGAAAGACGACTCTCTGGATCTGCTTATCCGCGCCGTAACGGAACCGGCGGACAGACAATTCTGGATGTCCGACGAAGTGGAAAAAATGCTGAACGATTACGTAGACGATGAATATTCCCATTATGAAAACCTCACGGCCCGGGAGCAGCAGATCTTCCGCCTCCTCGCCGAAGGGGTGGGATACAAGGAAATCGCCTATAAACTCAATGTCAGCCCCAAAACGGTTTCGGTACACCGCGACAACATCATGAGAAAAATGAAGCTCGACCATCAGACCGAGCTTATCAAACAGGCGGTAAAACTCCGCATCATTACAATTTAATTCTTCAGCGCCTGCTGCTTCATCTCCTCATACTCCTCTTCGTAGAAGAACTCATCTTTTCTGAAGGGCTGGAGCTGGTTCATCCAGTCGGCTTCCTTGTCGTATTCGGCAAAGAACAGGCGGTTGACCCAGTCGGGATTCCTTCCCTGGAGGAATTTGAGGGCAAAGACCTGGTCACCGCCGATTTCCGCAACGCCGTCGATCAGCACCTTTCCGGGGCTGCAGGACATGACCGGTCCCCGGACCGTTCTTCCCAGACCGGAAACCCGGCTGATGGCTTCGCTGTAGATATCATAGGCATCGGCGGCGGTGACGCTGAAGTACTCCTTCGCTCCGGTATTCCGGGCCATAAACATATAGTAGGGGATGATTCCCATTTCAACCTGCTTCTGCCACATGGAGGACCAGACGTCGGCGCTGTCGTTGATGTGTTTGACGACCGGAGACTGGCTTCTGATTTCCGCGCCGGTTTCCCTTATGGCTTTGACGGCTTCGCTTACCGCCTCCGTCTCCAGCTCTCTGTAGTGGGTGAAGTGTCCCATAATGGCCAGGTGGATTCCCCCATCGATAATCTCCCTGAAAAGATCCAGAAGATCTTCCGCATCCCTGTCTGCGGTAAAGCGGTAGGGCCAGAAAGAGAGAAATTTCGTACCGATTCTGATCGAGCGCAGATTGCCCGGTTTTCTCAGGAGCGGTTCAATATACTGGCGGAGAAGCCGCGTCGACATGGTCAGGGGATCGCCGCCTGTTATCAGGACATCGGTCACAAGAGGGTGGGACTCCAGATATCTGACCAGTTCAAAGGGATCCGATGCGGAGAAATGGAGGTCCTCCATACCGGAGAACTGGGCCCATCTGAAACAGTATGTGCAGTATGCCGAGCAGATCTGCCCCTGTTTGGGAAACAGAAGCACCGTTTCGGGGTATTTGTGCTGCATCCCCCGGTGTTCTTTTCCCCTTTCCCGGGGAACATTCATCTCCACCTGCATGGCGGGGTGGGGGTTCATTTCCTCCCGGATTCTGTTTATCAGTCTGTTCAGTTCCGATTCCGGTGCATTTGAATCAATCAGATCGAGAATCCGGTCCAGGTATTCCTTTTTCAACATTCCAGGCTGAGGGAATGTCAGTTGAAATATGGGGTCTTCAGGAATGTTATTCCAGTCTATTAATTCATCAACTATATAGTTGTTTGCCCGGAAAGGAAGAACCATCGAAACTGCTTTTAATACTTTTGTGTATTCAGCCGGCAGGTCTTTTAACTGCTCAATAGAATCCAGCTGATTGATACCGATTGCTTTGAATTTCATGCGTATCTTTCCCTTCCCTTGGTTATAAATGTGTATACGGCTGTTTAGGGGTTGATATCCCGCGTTTTAGCCTGGCGAATATAACGGATTTCCCGCGATATTTCCGAAAAGAATACCTGCACCCGGTCGGGTTTATGTGATTCTTAAAAAAGTGTTTTGGATTTGAATATATTCGTATTTTACAATATATTCTCCTCTCTGTAAAGGGCGCCTCTTTTTTGAAGAATCTTGATGATAAATCGCCGATATTCCATTACTATCAGAGTTAAGTGAGAATTTAAAAAAACATGGAGGAAAAACATGAAAGCACTGGCTAAAACCAAAAGGGAAAAGGGTATCTGGATGATCGAGGCTCCCGTGCCGGAGTACGGTCCCAATGACCTTCTGATCAAGATTAAAATTACCGCGATCTGCGGCACCGATATTCATATCTATAACTGGGACAAGTGGTCCCAGGACACGATTCCCGTCCCCATGATAACAGGACATGAATTCGTGGGTACCGTCGAAGCTGTCGGCGATGAGGTGAACGGCTTCGCTGTGGGCGACCGGGTTTCCGGTGAAGGACACCTGACCTGCGGTCACTGCCGCAACTGCCGGGCGGGGAAACAGCACCTCTGCCGGAACACACAGGGCGTCGGGGTCAACAGGCAGGGATGTTTCGCCGAGTACCTGGTCATTCCGGCTTCCAACGCCTTTAAGCTCGATGATTTCATTACCGATGAAATCGCCTCGATTTTCGATCCCTTCGGAAACGCCGTCCATACGGCCTTATCCTTCGATATGGTCGGTGAGGATGTCCTTATAACCGGAGCCGGTCCGATAGGGATTATGGCCGCCGCCGTGGCACGGCACGCGGGAGCCCGGTATGTCATTATCACCGACGTTAACGAATACCGTCTCAATCTCGCCCGGAAAATGGGTGTGACCAGAGCCGTCAATATCGCGAAAGACAAGCTGGAAGATGTCATGAGCGAACTTCATATGCTCGAGGGATTTGATGTGGGAATGGAAATGTCGGGAAGCGCCGCGGCTCAGAAACAGCTTTTCAAACTGATGAACAACGGAGGGAAAGTGTCCCTCCTGGGAATACCATCTGGTGAGGTCGCGGTCGAATGGAATGACATTATTTTCAAAGGGCTGCACCTGAAGGGGATTTACGGCAGGGAGATGTATGAAACCTGGTACAAAATGGCTTCCATGATCCGCTCCGGTCTCGATATCAGCCGGATCATCACTCACCGGCTTCCCATCGATGAATACAGAAAAGGTTTTGAAATCATGGCCAGCGGGCAGGCCGGTAAAGTTCTGCTCTACTGGGAGGATGAGAAGTAAATCGATAAAACTTTCCATTGTCAGAACGTCTTTGCGGTTGTAGTCTGTATATAGGATTATTTCTATGCAAAAATGTTTTGACGATGTTGAAAAAATGATCGCTTATCAGAAGCGGACCATCCAGAACGCCGCCCGTATTTCTCCCGATTTCAAAGCGGGGTATATGGCGGCTCTCGATACGCTGGCCGCTTCTATCGAAGCAGAAAAAGATCTGCATCAGGGAGATGTATTTCTCCAGCAGATCGTTTGATTAAAAGAATCCATACGATGTAATATCACCCTATGGAATTTCTTTATCTGGCCATAGCTCTCTTTTCCACGACAATAGGTGCTCTCTCGGGCCTCGGCGGAGGTGTCATCATCAAGCCGGTTCTCGATGCCGTGGCTCCATACGATGCAGCGACGATCGGGCTTATCTCTTCCTTTACCGTATTCTCCATGGCCATGGTTTCGACTGTCCGCCAGTATATGTCGGGTATCCGCTTCGAGGGGAAGAAGAGTTCCTTTATCGTTGCCGGGTCCATTACCGGGGGAATTGCCGGAAAGTTCCTTTTTACTTCTGCCGCTGATGCTCTGGGTAATTCCTCCCGGATTACGGCTGTTCAATCGTTGCTTCTTGCCTCTCTGCTGGGTCTCGTTTTCCTGTATCTCCTGCAGGAAAGGCATAGCAGTCTTCATATTAACAACGGTTTTATTATTACCTCTGCCGGTTTTCTTCTCGGCCTGATTGCCGCATTTCTCGGTGTCGGAGGGGGGCCTTTCAACGTGGTTCTGCTAACCCTGCTTTTTTCCATGGACAGCCGGACCGCCGCTGTCCATTCCGTCCTTATCATTCTCTTCAGCCAAAGCGCCAAACTTGCCGCTGTTCTGGTGAGCGGAGGATTCGGAGGGTATGATCTGTCCGCCCTTATTTTTATGATCCCCGGCGGAGTGGGGGGCGGCCTGATCGGAGCCTGGCTTAATCACAAATTAAAAAGCAGAGCTATTCAGATCCTTTTCAGGATCGTCGTGGCTCTGCTTATTCTCTTGAATCTTTATAATTTTTCCCGTGCTGTATTTTGAGGATTACTCGTTTCTCAGTGCCTTCAAATGTATGTCGAGGTTTTTCTCATGTTCTATGTCGGCCAGTTTCTCCCTGAAATCCGATAGATTGACCGATGCGGGGATGACGATATAGGCGCGCATATGAAACATGGGGGTACCGGAAAGAGGCGCAGCGCTCTTCTCTGTCTCAAGGTCTTCGATGTTTATGGACAGTTCTCTGAGATATCTGGTTATGGCGTGAACGATACCGGGAGTATCCATGGAAACCGATTCCAGAATATAGGGAATGCCCTGGGAAACCGTCAGGGGAGCCGAGGTCTTTTTTATATTGAATGTCATTTGAAAGCGTTCGCCCAGCTCACCAGCCATGGAGATGAGTTTTTCAATAGAGGACTCTTCCCCCGAGAGAAGCATTATAACGGCGAATTCGCCCCCGAGGACAGCCATTTTACTGTCTTCGATATTGCAGTTGTAATCAATGGCGATATTGGCGATGTCATCGGCCATCCCTTTGCGATCAGGGCCGACAGTGGATAATACAGCGTATTCTTCTTTCATTTTTCCATTCTAGTCTTTAGTTTTTGGGCTGTCCATTATAATTTGAGAAAAAGGGTCGTGCCTTCCTTCTCATCAGTCGTGAATGTCAGATCGGCTCCGATGGCATTGGCCATCAGTTTGGCGCTGTATGTTCCAAGGCCGTTGCCGTGTTTTTTTCCGAACGTGAAGTTTTTCTCGAAGAAGTGCTCCCGGACCGATTCGGGAACAGCTCCCATGTTGTGTATTCTGATTTCCAGCTTATCCCCTTTTTCGATGGAGACGACGACATCTTCTCCTTTCGGGGAGGCCTCCACGGCATTTTTTATCAGATTGAGGAGTATCATGAAAAGAAAGCTCTTTTCCGACATCAGGGAGATTTCAAAATCTCTCTCCAGCGGATTGCTGTTAAGTCTTAGCTCGATGGTATTCCTGCGCTTGAAACATTCGTCTTTGAGAGTCTTTCTTATCTGCTTTAATATGGTAACAAGTTCGATTTTCTCAAGAGTGAATTTGAAGTTTCCCTGTTCCAGTTTGTAGAGATTAAGGGATGAATTAATAAGATTGAGCATATTCTGGCCTGCCAGAAGAATAATCATCAGGTACTCCCGGTATTCATCGGAAAGATTCTCATCGGTCAGCATCAGTTTCGGGAACCCGATGATGGAGTTCAGCGGTGTTTTCAGGTCATGGCGGATGATTCGCTCTATATCGCTCTTGTATTCCTGGAGCTTTTTCCATTCCGTTATATCGATAAAGCTGTTCACGACTCCGATAGCGGAGCCATTGGCATCGCATAGTTCCGAACTGTATCTTTCAATAATTTTCTCTTCCTTGTTTCTGGTTACTATTCTGAATTCCGAGGCAATAGCCGTTTCGCTTTGAAGCTCTTCTCTCACCAGTTCCAGATCTCTTCCGATCACTTCTTCTCTTTTAAACCCGGTTATTTCCTCGGCCTTTTGATTGAAATTGACAATTTTTTTCT
Source organism: Spirochaetales bacterium (assembly GCA_016936555.1). Taxonomy (GTDB): domain Bacteria; phylum Spirochaetota; class Spirochaetia; order DSM-2461; family DSM-2461; genus Spirochaeta_F. The sequence continues at coordinate 18,466 of JAFGXR010000003.1, read as the reverse complement.
CTTTGTCCACGGAGTAGATGGCAATGGGACTCTTGTTGAAGAGAATCTCCGAATACTCTTTTGCTTCCTTTAATTGATTTTCCTTTCGTTTAATCTCTGTCATATCCACTACGTTTACAGCTCTGAACAGGGGATTGCCTTCGTGGTCGTAGATAATTGTAACGGCATTGACAGTTGGAAATACTGTTCCGTCTTTTCTTATATGATTCGCTTCAAAGCGGTGATGCCCCATTCTGCAGGCAATTTGAATATGCCTGGGGATATCGGCCCTCTCTTCCGGTGCAAAAACAGACAGGATGTTCCAGCCGTTCATCTCTTTTTCCCCATAGCCGTGCATGCGGGCGTAAGCCGGATTGACCTTGTCTATCCTATCCGTGTCGGCGTTTCCAAGAGCGACGCCCCAGTCGGCATGGGAAAAAATCGCGGCCATGCGGAGATTGTTTTTTCTTATGGAAACATATTCGCTGATATCGGAAAAGGCGGTAACCACACCCTCCAGCTCATCGCTGTTCCGTTCAAATACGGGGAAGGATGATGATGAAATCCACAGCGTCTCTCTGCCGGGTCTATTGATCCCCATAATCACATCTTTTACAGGTCGTTTCGTTTTTTTTGCTATCAGATGAGGATGTTCTCCAACGGGAAAAGGAGTCAGGTCTTCGCGGATAAAAGTCCAGCCGCTTTTGTATATTTCACCCTGTATCATCTTTTCTTGCGATAGTTCGAGAATCTCGCAGGCTTTTTTGTTGACCTTGGTGATCTTTCCCTCTTTATCGTCAACGATAATTGCATCAACCAGTTCCGCGATGAGGTGCCCGTACTGATAACTTCGGGACGACAGATTTGTCTCATCGACAATATTGAGAAATCTTGTCATGGGTGAAGCTTTCTTTTTTCTGCAGAGATGCTCCAGGGAGTAGACGAGGAAGGGGAGACCGGCTTCCCGGGGGATAATGCCGTCGGGATGTCCCTCTTCCAGTTTGCGGTAATAATCTGGATCCATTTTTTTTGTGTAATAGAGAATGGAAATATCATTGGTGGAATGAATGTAACGGGATGTACCGGTCCAGTGAGAGAATTCTTCTCCGAAAAGACAAACCAGAAGAATTGAACACCGGTAATTTTCCTGATGCAGCTTTTCAGAAGCTTCTTCAACGGAATAGCAGACCTCTACGGGAAAGCCGGCTTGTTCCAAAGCTTCAATTTCTTCTGTTATAGAAGTGTCCTTACCTGTCAGGAATAGAAGTTTCTCCTCCGTTCTGTTCATACATTATCAATTGTAAGTTGATATATACAGGCTTTCAATTTTTCTTATAAGAAAAAACGGTGAATCGGGGAAATGATGAATTCTCACAAAAGCCCTGTTTCAAACTTGCCAATAAAACATTTTCACGCTAAAATCTTCATTGTGGATTAAATCAACAAAGTAAAGAGTCCGAAATTTAGCGGTTGGTTTTATTTTTCAAATAACTGTAGATTTTGCTTGACGTTTGTTGAAAGCCGTTTATACTATTCTTAGTTGGTTTTAAAACCAACTCAAATTCGAAGAGGTCAAAAACTTCAGATTTGCGTTGTGTTTGAAACCGCCGGTATTATTTAAAGGAGGCTTTTTTAGATGAAAAAAGCGGTAATGTTACTTATGATTTCAGCTCTCGTTGCTGGATCTCTCTTTGCCAACGGACAGCAGGAAGCAGCTGCCGATGAAACTATTGTACTCAAAGTTATGGGTTATGGAGACAACTCCAACCAGGAAGGAATCAGCTGGAAGAGAATCGTTGAGACTTTCGAAGCGGAAAATCCCAATATCGACATCCAGGACGAGCTCCTCTACGATGAAGCTTATCATCAGAAAGTTACAGCAAGACTCGCTTCCGGCGATGTTCCCCACGTAGCTTACATGGGTGCGGATGCAAGATGGGGCGCTCCCTGGAAAGAAGCCGGACAGCAGTATGATATGACCAAAGATATCGATACGGCTCAGTACGACATCAACCTCATCCCCAAAATGGGACCCAAAGGTGAGAGATACTACATTCCTATGGGAACTTCCAACATGACAACTGTTCTCTACATGAACAAAAATCTTGTTGAATCCATGGGATTTTCTCAGCCCAGGACTTATGAAGACCTGGTAGCCATGGTTCCCGCTGCAAAAGCTGCCGGAATTGAAGTCGTTTCCATCGACGGTGCCGACGGTTGGGCGTGGGGATCCTGCCTCATGTCAGCTCTCGTAGCCAGAACTACCGGCGATCTCAACTTCGTATCCAAAGCTGTAGCAGGTACAAAATCTTTTACAGACGAAGGTTTCGTAGCGGCTCTGGCTCTGATCGAAAGAATGGTTAAAGACGGCGTTATCTCCGAAAAATCCGTTCTTGTTGACTACGGTACTAACACATCGAACTTCAACAACGAAAAAGCTCTGTTTATGGTTCAGGGACAGTGGGCTGCCGGTTCTATTGAAAACCCCAATGTCAAAGACGACATGGTTCTTATGGCATGGCCCAAAATGCCCGGTGAAAAAGCTGCTGCAAACAACACAGTTGCTGCCGCATGGCAGGTTGGATACGGTGTGACCAAAGCCGGTGCTTCCGACGCCGCCGTTCTTGATGCCGCTGTCAAGTTCATCAACTTTTTCAACAGCGAAGCTGAAGTTGAGCAGAGACTGAGAGACGGTGCCATCGTCGCTCCTATCCTCAAAGGATATGTGACTCCTTCTGATCTTCCCAATGCTGTAACTCAGAAAGTTCTTCTGGCTCAGAACGCAGTTGAATGTGAAGTTATCGACGCTTTCCTCACAGGAGATCCCAACGACGCTCTTAACACAGGAATGCAGAAAATCGCTTCCGGACTGGCTACTCCTGCAGAAGTTGCTGCTGAAGTTGAAGCTCTGGCAAGAAAATAATACAAGGATTATTTTCGGCGGGCCGATTCGTAATCCACTGACTTTGTTCAATTATTGAATCAAAGTTCGCCGAAATGTCCCTGATAGCTTATGATTAAGGGGGGAGGCAACTTCCCCCGTTTTTTTTCGGATATTTTTATATAATATCAATTGTTGACTATGTTTTCGGATCCGACGCTTCGCGTCTGAGGATGCATGGGCGAGCAGTAAGCGTAAGCTTACGACCAGCCCCCGAAAAATATCAATTGGAGTGCAGTTTTGAAACAGCGTGATCGTAAGGCGTTAGTGTTTTATATTGGGATGGTCGCCCCCGGCCTTGCAATCTACTTGTCTATTGTAGCCTATCCCGTTTTTTATTCCGTATGGCTCAGCTTTACGGATTTCAATCCCAACGCAGGCGGCGTGGGAAATTTCATGGGATTCTTCCACTATAAAGCCATGTTGGAAAATCCCGAATTCTGGCATTCACTGAAGAACAACATGATCGTCGTCGCTGTGTCGGTGTTCGGCCAGATCCCCATAGGGTTTATTCTGGCTTATATTCTCTACAGAAAGATGGTAAGGGCGGAGAAGTTTTTTCAGTCAATGGTTTTTCTCCCTCAGTTCCTTTCCACAATTGTCATCGGTATTCTCTGGAAACGGCTTTTCGTTGCCGACGGCCCCGTTTCCACCATTATGCAGCTCGCGACCGGTGACCCTTCGGCTCAGTTCGATCTCATGCTCAGGCCCGAAACCGTTATGATACCCATAGGTATCGCTCTCATCTGGATGTACACGGGCTTTTATATGGTCATCTTCCTGGCCAACCTCCAGAAAATGAATGTCAATATGATCGAAGCGGCTAAAATCGACGGTGCCACGGAGCCGCAGATCTTCGGAAGAATCATTCTTCCCCTTCTTACCGGAACTATCATTGTTTCATCGGTTCTGGCTATCGCCGGATCGCTGAAAGGATTTGACCTGATATTCGCTATGACTACACAGGGACTTCAGAGGGACAACGCTTCGGTTCTTCCCATTTACATGTACGAAACGGCATTCCGGGATTATTCCAACCCCATGAGGTTCGCTTACGGGGCTGCCATTTCCAACGCCATCGTTGCCATAAGCATCGTTATGATCGGTATAAGCAACTGGATCGGAAAACACATGAGCCAGGACGAGGTATACTGATATGAGTGATATTGTCAACAACAGCAAATCATCCCTGGTCTGGGGGAGAATCGGAAAAATCGTATCTTATGTTGTATTTGTCTCCTGGACGCTTATAACTATCGTCCCCCTTATCTGGATGTCCTACAGCTCTCTCAAGTCAAACGAAGAGCTGACAAGAGATATTTACGCATTTCCCTATGAATTGTTCGATAACATGGACGACGAGTATACGGTCATCAGACCGGACCTCAATACTATTCGCGACTACGATCCCAAAGTGGATAAGAGAGAGAGAATCTGTATTGAATCAAACACAATCGCACCGGGTCGGAGACTTATGGTTTTCTTTCTGGTCAAAGAGGACATGCCTCCCGAGATTCAGAACCTGAAGATCGGGGACACTGTTACAGTCCGGGACCTGCCCGGGAGTATCAGAAGATACATCAACCGGAAAACCATGCGGTTCAATTATGAGTCGGCATTTATCCGGGGCGGACTGACGGGAAAATTCGCGAACAGCATTATTTACGCTTCGGTTTCCACCTTCCTGATCATTCTGCTCGGATCGATGACCGCTTTCGCCATCAGCAAGATGCAGTTCGCCAGACTGTCCAGAGTTCTTATGATCGTTTACGGACTGGGTTATCTTATCAGTATACCTTCGCTGATAATTCCCCTTTTCCTCATGATGACCAAAGTGGGACTGATCGACACCCATCTGGGATTGATCCTGGTCTATGTTGCTTTCGGAATGCCCCTGGCGGTTCTTCTTTCCTCCCAGTTTATGCAGGGGCTGCCGAGCAGTCTCGTCGAATCGGCTTATATTGACGGCGCATCTGTTTTCCGGACATTCTGGAGTATCATTCTCCCCATGACGACGCCCGTTATCATAACCATCAGTATTCTCAGCGCACTGGGGATCTGGAACGAGTTCCTGCTGGTTCTGGTACTGGCCAGTTCCGAGTTCACAAAATCTCTGCCGGTTGGGGTTTACTCCTTCTCCAGCCTGACGGGAACGCAGCTCGGATGGCAGCTCGCCGCGCTGGTTATTGCGACTCTTCCCGCCATGATCGTTTATTTCACTTTCAATCAGCGGCTGACCAACGGGGTCGTTGCCGGCGCTGTAAAAGAATAAGTTATTTTTCTATTGCTCCTTTTTGTTACGGGGGTTTTCCTTTCTTCTGTCAGAAGAGAGGAAAACCCCCGCTTTTTTTAGTTTCCGGTTGAGATTTTCCCTGAATTGATTAATAATGGTTCCATATCAAGTATTCGAGAGGTTTTAATATGTCAGAGTTGCAGAACATCAATTGGTCGGAACTGGGATTTTCCTATATAAAAACGGATCTCCGCTATATTTCCGTCTGGGAGGATGGAAAATGGGACGACGGGAAATTGGTGGAAGACAATCAGCTCCACATCAGCGAAGCCTCTACGGGACTTCATTACGGTCAGCAGTGTTTTGAAGGTCTTAAAGCCTACAGGACGAAAGAGGGGAAAATCCAGCTCTTCCGTCCTGACCGCAACGCTTTGAGAATGCAGGAGTCCTGCGATAGAATAAAAATGCCCGCCCCATCGGTTGAAAAGTTTATCGACGCCTGCAGGCAGGTCGTTAAGGCCAACCAGTCCTGGGTTCCCCCCTATGGTTCCGGGGCGACACTTTACCTGAGACCTTTTATTTTCGGCTGCGGCGATACGATCGGTGTAAAACCGGCCCCGAAATACATTTTTTCCGTATTCTGTATGCCGGTCGGTCCCTATTTCAAGGGAGGGATGGCTCCGGTAAACTTTGCCACGACGGGATTTGACAGAGCGGCACCCGCCGGAACGGGAATGGCCAAGGTCGGTGGAAACTATGCGGCCAGTCTACTGCCCCATGAGGAAGCGGCAAAAAAAGGCTATGCCGACTGTATCTATCTCGATCCGACGACCCATACCAAAATTGAAGAAGTCGGGGCGGCCAACTTTTTCGGAATTACAAAAGACAATAAATTCATAACCCCTAAATCCGACTCTATTCTTCCCAGTATCACAAAGTATTCCCTGCTTCATGTGGCAAAGGAATATCTGGGAATGGAAACCGAAGAGACTGATGTGTATATCGATAATCTGGATATCTTTTCCGAAGCGGGGGCCTGCGGTACCGCCGCTGTCATCACGCCCATCGGCGGAATCGAACATAAAGGAAAATTCCATGTTTTCCACAGCGAAAGTGAGGTCGGACCCGTAACCAGAAAATTATACGATACTCTCGTGGGGATTCAGCTCGGCGATGTGGAAGCACCGGAGGGCTGGATTGTGGAAGTCTGATTCATAACAGGATTGGCATAGGTCTGCATCGCTATGGTGCGGACCTCTTTTTTCATCTTTCTGAAGCGGCGGAGAAAAAAGACTTTCTCCCATGATGAATAACGGTCGGCATACCGGTTTCCCTTGTCGAGAACATCGAAGGCTATGTAATTGGTCGGCCATAAGCGATAGGTCCGGTAAATCTCATTATCGATAGCCTGTGCCGCTTCAGCAGGGGTTTCGTATCCCTTTATCCTTTCGCCGAAACTGCAGTTGATCCTTCCTTTATCGCCTCTCATCCCGTAAATGACGCTGGTCATATCCTCCATCTTCCATTTTCTGTGGCAGCCCCTGTTCTGTATTTCAAAGACTTCCCAGGCCTTCAGCCGGTCGAGGGGGTCAAGCTCGTAGGAGATGGAGACGGGAATAAGATTGACCGAATCGAGAAAGGCCCTGAAACTCATACCCTCCTTCCGGGCGCTGTAGGAAAGCATCTTCAGGACAGAGGGGTTCGTCTTGTCGAATCCGTCCTTGGCCCGTCCCTTGCGCTGGGCGATCCAGATGGAGTGCCCCTGGCTCAGGCGGAAGCGGATATAGGCCGAAAGATTGGCGACAGCCTGGATTTTCTCCCTTTTGGGAAGGTCTCTCTGGATAATATAGGAGCCGTAAATCCGTATCAGGTCGGTCAGGGGTTCGTTGAACATGAGGTTATTCCCGAACCCTATTTCGGCAGGGTGAAAATTGTTGGTGCAGAGTATGTAATTGAGCAGAAGAGGATCCAGCGCGATATCCCTGTGATTACTGACGAACAGATAGGGTTTGCTTCTGTCCAGCTTTTCCAGACCGCTGAAGGAAATACCGTCACTCGTTTTAAAAATAACTTTGCTGACGACTTTGTCGATGATTATTTTTCTGTGGAGCTCCAGTGTTGTTTTTATAGGCTTCAGGCGCCAGGTGAGAAAGAGTTTCATACCGCCGTCAAAAGGTTTGTTGAGCCAGCCGGGAAGACCGGGAAAAAGGAGCATCCGGCAGTTGCGGATGAACCACCGGCTTTTCAGCAGACGGTCCATAACTACGGGAATATCTTCATCTTTGTAGGCGCGGATCTTCTCAAAGTCGTGATTCAATAGAAGAAACCTCCGTTTTCAACAGTATAAAGCAAAGATGAAAAGAAAACTAAACAGAAAATGCCTTATAATTAAGAAATATCCGATGAGGTGACAATATGAGCCATATGCAGTCATTACTTCTAAAGCGAAGAGGCAATATTCCGATCAGGGTCGCTCTTGTTTACGCCTTCTTCTCCACCATGTGGATAGTATTCAGCGACCGGATTCTTCTCGCACTGATCGATGATATTGAATTGATGACGACGGTCCAGACCCTGAAAGGGTGGCTTTTTATTGCTGTGACGACTCTTCTCATATTTTATCTTCTTAAAAAGGAGATAAGCGAAGTAAAAAAAATGGAGGATGCGATGATACAGAGTGAGAAAATGCTCAGTATCAGCCATCTGGCAACGGGAATGGCCAATCAGATCAACAATCCTCTAGCGGGCATTGTTCAGAATGCCCAGATTATCCGCAACCGCTTGACGGAGACGGGGACTTCCAACAGGAAAGCCGCCGATGAGGTGGGGGTCGCTCTTGAGAAAATCATCGAATATACGGAGAAAAGGGAAATTGTCCGGATTCTCAATTCCATAGTCCAATCGGGGAAAAACGCTTCGGAAATCATTGATAATATGCTGGCATTTTCAAGAGAGGGAAGCAGCGTGATGGAGAGGAAAGACCCGGCCGCTCTTCTCGATGCCACAATAGATCTTCTGAAACAGGACAGCCGGTTCAGTTCCGTTGAGGTTCGCAGGGAATTCGGGGATGCCCTTCCGGTCCGCTGCGACTCCCAGAAAATCAAACATGCTTTTTTTCATATTCTGTCCAACGCCATGGAAGCGGCGACAGAACCGGGAATCGAGCCCATTGCCGAGATTCAAATGAAAAATCTGGGGAAATCTCTCGAGATATCGATCTCTGACAGAGGGGAAGGCATGAGCGATAAGGTTAAAGCCCGTATCTACGACCCTTTCTTTACAACAAAAACCGGAGCGAAGGGGATGGGGCTGACTATTGCGAATTTTATTATTTCGGAGATTCACAAAGGCAGCCTTTCTGTCATCAGCCGGCCCGGGCAGGGATGCCGTGTCATTGTAACCCTGCCGCTGTGACCCTCTGGCTCTAATCCTCTTTATACTCCACCATCCCGCACCTTTCCTTTATTGACGAGGAGAAGCGGAATGAGGGGGCGTAATGAGCTTCTTTGGCGGGAATGGTAATTTCCTCTCCCGTTGCGGGGTTCCGTCCGATTCTGGCTTTTCTCTCCGGCTTCCCTTTCAGGGCCAGTTTTCCCAGATTTCCCAGCGATACGGATTTTCCCAGAAGAAGTCCCGTTTCAGCCATAACCAGAAAATCGTCGATGATTTCCCTGGTCTGTTTCATGGAAAGGCCGTTTTTCCCGGCGACATAGCGGACCATCTCCTTCTTGTTGAACATATCGACGGCGCTCTGCCCTTCGGTGATGGTCAGGTCCCGGTTCAGATGGACAAAGGAACTGGTGATAAAAACGGTCGCTTCGCGGATCCTCTTCTCCTGCTCCTCCCCGGAGACTCCCTCCCGGCAGACAACTATCTTGTAGATGGAAGAGGTATTCTGCACCTGCCCCCCCTCGAAAGTGGCAGCCGCCCCCTTTTTCAGAGGTGAGCTGAGGGATACATTATCAGATTTTATAATATGGGGAACATCGCTCCTCAATTTAATGCTGGCGTATTCCATGGTACGCTTCGCTCCGCATCCCAGGCTGATCAGCGATCCCGAATAGGTGAGCAGGAGTATCCCTCTCTCTTCCGACATATCCAGCTGATCCACTTCATCCATGGCCAGAAGGGCTATCTGGTCGCTGAAGAGCCGGTCCTTCTTTATCCAGAGATCTTTCATCATATCCAGAGTGATATTTTCCGTAACCAGGCTCTTCAAGTGTTGTTCCACATCGACGGGAATGGGAGTGCTCATAAACGTACCTTCCTCTTTTTATTTATAATCATTAAAAAAATACATGCAATTATGGCGGGAATCAGATAGAAAAGGGTTCTTTTTTCTTTTGAAGATGCCCTTATCAGGGGCGGTTTGTCTCCGAACCATTTTCCGACTATTCTGTCAAACTCTCCTGATGCCCTGATAATCGATAATCCGTTATCCAGTTTCTCCAGTTTTTTCTTATCCCATCGGGTCGTATAAATCACGTAAGGGAGAACCAGAGAAAAGCCATCCATAACAGACAGAGTTTCAGAGAAGTCCCCCATAAGAAGATCTTTCTGAGCCGTGCTGATTATGGTGTAATCACCGTACCCCTTATCCAGGGCTTTCAGGGCATCGGACCAGCTTTTCGTGCGGATCGCGTTTTCCGGTTCCAACTGTCTGAAAAGAAGATCTTCCGATGAATCACCCGAGGAGAAAAGAGGTGTTTTATCATTCAGGTCCTTCAGTTCGTGGGGCCTCAGAACCGTTCTGAAAATAAGCGAAAAGGGGACGGAAAACAGTATCTTCGAGTGAATAATGGATTCTCCGGCGGACTCAGACTGGTAGCCCGTGGAAAAAAAACCGTCTCCATTGTACATGTCCTCATCTCTATGCTTCCAGTTTCCCGGGATAAATGAGATTTCCAAAGCCGATTCTCTGGCCAGGGCGTAGAACAGATCGATGACAAATCCCTCGGCGTTCCCCTGGGTATTTGTGAATTCAAAGGGGTAGTAATTGCTGTTGTACAGGACCCGGATCTCTTCCGCATACATTATGGAGGAGAAGGTCATCATGAAGAACAGAAACAGGGTTCGGATTTTCATAAATATACAACCGGATTGAATTATAGCATTACGGGGGATCGGCTGTCGATAATGGATTGCCCTCGGCCCTGCGGTGCAAAACATATTGACTGATGGAAAAACGGTATATACATTTGATCTACTGGAGTTGTACATGAAAAAAGCATTATGGATATTGCCCGTTCTGACCATTCTGGTCTTCGCGTCCTGTACAGGAAAGGATGCTTCGGGAAAAAGCGTTGATACTGAGACCGCAGAAGAGAGTCGACCGCAGGATTCCGGTGGAGAACCGGTTAAGCTGAGCGATATCGAGCTCTCCCTGAACCGGGCGGGTTTTGATATCCCCGCGGACACTCTTCCCTCGGTCGATTTTGAGCTGATGAATCTCAAGGGCGGCCTCGAAGCGCTCAGTGATTACAGAGGAAAAGTCGTTTTCCTTAATTTCTGGGCCACCTGGTGCGGCCCCTGTCAGAGCGAAATGCCTGCCATGGAGAATGTCTACAATGAGCTGAAAGACGATGGGCTGGTGATTCTGGCTGTTGATCTGGCCGAAGACAAAGATACGGTTCAGGCTTTTATCGATGAGAGAAACCTGACATTCCCCGTGCTGCTCGATACTTCGGGACAGATCGGTGCGATTTATGAAGCCCGCTCCATACCCACGACCTATCTCATTGACCGGGAAGGCAGCATTCTGGGCCGGGCCGTAGGCGTGCGACCCTGGGAGGATGATGCATTTATGTCTCTCTTCCGGCAGATCCTGAAGTTATAAGCCTGCGCATGTTGAATAAAAGTTCATACCGTATTAAACAGAAGGTATGAACAACTCCAATGTGAAAGACGTGAAAATTTCCAGCAGGGTGCTGAACCGTTCCATGAACCTGAGCATAATCGCCGGTACCGGTTTCACCCTCTGGTTTTCAGTTGCGTCAACCCAGCCTATCTTCAACGTTTTCTTCACCAATGTCTTCGGCGCCACATCGGCGCAGCTCGGTCTCCTGGTCAGCCTGATCCAGCTTTCGGCCGTATTCCATCTCATGGCCATATTTGTTTACGGATCTCTGCGGACACGGAAAACCTATTTTATCATCATGCACCTGATTCACCGTGTGTTTGCGCTCATACTGGCTTTCGTGGCCTTTATGGCCGGAAGAAAGGGTGTCCAGCCCTCTTACATCACTCTGATCATTATTTCCGTCTCTCTCAGCTGGGTTTTTTCGAACAGCAGCGCCGCCGGTTGGTGGAGCTGGATGGCCGATCTGATTCCCGAAAGAATGAGAGGGACATTCTTCGGAAGGCGCTCCTCGATCATGCAGATCGTGAATATCATCTGGTTCATGGGGGTCTCCATACTTCTCGACACCCTGACGTCATTTAATCTGTTCAATGTCTACGGGGTGATTTTTCTCTTCGGCGCCGCAGCCGGTATTCTCGATATCGTCCTGTTTATCTTTGTTCCCGAACCGCCATCGGAGGATACGGAGAAAATCAGCATCAGCGATTTTTTCGAGCCTCTGGGAAACCGCAATTTCCTTCTCAGCGCCGTTACATCGGGGCTCGGCGTTTTCGCCATAAACGTCTTCGCGCCCTTTACCTCTCCCTATATCACGTCCCCCGATGCCGTGGGGGCCCCGAACACCTGGCTCGGGATCATGTTCGTCATATCCCAGATGATGTGGATCCTCACTGTTCCCTTCTGGGGGATCGTCATGGACCGCTTCGGAAGAAAACCCGTCGTAATGATGGGCTGTCTGGTTTTTATCGGCTATCTCGGTTACGTCGCTCTGGGGCCGGGGAATTATATATTCCTGCTTCCCGTCATAGCTCTGTCGGTGGGGCTTTTCGCCCCGGCCTTCTGGGAGGGGCTCAATCAGCTGATGCTTTCGCTCACTCCTTCGAAGAACCGGACGGCCTATGTCTCCTGGAATTTCGCCATTATCGGATTGGTGTCGTCGGGCGGAGCCGTGCTGGGCGGAACGATCAAGGACAGAACGGCCCGTATAAGCTACCCCCTGACTGAGAATTTTTCCCTCACGAGCATTCATTTCATTCTCTTTATCTGCGTTTTTCTTCTTATAGTTACGATGATTCTTTTCAGCTTTGTCAAAGAGACCAGAGGGAAGGAGCTGGGGTTTGTGGTCAACAGGATCGCCAGGCCCGGGATCTTCCGGACATTCGCCAGTATGGGCACTCTCGCCGGTACCGGCAGCTCCCGCTCCGTAGCCCGGGCGCTGAGATCCATAGACGACTCCTCGCAGGATCTGGTTCTGGACGATGTCATGGACCGCCTTTACGATCCCGATCCCGATGTCCGTGAAGAAGCGGCGAGAGCCCTGGGGCGGATCGGTTCAAATGAAGCGGTGGAGGCTCTGGTGGACCAGCTCCGGGACAGCGAATCGACCATCAGGACCCAGGCGGCGAGAGCTCTCGGAAAAATAGGAAACAGGGATGCGCTGCCCTATCTTCTGGAGGGGATTAACGATCCCTCGGAAGATGTTCAGAACGCCTGCACGCTGGCCCTCGGGTACATGGGGGATGAGGAATCGGTCAGGCGTCTTCTCTCCATTATCCGCAACATGGGATCGGACCGGCTGGCCGCGTCGGGAGCCGATGCGGCGGGGAAGCTGGGCGCCATTGAAGCGGTATGGGAAATCGTTCCCAGGCTCCACAGCAGCCTCAATCCCGTTCTGACCGGACAACTCTCCATCGCGCTGGCCAATCTGCTGGGAGAACCGGGACGCTTTTACAGACTTGTAACGGGGAAAAGCAGCCAGAGGGAGAGCAATATCAGCTCTCTCTTCGCCAGCGCATCGCGCCGCTTTCCCCAGATGCTGAAGCGGATCGGCGGCAGGGCCGTCGATCCCGATCTGAAAGGGGAAATCAGCAGAAAGCTGAAATCGGTCAAGAGGTATTTTGATGAAGAAGAATATCTGTCCTCCTTTGCCATTCTCAGGGAAGCTGTCTCGATGATCGCCCGATTCCTCGCCGAAGGGGAGACGGAGGTGGGGGACTATTTCCGCAAGCTCTATCTGCTCGACAGGAAAACCGCTCTCTGGTGGTGGTTTGTCCAGGAGGCATCCCACCTGATCGATGAAGCCACGGAGGAAGTGGTTAAAAATGATATTCTCATCATTCTGTTTTTTCTGGCCGGCAAGCCGGAGTCCGATCAGTAAGGGGAACTCGACTGGTCGTTGGGGTGTTTGAGGCGGACCAGGTATTCCTCTTCGATCCGGCGGCCCCGTTTCACGGAGTTCTTCATCCACCGGTATCTCAGATCCTGCAGATCCTCCCCGTCGAGACGCCAGTCCAGACCGGAGTTTCGCAGCTTCATCGATAATTCCGAAATGATCACCGCTGCCGATACGGATATGTTCAGGGACTGGGAAAATCCCGTCATGGGGATTGTCAGATGGCCGTCGGCCGCTTCGCGGACCGCATCGCTGATACCGTCTCTCTCGTTGCCCATGACAATGGCCGTTTTTCCCGCGGCCAGATCGAAATCGGGAAGGGACACCGCGTCGGAATCGGGAAGGGTTACGACAATGCGGTACCCTTTCTTTTTCAGATCATCCAGAACTTCTTCCTCCGGTTTCTCCGTCAGCCTGTGTATATCCACCCAGTTATAGGCTCCCTGGGCGACATGTTTGTTTATATGAGTGGAAGGGCTGTTCCCGGTTATGTAGAGGTCCTGGATGCCGAAGCAGTCGCAGCTGCGGACCACGGCGCTGATATTCTGTGTGTAGAAAATGCCGCTCAGGACAAGAGTCAGATAGCGGGTTCTCTCTTCGGAGACCGAAAAAATCTTCTCCAGACGGGCATCGGATATGTGTTTCTGCATGTTTTCGTAAAGGTTTTGATCAATCATCACAGAGAAGTATATCTTTTTCAGGGAAAAGCGCCAATTATCTCTTGACGATTCGGGAAATGTTGCCCTGACAAAGAAATAAATAGGAAAATGGTTGTATAAATTTTAACCGGTTCTCTATAATGAACCAGAAGAGGAGACTTCTATGTTTGGAGAACTGGTTAGAAAAAACCGCACGAAACGAATTTACAACAGGTCCGATGTTTCATTGTCGCTCCTGAAAGAACTTATTGAAGATGCCCGTTTTTCAGCCTCAACGGTGAACAGGCAGGAAATCCGCTATATTCTTGTAAACGATGATCAGATGTGCCGGAAGATATTCCGCATCACAAACCTTTCCACGACTCATAAAGTCGATGAGGAGAACCGGCCCGGGGCCTTTATCGTCATGATTACAAAGAGAGAAATCAATCTTCCCGATTCTTTTCTCTATTATAATCTGGGCATTGCCACGGCCAATCTGACTTTATCGGCATCGTCCAGAGGGTACAGCTGTGTCACCCTTCTCAGCACCAATATGGAAAAGCTCGGCGAACTCATTTCTCTGGATGGAGAATATAAAGCCGTGTCAGTCATCGCAGTAGGAAAGTCCGATCAGGAGGTCAGAACGGTAGATCTGGAAGGCGGGGATACCTCCTACTATAAGGAAGAGGGTGTTCATATAGTGCCCAAACTGACCGCCGATACCCTTATTGTCGGGACAATCTGACAGGGTTCCCCTATAATTAACATAAAAGAGGAGTGTTAAGTTGCTTATGAAAAAAATATTACCGGCTCTTTTGCTGTTTGCGGTTCTTTCCGCGCTGGGGGCCGATGAACTGATGGCCAATCTGCGCGATGCTTCGGATCAGGTTTCCGGCGATGTGGTTTCTCTGCTGGGAGATGATCTGCTCTATTCGGGCGCCATCACTTTTGAGAACCGGCCTGTCGTTCTGGGAGATCTCTTTTCCGATCTTCTGGCGAACAGGCTTCTGGGAAACAGCCGCTTTAAGGGGACAGTTGTAAAAGGGTATTCTCCGGGCATCTCCCGGATTTCCGATGCGGACTGGACCCTCTCGGGATCTCTTTATAAAACAGGGGCCAGTTTTTTTCTCAGCCTCTATCTGAATGACAAAGCGGGACAGCAGAAAAAGGGGTGGGAATTCCTTCTGCCCGCCGAGGGAGTCGAGTCTCTCCTCACTCCTTCGCAGATGGCTGTTTCCATGGGCGGAGACATCTATGAGCCCAACGACAGCTACAGCCAGGCTGTGCCGTTATCCCCCGAACCCGATCTGGAACTCGATGATCTGCAGATCGGTGATTCCGGTGATGAGGACTGGTTTTATATCGATGTCGAACAAGTGGGATCGGGGACGGACATGTTTATTCTCTCGGTCAGAACCACCGGATCCATGGATACCTATCTGGAGCTCTACGCCCCCTCCGATACATCCTATCCCGTTGCGGAAAACGATGACGGTTCCGACAGCAATGCCAGCCTTTCATACGCTCTGACGGAAACGGGCCGCTGGTATATCAAGGTCAGGGGATATTCCTCCGACGAAACCGGAGATTACGGCCTCCATGCGGGGCTGGAGATGAGAGAAGCGGGTCCCGGAGAACCGGATAATTCCATCGGGCAGGCATCGGTTCTGGAAATAGAAGGAGAGGAAATCAGCCGTACCATGGATTATGCCGAGGATTACGACTATTTTAAAATAACTCTCGATAGAAACCTTTCCGAAGATAAAGCCCTTGTCATCGAGACATACAGCGGACTTGATCTGACTATGACCCTTCTCGATGAATACGACAATGAAGTTGTGACCAATGACGATTCCGGACAGGACAGCAACCCCCAGATAATGCTCCCCGCCATGGAATCGGGTACCTGGTACGCCGTTGTCTATCCCTACGACAGTGAAAACATCGGGCCCTACAGCATCAGGGCCTACCTGAAAGATGTCATTCGCGATAAGTACGAAAATGACGACTCCATGGAAGAAGCCGGAGATATTCAGGTTAACGGTCCGGAGCAGGTCAGAACATTCATACCTGCCGGCGAAGAAGACTGGGTGCGCTTTGTCGCCGATGAGGCGGAAGAATTCCTGATCAGGACGACAGGACCGATCGATACTTATATGTCTCTTTATGACCAGTATGGAGAGTTGCTTGCGGAAGATGATGATGGTGGAAACGAGAATAACGCTCTTATTTCCCAGAGGCTCGAAGCCGGTGTCTACTATATACAGATAACCCAATATGAAGGGGACGGGAACGTCGAGGACAGTTATACACTATCTGTTAAAAAATACTGATACAAAGGGGCTGAATGGCCCCTTTTCTTATGTGGAGTCCCTTTCGATAAATCGGGGCTCGAATACCACCTTTTCCGGTGGCGAGTCTTTCTTCAGCGTTGTGGCCAGCTCCCAGGCTTTGCGGCCCATCTCGTTGAGAGGCTGATGAACTGTGCTGAGAGAGGGATAGACCAGCTCGCACATCTGAGAGTCATCAAATCCCACGACAGATAGTTTCTCCGGAACGGGTATCCGCAGTTTCCTTGCTTCCAGAAGCATACCCATGGCAATCATGTCCCCGGCGGCGCAGAAAACCGCATCGGCGTCTTTTTTAAGGATTTCCGGAAAAACCTCCTGGCCCTCTTCAAAGCGGAACCGGTTGATGGGAACAACAAGATCGCGGTCAAAGGCGATCCCTTTCTCTTTAAGAGCCCGGATGTAACCTTCCTTCCGGTCCGACTGGCTCAATCCGGGATTTTCCGTTTCCACAGCCAGAGCGATTCTCCTTTTCCCTGTTTCAAGGAGTCTGGTGACTGCCAGATAAGCCCCTTCGATATTGTTTGTCCGGACCACATGGCACCCCTCCGCTTCTTCTTCTATGAGAATGAGAGGTATACCGTTTGCTTTAAACTGGCTGATAATAGTCTGATCCGGTTTGATTGTGAGAAGAATGACCGCATCGGCTCTTCTGCCGCGCACTATCTGGTTCAGGACTGCGGCATCTTCGCCCCTTGTTGAATACATGCTGACACTGTACTGATAACCCGACTCATCCATGCCGTCTTCTATCCCTTTCAGAACATCCATTTCAAAGGTGGAGGAGAAGAAAGGAGCGACGAGAGCGATATTGTTGGATTTTCCTTTTACGAGACTCCGGGCTGTGTAATTGGGATGATAGTCGAGCTCTTCGATGGCCTTCATGACCTTTTCTTTGGTTTTGTCGGTAATGCGGGGATCGTCATGGATCACCCATGATACGGTTGTATGAGAAACGCCGGCCAGTCTGGCGACATCGGTAATGGTAACGGCCATTATTTTTTATTCAGATGGAGCAGGATGTTTTTCAGATGATCTTCGTACTCGATCAGAACGACCTGCTTGTCTCCCGTTTTAATGGCATCGAGAAGCTTGTCATGTTCCTGCCAGATTTCGTCGGGATTCTGATAGTTCAGGTTCGTGGTTTCCACTTCCTCTTTCAGAAAAGCTTTAAGGGTTTCATAAAGGGAATTGAAGAGCTCGTTTTCGCCGGATTCGATGACGAGATGATGGAAGTTGAGATCAAGCTCGCTAATTGTCTGGTAATCCTTTTTCGCTGCCGATGCCTTCATGGATTCTACTATCTGTTCCAGATCTGATATTATCTCCTGTGCCCTGGAATCTCCGTCGCGAACCCAGTCCGCGATTTTTAGAATACAGCGTAGCTCAATAGCGCCTCTGAGGTCGACCATTTCCTCAAATTCATCCTCCCCCAGAAGAAGAGACCAGGTGAGGGCTTCCGTGGAAATCTGAGATCTTTCCCGGACAATCGTGCCGATGGCGGCGCGGGATTCGAGGACTCCCAGGTAATTGAAAATCTTGATGGCTTCGCGGATGGAGGAGCGGCCCAGACCGAAATCCTTCGCCAATTCCATTTCCGTGGGAATTTTGTCTCCCGGCTTGTATTCGCCGGAGGCTATGAGTTCTTTAATCTGGTCCATGACCTGATCGACCACGGTTTTCTGTTTTACTTTTTTAAGAGGCATTGTTCATTTTAAGGGGTCAAATCCATTATTGTCAATAAAAGTGAATATCTTATGTTCAGACAAAAAGTAATTATGTAATATTAAGAAAGACAAGAAGAAAACCCTGGGGGACCGGTCAATATCCCGAGACAGTATATTTCTAGTGGATAAACAAAGAATATAGCCAGCCTGCTAATCTGTATAGAAAAAAAATAAGTTTTTTTCAGGTCTTATTGACAAGAAAAATCGTCTTTGTTATATTCACTTCTGCATGGCGGAAACGCCTGAAACTGAATATCAAATGCGCCTGTGGTATAGTGGCTATTACCTCAGCCTTCCAAGCTGATGATGTGGGTTCGATTCCCACCAGGCGCTTTAAAAAAAGTT
>JAFGXR010000002.1 GCA_016936555.1 Spirochaetales bacterium | reverse complement strand
ACAATTGTCTGTCCATCGAAGTAAAAGCTTTCAAGCTGATTATTTTTTATGGAACTCAGTAGAGATTCAGTTCCTTTCATCAGCCGGAAACGGAATTGTTCGAAGGAGAGATACCATTCCCTGTCCCAGTGAGTGTGGGGGATGACATATACGGTTTTATTCTTTGATACCACTGGATGAAACTCCTTGAACAAAATACTTTTGGGTGAAAAGGAAGAATATCAGAACCGGAATGACCGAAAGAACGGTACCGGAAGCAATCAGCCGCCAATCATTGGTAAATGTTCCCTGCAGATCCTGAAGCCCCAGTGGCAGAGTAAACATCTCCTTGCTATCGAGTATAAGTAAGGGCCAGAGAAAATTCCCCCATGAGTTGATAAAGGAGAAAATGGCAAGAGCGGCCAGAGTCGGCTTCGATAAAGGAAGAAGGATCTTCGTAAACACCAACCAGGACCCGCCCCCGTCAATCAGCGTCGCCTCTTCCAGAGAATCGGGAATAGCCAGAAAAGCCTGCCTGATCAGGAAAATCCCGAAAGCCGTAACGGCGGTAGGCAGCACCAGTCCCAGATAATTATTCTTAAGCCCCAACCTGGTAATAATTATAAATATGGGAATCATGGTGACCTGAAAGGGGATCATCATCGTACTTAGAATCGCGAAAAATATGGGCTTTTTCCCCTTGAACCGCATCCGCGCCAGAGGATAGGCGGCCATAGCTGAGATGAGCAGATTGAGCGATACGCTGAAGACCGCGACGATAGCCGAATTGGACATGTACGTGAGAAAAGGTATGCTATCGAAAACACGTGCAAAATTAACCAGTGTGAAATCTTCCGGAATCAATCTCGGGGGATAGAGAAACAGATTTTCCCCCTGCCCTTTCAATGCTGTCGATATGAGCCAGCTGAAAGGTCCGATAGAAATTACCGCCAGTATAATCATCAGCAGATACAAAATGGTCTTCTCTATTCTATTTTTCATATTTATTCTCCGAGAATCTGAGGCTGAGCCATGAAAAAATCAGAAGAATAAAAAACAAAACAACAGCAATGGCGCTGGAATATCCTATTTTTATTTTTTCAAAAGCATTGTAATAAACTTCGAAAACAAGCGTCCTGGATGAACCGTAGGGTCCGCCACCGGTCATGACATAAATTTCATCAAAGACTTTCATAGCCGCCATGGAAGACATGATCGTCACAATGCTGATGGAAGGGAGCAGCATAGGCACCGTTATGTGAAGCAGCTGCCTGATCCGTCCCGCCCCATCAATCTGAGCGGCTTCGTAGAGATGAGCCGGTATGCTCTGGAGACCGGCCAGATATATGATCATGTAATAACCCAATCCTTTCCAGATGGTAACGACCATGACTGATCCGAGGGCTGTGGAGCCCTGTGCCAGCCAGTTTACCGGTTCGCCTAATACAGGGATAAAATCTGTGAGTATATAATTAAGGATCCCGTTTTCCGCATAGATCCATTTCCAGGCGATGCCGACGACGACCATACTGGTGATGACGGGAAAATAAAACACGGCTCTGAAAAAATTAATCCCTTTCCATTCGCGATTAATGAGAACCGCAATAAATAAAGGGATAATGACCAATAAGGGTACGACTCCCAGAAAGTATTTTACCGTATTCTGCAAGGCGTCCCAGAATTTTCTGTCCTGAATCAGGGCTAGATAATTTGACGCACCGGCCCAGCGGGCGGGTGTAAAAATATTGTAATGCTGTACGCTGTATATAAAAACCTGGACAAGCGCAACAAAAACAAAAGGAATGAGTATCATAGCCGCAGGCAGAAGGTAAAGATAAGGCGTATAGGGTTTGTATAAACGGAGTTTTTCACTCATAGGAACTGTAATATCTCCAGAAAATCAGGCCGCCCCCGAAGGAACAGCCTGATAAAAAACTATGCAGGTTCTTATTACTCTGCCAGAGCCGCGTTAGCTTCCGCTTCAGCGGTTTTGAAATTAGACATAATGTCTCCGTCTTCGAGTAAAGATCTCTGAAGAGCATCGAGAAAAGAATCTCTGACATCAGAGAAATTTGTGATCGGAGGAAAGATGACCTGAGCGTCTTTTACCTGAGCGGCGCTGATAATTCTGGCATCGGCAACAGGAGTGCCATCACTGACCGTGAAGAATTCCGATTTTTCCGCTCCGGCGATTGATGGAACGATCGCACCCGCGGCAATGGAAAACTCAACCTGATTTGCACCGTTGGTAATGAACTTGGCAAATTTCACAGCTTCTTCGGGATAGGGGGATGATGCAGCAACAGCCACATTCATAACGGCTACGTTTGTTTTCCCTCCCGGTCCTACGGGCTGAGCTCCGATTCCCGTAACGGAGTAAATATCTTCAGAGTTGCTTTTAATCATTCCGGCGTGGCTAGTACCGCCATTAAACATGGCGATCTCCCCGGCGCTGAACATCTGAATGGCTGTTCCCGTCCCTTCGTTCAATGCCTGAACAGGGATGACTTTTCTATCAATCATGTCTTTATATTCATCGACGAAACTGACGACTTCATCCTGAGCAAAACGGGCTTTTGTAAAGTCGCTGTTAAACAATCTGATTCCCGCTTTTTCCATCTCTTCCATGGCAGCATGGTTGCTCAGGACAGGCATATATCCGTATTTCCCGGTCGCTTTTGTGATTTTTTCAGCTGCTGCGAACATTTCCTCATAGGTTCCAGGAGGATTCTCCGGGTCAAGTCCGGCAGCTTCAAAGAGAGCCTTATTATAGAACAAAACAGGAGTTGTCAGATACCAGGGCAGACCGAAAGTCTTTCCACCGAATTTATTCGCATCCCAGGATCCGCGAAAATACTGGTCTTTCACATCGGAAGCCCATTCTTCCATATCCAGCAATGCATCAAGCTGCGCGAGCTTCTGAGCGAAATGCGGATTCATATTGGCAATATCGGGCATATCCCCCGATGAAGCGGCTGTGAGAATACGGGTTTCCATATCGCCCCAGGGAACATCAACCCATTTTACCTTGATGCCGGGATTTTCCGATTCAAAAGCCGCTATGGCGCCATTGATGTAATCATCAAATGTCGGAGAGAGCTGCATTGTCCAGAATTCGACTTCAACCGGGCCGGCTGGCTTACTCTCTTCCTGAGCACCAGACGCCATCACAGCAGCTGCAGCCATAAAAAGGGAAATCATTGTCAGTAAGATTTTTTTCATTGTGACCTCTTTTTGGTTTAACGTTATATCATCGTATTATTTTTCCATTTTACCTATTTGTCAACAATTAAATTGATTATTACCTATCAATTTACAGTCTATACACCAAAATAAACACCTTGGCAAACATTAAGGTTTAACGTAAAATCATAACTATTCTACATACAAAAAATAGAATAACTATTTTTCCGGAGTTTAGAAAGTGAACAAAAAGCAAATATCAAAAAGGCTTGAGTTTTACAGGCATTCCCTTTTTGAAGACATTCTCCCGTTCTGGCTGCACCACAGCAGGGATGCGGAACATGGAGGATTTCTAGTCGGACTGGACAGAGACGGATCCATAATCGAAACAGACAAACCGATGTGGATACAGGCCCGTTTTGTCTGGGTTTTATCCCGGATTTATTCCGACTTCCGCATGGACAGCGAATACCTCAGGACTGCAGAAGACGGCTTATCATTTATCCTGAAACACGGATTCGATAATGATGGTAGAATGTTCTACCGTGTAACCCGGACAGGTGAACCTCTCGTTAAAAGACGCTATTTTTTTACAGAGACATTCACTATAATCGCCCTGGCGGCGTTCGGAAGAGCTTCGGAGAACCGGGAATACGTGGAAAAAGCCTATACACTGTTCCTGGCATTAAAGGGCTGGATTGAAAATCCCCTCCCGCAGAGCAGCAAATTCATTAGAGAAACCCGGGAAATGAAAGGTTTTTCACTTCCGATGATTCTTATAGCCACCGTTCAGGAACTGAGACTGGCCGATACAGAGAGAAAAGATGAATACGATGATTTTATAGACGGTCAGATCAGAGAGATTCAGAATTTCATGAATTATGAACAGAAATGCCTTATGGAAACGATCGGTCCCGAAGGTTTTTTAACTAATCATTTTGAAGGCAGAATTCTCAACCCCGGCCATGCGATTGAAGCGTCATGGTTTCTTCTCCGGGAGTCAAACACCCGAGGCGGGGATCCGTTTATCAGAGACATGGGCTTATTAATTCTCGATTGGATGTGGGAATGGGGCTGGGACAGAAAATACGGCGGCATATTCTATTTCAAAGACTCTCAGAACCAACCTTCCAGCGAATACTGGCATGATATGAAGTTCTGGTGGCCCCATAATGAAGCTGTGATTGCGACTCTCATGGCTTATGAAATAACAGGAAACAAAAAATACCTTAAGATGTACAATAAAGTCCATAAATGGTCGCACAGCCATTTCCCCGATAAAAAGTACGGAGAATGGTTCGGCTATCTGCATAGAGACGGAACCGTATCTTCAGAAGTAAAAGGGAACATGTTTAAAGGCCCCTTCCACATACCCAGAATGCAGATGTACGCGATTGAAATACTGGAATCAATTCTTAAAAAAAGGTGAAGTAGATGAAAGACAGATACTATGTCGACGCAGCTGTCATAGGCGGTAGCCTCGGGGGAACTCAGGCCGCCCAGTCTCTTCTGGAAGAGGGATACACAGTTTTTCTCAGTGAGGAAGCGGAGTGGCTTGGAGGACAACTGACTTCACAGGCGGTCCCTCCCGATGAACATCCCTGGATAGAGGAATTCGGCTGCACTAAAAAGTACAGGCTTTTCCGCAATGAAATCAGGGATGAGTACAGGAACAATCCGGACTTCTCCTTAAATCTTGCAGGAGGCGAGTGTTTCGATCCCGGGAACTCGACCGTATCAAGGATCGCACACCTTCCCGGACTGGCTTACCGGATTTTAATGAGAAAAATGCAGCCCTATATCGATATGGGGAAGCTTGTGCTGGTGAATAAAGCAATAGCCGTTTCAGCCGGGACATCGGCTGACAGAATAGAATGGGTACGGATCCGCTCTTCAGACACAGGAAGGGAATGCATCGTTTATGCTGAATATTTCATTGACGGAACGGACCAGGGGGATCTACTTCCTCTGTGCGGAGCGGAATACATTACAGGAGCTGAATCGAGAAAAGAGACAGGAGAGCCCGGTGCCCCTCTCAAAGGAAATCCTCATGATATGCAGCCCGTAACCTGGGTTCTGGCCATGGGATTGAATGAGGGAGAAAGATCTATAAAAAAACCGGAGTTGTACGATTACTTCTCAACGCTGAAGCAGCCTTACGACAGATATGACATACTGAGCCGCTTCGGCCCTGACAGCGTAACGGGTAAAGCCAGGGAATTCGGAATTCTGGAAGAAGAGAAATCGTCTGGACTTTTTACTCTGTGGGACTATCGGCGCATCAGTTTTCCCGGATGGTATGCACAGAAAACGGGAGAGAAGATCCGGGAATTATCTTTGCTCAACTGGCCCCAGAATGACTATTTCATGGGGAATATAATCGAAAATAAAGACTGGGGTTCTCACAGAATGAAGGCAAAACAGTTGAGCTTATCTTTTCTCTATTGGCTGCAGAACCATGCTCCTGGTCCGGATGGACGGATCGGATACCCTGAAATCGGACTTGTCAGAGATGTTCTCGGAACAGAAGACGGTTGCGCCCAGTTCCCTTACATCCGGGAAGGACGGCGAATAAGAGCCCTCACTCAAATCCGCGAGACCGATATAGGGGCGAAATATCATAAAACGATCCCCCGGAGAAAAGACAGCGTAGGAATAGGGTCATATCATATAGATCTGCATATTACGACTGTCAGTCACCAATTCCTTTATGATCACAGCTGGCCTTTTGAAATCCCTTTGGGCGCACTTATTCCCGTGCGGATGAAAAACCTTCTTGCCGCATCCAAGAACATCGGAACGACCCACCTGACCAACAGTTCATTCCGTCTCCATCCTGTGGAATGGAACATAGGCGAAGCCGCGGGCTATCTCGCATCCTACTGCATGAAAAAAACATGCAGGCCTAAAGATGTGTTCGAAAAAGATATTGAAGGATTTCAGGCCTATATAGCCGATCGGGGAGTCGAGTTGAAATGGCCGGAAAAACAGGTGGAAATTCTATAGCACTACCGGATATTATAAAATGATTCCATCGAAGGAGAATAAATGGGCGAAAGAAAGCGCGTCACGATTAAAGACATTGCAAGAGAGGTCGGCGTATCTGCGCACTCCGTATCTCTGGCCCTGAACAACCAGGGACGTATTTCGGAACCGGTCCGCAAAAAGATCCTGGAAACAGCTGACAGAATGAACTACAGGCCCAATATCCTCGCCCGGGGACTTGTCCAGGGGCGGACCTATCTGCTGGGCTTTATCTGTCCGGCCATACACGAGAGCTTTTTCGCAAGTATCCTTTCCGGAGTTGAGGAAAAATGCAGCCGGAAGGGATACGATGTGATTCTGGGTAACGCCTTCGGAAGGGATATAAAAACCGAATCCGATGCGCTATCGAGAATTCTCGACCGGAAAGTCGACGGAATCATTGCCGCACCGGACCCCAGAGCTTACTCAGTTTACGAGCCGCTGGTCAGCGAAGGAATCCCCTTCGTGCAGATAATGACCCGCATCCCCGGGCTGAACGCTCCATCCCTTTCCGTAGACAACGAATACGGGGGATATATCGCCGCCCGTCATCTTATCGAGCTTGGACACTCAAACATTGGATTTATCAATACGGACCTTCCTTTTTATGAGGAAATATCACAAAGATACAAAGGCTACACCAGAGCGCTCCTCTCACTTGAACAATCGGTTAATCCGCAACAGCTTTCAGTGGCTTGTGAAAACCTCATTGATATTGAACAGTCGAAAGAAGCCGCCAAAAAACTCCTGATGGAGAACCGGTCAATCAGTGCCGTATTCGCCCCGACCGATCATGCCGCTATCGGAGTGGTCAACGCCTGTCTTGAGTTGGGAAAAAGAGTGCCTGAAGACATATCTGTCATAGGGTTCGACGACATAGACCTGGCACATTACCAGATCATGAGACCTCTGACAACGATTTCACAACCCAAACAGGAACAGGGTTACCTGGCTTTTGAAATGATCGAACAGCTCATAAGCGGTGAGAAAATCAGTGACAGGATCATCAAACCGGAATTGATTACCAGGACGACAACAGCGAAATTTAATAAATGAAATATAATCTGCTGAGTCATATAAGTTAAAAGTTATAGAGACGAACCCGGGGTGGTGGTTTTATTACCCGTACTGACATCAAAAGATGTTTATTCTTCCCTTTTATTCAAAGCTTCTATCAAAATAAGGGAGCATATCGTCTGCAACTATAGCCTCATCGAGTCTATGCGAAATAGGCGGAGTCTCATATTCGTGAAGAAAATCCCTATCCTCAAGAAAATCCGCCAGATATTCAACTCCTCTCTTCATGTACCCGTAATTGTCATTGATCCCTATGACCAGACGAATATTCATCTCATTATCAACTGAGGATCTGTATCGCGCAAACTTATCCTCCCAGTTACCGAAACCGTTTCCGAGCTTTCCGATGTACTCCATTTCTGACTCACTTCCATCGAGCAGCAGAAGGCGCTCTTCTCCCGCCCACGCAAGGCTGTATCCCTTGTAGAATCCGGGCAGCCCTCTCCATGAAGTATAGGCATCGGAAAGCTCATCGGGGCGATAGACTCCGGGAGCGAAAGCCCAGACAGCCTTGAACATCCCCGGATTCCCCAGAGCCAGATTAAGAGCTCCGGTGCCTCCCATGGAAAAACCGGCGATCCCGCGTTGAGGTTCCAGTCCTTTTTTCCCGAAATATTTCTCCACCAGAGGAATCACTTCACCTATGATATGGGTTTCCCAATTACCCAGAACCGGAGAATCCGCATAGAACGTCCCTCCGTATTTTCCGTGGCTGTTCAGCGTGATGATAATAAATGGCCGGATATCCCCCGATGCCATGGCTTGATAAATTTGCTGCTGATAATTGATAAACCCGAGAAAGCTTCCGCCGTATCCATGGCCGAAGTAAACGAAGGGATATTGCCTGTCCCTGCTGTACCCCGGGGGAAGCATGATCGCCACGGTTTGGTCAAGCTTCTCATCTATTTGATTATTGGTCAAAGCTTCGGACTTGATCTCTAAAATATAGAGAGATTCATTTGCCTTGCGGATATTGTGTTCCGGCAATGAAGAGCAGGAAACAGCCAGCCACATAGCAATCATGGGAACCGCGAGTTTTTTTAAAGTTGATATTTTCATATTAAGTACCCTCCAGAGCATTTTTGACTCCGATTTTCATTCTCTTTCGAGTATTGTTCCGCAGAGTATTTCATCATTGATAAGTTCGGGACCATATTTGCTCTGCAGCTTTATCAAATAGATATCATGATGTATATGCTCGGCAATTACCGAAACGAAAAGGGGATTCTCCGAATATGTACCGCTTATATCCTGTTCCTTTTTCCCATCGGCCAGAATCGCCGCCCGCATATCCGCCACGACCATATACCTGGTAATGTCGCAATTGACCGGTTCATTGACCGATATGCATGTTATGGGAAATTCAAGGGGAAATGGTGTTTCGAAACTCATCAGCCAGATCTTGACCCCCCGGTCTGTTGCGGCTTTCAAATCTTCGTGAAAAACAGCGAAATCGCTCGTTGCATTTATATAAATTTCTATCTCTGCCCCACAGATCAATTCTCTGATCCGCCGGTCCACAAGCTCCCTGTTATTGAGATTTCTAAACAGAGAAGGCGTACCGCGGACCTTCAGATCCTTCAGGCTTTTTTGAATGGAATGACTCGCGGCTTCCATCTCTCTTTCTATTGCGGGAAATACGGTTTCTGGATCTCTTATGACATAGCTGACAGAATCCCCGGAGACCTGATCAATAACATTCCGATTATAAAGCTGTTCCAGAGCCGTATAGACCGATGTTCTCGCCAGACCTTTGCTTCTGGCTATTTGAGAGCCGTTACAAAGACCGTTTTCGGCGATGTGCAGATAGACCTGAGCTTCTATTTCAGTAAAACCCAATTTGATAAGCTCCTTTTCCGTTCTTTCGTACTTTGACATTTATCACCCCGCTATCATTCTGTTGTCTATTATAGACTACACAATTCAAATGTCAAGGTTTTAACTTGACTCGTTCATTTATTTTATGTAGTCTTATTTAGACTACATTATTTCGATATGGCTAATTCAATAGGAAGGGGGGATCGCTATGAAAAAAAGAGGTTTTCTTTTTTTAGTCCTTATAGGCAGCTTCATTTTATTAAATTGAACTGCTCCAAACCAGAGCTTATGCCGATCTGATAAAATCTCTCGGATACGAAAAAGTTCACATTATCGCCATGTCCGCCGGAGGATCCACAGCACTGCGATTTGCCATTGAGTATCCGGAAATGACCGCGAGCCTGACTCTGCTGTCCTGCGGAATCCAGCATTTCGACCTCTCTGAAGATACAGAAGCCCGGGCCCGGGCGGAGAAGCTGGTAAAGATTCTTGGATCTGACTTTATTTTCTGGAGCCTCTCTGGCATTTTCCGCCAGACCATAGCCGGCTTTGCGGGGGTCCCCCGGGATGTTTTCAGTCATTTAAATCCCGACGAGAAAAAGGCGGGGATGGACTTTATCAAATTCATGAATCCTGCCTCAATCAGAAGAGAGGGCATACTGATCGATCAGTTTCAACCACGGCCCGATTCCGATATTGCGTCTATCAACGCTCCGACTTTGATTATCCACGCGGAAGACGATGGAATACAGCAGTACCAAAATGCCCTGTTTGCCTTTGATCTGATCGGTGGTTCGCAATTCTTAAGCTTTGAGAAAGGCGGACATATGGTCATGGTTACGGAGCGGGAGAAGATTAAAAATGCCCTTAAGGATCATTTGGAACAGGCGGAACGGGAGGAAGGCTTATGAATCTGCTGAAATATCAGGCACTCTTTATTATTACAAGCTTTGTTCTCTCTGCCTGCACCAATATGAAAGAAGATATTGATTATACCCGATTTAATACCATCCCCAGTTATCTGGATTATCTTGAATCTTCGGAGTACTATCCGGGATTTGCCTTTGCAACGGTCAATTCCGACGGAGAAAAATACAGTTATTACAGCGGCAAGGCATCAATAGGTGAAGGCACGGAAGTAAACGGAGCAACATCTTATTACGCTTTTTCCATGACAAAGATCTTTACTTCTCTCGCAATTTTACAGCTCTGTGACAGGAATCAACTCTCTCTAGAAGATCCTGCGGCACTATATCTGCCGGATCTGCCCTACGCAGTAACGATCAGACAGATTCTCAGCCATACATCGGGAATTCCTGATCCCCTGTGGGGAAGCTATTTCATTCATTTCCCGGAAGAGCATGCCCGGCTGGACCGCAAAGCTTTTCTCAAAGAAGTTGTCAGCAAACACAATAAACTCGAATTTGAACCGGGAACCGATGTTAAATACACCAATTTAGGATATGCCATTCTCGGGAGAATCATTGAAGAAGTATCGGGAAGATCCTATGAGCAATACATCAAGGAAAATATTTTTAATGCCCTCGGAATATCTGATGATGAAGCTGGATTTAATCCTCTTTCAATAGAGAATCTGGCGCAGCCCTATATCCATAAAAGCCTGATCAGCCGGTTAATGATAAAGATATTCATGAAGAAAAATACATTTACCAGAGAAGAGAACTGGGTTGCGACCCGGAAAGAGTATTATTTTGATTTCCCGGCACACGGAGGCCTTATCATCTCTCCTGATCAAATGGGAAAATTCCTGGCGGCTATTGTCCGGCAAGACCCGGTTCTTCTTAAAACAGAAACCTGGGATAAATGGTTCACACAAGAGGGCTCCAGCGGATTCTCACTCGGCTGGCGGATTACCGGAACAGAAAACGATCCGGTTTTTTATCATTCGGGAGGAGCCGTGGGTGTTGCCAATCAGATCAGAATCTATAAAAATCGTCGGGAAGCTGTAATGTTTTTTTCCAATACTCTGGATTCTAAAAGAGAGGACAGTATAGATATGGAAATATTATCCGCGCTGTTTGAAGGAGGGGATTTAAATGAATGATTTTAAATATTTGACTCTGCCTTCTCTATTGGGCAAACACATTCACTCTGAATTGCTAAACCATATCAACAGATTGAATGAGATAGCCGAGGCTATGGAGAAGAACTCCCGGTGCCTGGGGCTTTTAGGACTGGGGTCCATTGGACAGGAAACGGATAGACTGGACCTGTGGTCCGATCTGGATTTTTTTATAATCGTTGAGGAAGGATCCAAAAGGGATTTTATAGAAAAACGCCTGATTATAGGTGAATGCTCGGAAATGGACTGGTGTTTCAAGAATACCGCCGATGGATATAAGATCTTATGGAGCGATGGCGTATTCGGAGAAATGGCCTATTTCGAACCCGGGGAACTGTCAGATATATCCTATGGGAACGGCTGGTTCTGGTGGAGGAGAGAGACCCTTTCTGCAAAACTCAATGAACCGGTAAAAGCATTACCCGAAAAAACAGCTACGACTCTGGCTTATCAAACCGGGGAATTACTCTCATGCCTCTATGTCGGCACAACACGCTTTATCAGGGGAGAAAAGCTTTCGGCCTATCGTTTTGTCCAGACTTTCTGCCTGGACAGATTCATTGAAATATACCGGATCCTGGAACCGTCATCTGTCACAGTTGATCCCTGGAGTTACGATCGGAGATTTGAACAAAGGCATCCGGAAGCTGAAACGATCCTGAATTCTATCCTTTCAGGATATGAAAGGACACCCGAATCAGTCAGACAGTTTCTCCTGTGGCTTGATAAAACGGTTCAAAGATATCCAGAATCCGATTGGGGGGATCTGGCGGCAAATAAGATTTTTTCCATACGAATAGAAAACCTGCTGAATTCCCTTAAGAACAATTAACCGGCACCAATCTCAAATTCGTAGAGTTATCAGATCAAATGACCGACTGACAATAAGTATACAGATGCTGAAGCTTTTGAATATTAAATGATTTTTTAATAAAGAATATTTATCCTGTTTCTTATGAGTAGAATCAGCAACCGTTCTGTTTTAATTCCTTTGATAACGACTGCGGCAATTTCCGCTATGTATGTTACAGGACTCCCTTTATCCCTGTTCCAATATGAAGTGGCCGGCAATAACATATTCTATCTGATAAACATCATAGTGGCATCAGCAGCCTGCCTCGCTATAATGAAAGCCTTCCTACCCCGATGGACATTCGGGTTCTCCCTAATAGAAGGGTTAGCCGGATTAAAAAAATACGGGTGGACGGGATTAATCGGTATCATCCTGATCTCTGTAACCAGCTATTTAAAATTCGGTCCTCTTTCAGAAGCTCCTGACCCCGGGGTCATTCACATCTGGGTCACCCTTTACTACTTCCTGGTAGCATTTATTGAGGAATTATTCGTAAGAGGCGTACTTCAGCAAACCCTGATCACCATCATGAATTATCGAAAAAAGGGAATTTTCATGGCAATCATTACCTCAAGTGTCATATTCGGTCTCGGGCACATTCCGGGAATGCTCCAATATGAGGCATCTCTCATAGTCATGAAACTGCTCTGGACTATCTTCCTGGGAATATATCTCGGGACGATGTACTATCTTTCCGGAAGTCTCTGGACAGTGATAATCATACATTGGGCATTGGATTTGGCTGCGGGTATTTTCTTTTACTATTCAGATTCCGGAGACATGTTTGCCAATTCAACCGGGAGCCTGGCTGCTTGCGGGATACTGGCTATTACGGGATTGGTTATTTTTTATTATTCCGCTCCTGATGTAGAAACCAGCTGAACAGAGAGGCGAAACCGTAACGAAGGGGAAATCATCTTTTTCTGAAGCATAATACGAAAGCCCGTATCCCTCCCCTTCAGGATTATTAAGCACTTTTACAATATCCTTTTGTCTTTCAAGTATGACATAACAGAGAATTTCATCGAATTTTCATTTTTTTCTAAAAGAAAAGATATTTTCATGTCGTAATTTCATTTTATGAGGAAAAATATCCTTCGAATAATGTTTCTGATACTGCCCCTTGGCGGTGCTCTGTTTCTCTTTGCCGGTGCCGATGAGATGAACGGCCTCCCTGATCTTATGAGAGGATCGTCAATCGGAATTGTATTGCTTTGTTTTACCTCTTATTTTCTGATCTATCTTGTCGATTCCTTCCGGTTGAAAATAATGCTTGGCAGTCTGAATCAATTTCTTCCCTTCAGGGATCGTTTTACGAACAGTATACTCGGGAATTTCTATACAAATATCACTCCTTTTGCAGCGGGAGGACAACCATACCAGATCTATCATCTACGGACTAGCGGAATACCTGTCGACCGGGCTACAGCCTTGATCTCCATCAGGCTTCTGGATCATCTGGGTGCATCGGTTCTGGTTTCAGCTGCAACGCTGATTTTTATCGCTTTTTCCGGAACCGTCCATTTTCTATCATACGCGTTCGACTCGATCATGATCGCCGGACTGGGTGTTTCCTGCGGTGCCACTCTGCTGCTGATTCTTGCTCTTCTTCGATCGGAACTGTTTCTTCCGCCTCTGGTTCGGCTTTTACACAAGTTTGGAAGGCAAAAAGCCGCTGTAAAAATGGAAACATTTGCTTCCGAAATTGCGGTGACCTTGAGAATCCTGAGAAACAAGAGAAAGCTCGCCCTTGCCGCCGACTTCGGACTGGGGCTGGTAAATCTCTGCCTTCAGGGATTCTCCCTCTGGTTCAGTCTTAATTCCCTGGCCGAAAGTATCCCCAACCCTCTGATTGTGACAATGTTGTATATCCTGATCAATCTGATCGTATACCTGCTCCCTACACCGGGAGCCAGCGGAGGCGTAGAAGGCGGATACACTGTCTTTTTCAATTATTTCGCCGACGACCTTCAAACCGTTGCGGCAGCTGTATTTCTTTGGCGATTTGCCACATTCTACCTTCACATTCTCCTGCAGCTTGTTTATTACTATTTTCTGAGAAAAAAGGCGAATCCCCTTCCGGAAGAGTCATTTACAGTGAATCAGTTCGGAAAAAGGGCTTAGGAGATTTTCCTCAGCTTTATGTTCCGGTATTGCGCGATGATTTCTCTGTACTTCCTATATACCACATCGGAAATGCTCTCCCATGACTGGTAGATATCTCTGAAGGCTCCTTCGCCGGCCTTTCTGACCAATTGTCTGTCCGACAGTAGGAATGCCAGAAGGACGGCGAAATCTTCACTGCTGTTCAGGCTGAGAAATCCGTTTTTGCCATGTACAATTCCGTTTGCCGTAGTAGCTCCTTCGATATAGACTGCAGGAACCTTGAGACCTGCTGCTTCCCGGACTGCAAGTGAAGCATTGTCATATAAGGACGGAAAGAGAAAAAGATCGGCCGCCGCATAGACCGACTTCAGAACATTCCGGTCATAGAGAGGGCCTATAAATTTAATTCGATGAGAGAGGCCCGCTTTTACTGCAAGATTCTTCATTTCCTGAAGATCGCTGCCGTTGCCGACAAAACGCATCTGAAAAGAGATATTCCTGTTCTTCATAATTTTCAGTGAGTCGATTATCAGCCTGATATTCTTTACCCAGCGGTGTTGTCCGACATAAAGAAGGACCGGATCTGTTTTTTCAATCTGCAGAACTTCCCTGCCTTTCTTCGCAAGAACTGACAGATCTTCTCCTTCAACAGCGGCGATATCACTGCCATTGGGTACATACTCAATCGGTCCGCGATAACCATAGGATCGGACAGTATCGATTATAGCCTCATTGGGTACCCAGACGGCATCGGCATAATCATAAAACTGGACGATCATCTTAATCAGCTGATCGAGAGGTGTATTGAGAGGAACCCATTTGGCAAAATCATCACGGTATTTTGAATGAAAAGTTGCAACCAGGGGGATTCTCCGTTTCCTTGCCAGAGAAAGAGCATAACTGCCGCTGACAAAGGGGCAATGGGCATGAACGATATCAAAAGGGATTTTCTCTATCTTGGTGTTGAATCTCCAGTCAATATGAGGCAAACCCAATCTGTAGGGTCCTTTCAACTGAATAGGAAGAGATGCAAATCTGAGAGTATTTTCCTGAGAGTCAATATAACCCGGCACTTTGGGACCTATGGCATAAGATGAACCGTATTTTTTATTGAGCCAGTAGGCATAATTTTGCGCGGTTACAGCTACGCCGTCCATTATTGGAGCGAGCGAATCGTTGAATTGACCGCTGATAACCATTTCTTCTCTCATTTAATTCAATAAACAGCAGTTCAATTAAATTAAATATAAAAAAACATTACGATTTCATGAAATTCGATTACTGGTAAACTTTACGGCAAGCTTTGGCTTTTTTTAGACTTTCTAGACGCTTGAGCGATAATAGATATGACATAAAAATCATGCAGGAGAATTAGACAGATCTACATGGATATCATCATTAAGAAGTATAAGCATTTTACATCTTCATCTAAAATGTATTTCAGCATTTAAAATGATTCCCTTTCCGCCTGATGCTGAGAAGCACGTTCTGATATGAAATCATCGGTGACTCCCACTTCACCGGAAAGAAAGAAATCATCCCAGCTTTTATTTAGCGGAGCAATTATCCGGGACTCTCCGACGACTCGAACCGTAACTTTCTTTATATTTTTAGGGAATCTGGTTTCAACTGGAAGGCGAACAGCCTGAGTTCTGTTATTTTCAAAAACTGATCCAATATTCATAATCCCTCCCCTCGCTATACACTTTAAGTATATAGCATTTACATCAATTATCAAAGAGATTAACAAGATCAATAAATGCCTTATCGAGAGTTTCATTATCTGAAGTTTTCGGCTTTTTCATATGTTCTACAGATTTTCTGATTGCATAAAGGCTTTCAGAGATATAGGAATCGAGTAATCCAATGCTGAAAATCTCACCAGCTTCCAGCAAACTCTTCTTAATTTCCAACAGATCTCTAATTTTCAGATATACAGGGTTTTCTATATCCAACAGAGTTAGAAGCTTCTCAAACTCTATTGGAGGAAACTCTTTATATTTCATTATCCAGAAACAGGCCAGAGTCGGCCTTAGAACATAAAAATACTTCTTCAACCTGATTTGATCCTTTTTCTGTATTGGATCAAAATTCCTTTCAGCCATACTCAAATAGTGATATATCGATGAAACCGGAGAGAAATACAGATTATTAATCTCCCGGAGAATATCAACGGATCGATTATCCCGAATATAAACAATAGGAGATCTCAACCATTCAGAAATAGTATTATTGGATCGGGAGATGAGTTCTAATGTCTTCTTAATATCCCAACCGGAAAAATCAAAATCATCAACGATCGGGTATTCGATAACATCTCTTTTCGGTTTCACATGGAGATACCAGTCCTTTTTATGCATATAAACAAACCTGACATCATAATCACTATCGGCGGATTCAAAACCCCAGGCCCGTGAGCCGGACTCGACGGCAAGGATAATTTTTATATCATGTTCGATTTCAATTTCTTTTAGTCTGTTTAGTATCATTTATCACTCCTCCATAAAACGGATGGAGTCTCTGGAGAACAATTTTGTTTTGTACACATCGGGATCTCTACGATAAAGATTGACAACTCCTGTATCCGAAAAGGATAACTGGAATTCCAAAGAAACAATCACATCTCTTTTAGTGTAACTAACAAATTTGTAATCGTGGATATCCCAGGAATTATAGATCTTTTTGATAAATCCATATCCTTTAGGAATTTCTCCTTCCAGCCTACGAACAGCTTTATTCGCTTGCCGCTTAGACCATCTGGCTCCGCCTCTGTTATTGTCACTGATTGAGGCCTTTCTGTATGTTTTACTCATCTTCTAACTCCTTAATAAGTAGTTAGAAGACAGCTCCTTTTTTCATTTATATTACTTCCATATCGCCCAGTCTTAATGTTTTTCCATAATTT
>JAFGXR010000006.1 GCA_016936555.1 Spirochaetales bacterium | reverse complement strand
CTGCTTAAAAATCTCCCCTTTGATATGACATATGTGGATGAGAATGACAAAGTCGCTTATTACTCAGAAGGCAAGGAGAGAATCTTCCCCAGAAGTCCCGGCATCATCGGGCGGGAAGTGGCTAATTGTCATCCTCCCAAAAGTGTCCATGTGGTTGAGAAGATTGTTGAAGCCCTTAAGAAAGGAGAAAAAGATCAGGCTGAATTCTGGATTAAAATGAATGGAATGTTTATTCATATACGGTACTTTCCCATATTCGATGAACAGGGCAAATACAGAGGGATAATTGAAGTCAGCCAGGAAGTTTCCGGGATTCGGGCTCTTGAAGGCGAACGCCGGTTATTGGACTGGTAATGGCTCCATATAACGCTATTGCATTGGTTGAATATATACAGATTCTCCATAAAGGTAAGCTGGATAAATCTCTTTTTGCCGTCTTTGAAGAGGAGCTGAAGAGCTGTTCCGCTCAGGAAGTCAATATTGCTATTGAAAATCTCATAATCCGGTATAAAGATGTTGAGGAAATAGAGAAAACAGTTGCCAGGTTTATAAGGGCTTCGACTTCAGGCCTGGAGCGATGGCAGAAACTGGAATATCCGGCAGACTCCCTCTTCTCTATCCTTGATAGGGAAAACAGAGCTATCGAGCTATTGTTGAGTAATCTGAAGAAGAGCTACCTTTCTGTTCTGCCTGACTTCAGAGATAACAGACAGGAAACCCGAACGCAGTTCAAAGCAGAGCTTGAGAAAATTCAATCGATTAGGAATCATTACCTTAAACTGCAATACGGACTTTTCTCCGCTTTGGAGGCGGAAGGAGCTCCAACCAGATGCATACAATTAATGTGGCATCTGGAAGATTCGATCTGGCCTGGTTTGAAGGACTGTCTGGAAATGCTATCCGGAAAGGATTGGGATTTTAACCGGTTTAACAAAGCATATGGTCAAATGTATTATCTGTTGGGATCTCTGGTTTTCCGAGAGGATAGAATACTCTATCCCGTCGCATTTCAATACTTATCTGAAGACATTCAGAGAAGATTGTTACTCGAGGTCGAGTCATTTGGGATTATCCATGAAGAAGATTGGAGGATAAAAAGATGATAAAACAGATTCATTTTGATTCGGCTTGATCCTTCAATCAGGAAAGGTGATGAAAAAAATACTATTAATTACAGTTGGAAATATTTCACTCTCTCTCGGAATTGCCGGTATCTTTTTACCGGTGTTGCCGACGACTCCTTTTCTTCTCCTGTCAGCCGCATGTTATGTCAGGAGCTCAAAAAAGCTTTATTTGTGGTTGATTCATCATAGGTTTCTCGGACTTTATATTCGTTCTTTTATTCAATATAAGGCTATTTCGTTGAGAGCAAAAATTATATCCCTCTCAGCTTTGTGGATTGTCATGTTATCAACAATTTTTTTCTTTATCAGTTTCCTCTGGTTGAGGGCTCTTTTGTTCTGCATTGGTATCGGCGTGACAGTTTATCTCATGCACTATAGAACGTTAACAGAAGAAATGAAGAATGAAATCAAGAAAGGTGAACCGGGAAATTCCTAGTTATCAAACAGGATAAATATTCTCTTCAGAATCATTCTGGCCAAAAATGCCAAGCATTTTAATTCATTAAACAATTATAAGCATATGCTAAATATATAGGTTATACTTTCATTACAAGATCATAATAAGGAGTTTCATTGATTTATGAAGAAGTATATCTGTTCAGTCTGCGGTTATATCTATGATGAAGCATCCGGATATCCTGAAGGAAATATACCTCCGGGAACAGTCTGGGCGGATGTTCCGTCTTCATTTGTCTGTCCTCTATGCGGAGCTTCTAAAGCTGATTTTAATGAAAAAGAAGACGATAGGGCTAAAACGTCTTCATCAACATCAGACAGCCATGCTTCTCTACCTGAAGATATAAGTTATACAGCAGCAGAATTGTCAGCTGTCTTTTCAAATCTGGCAAAGGGCTGTGAGAAACAATATGATTCGGAAATGGCTGATCTGTATAAAGAGTTGGCGGCTTATTACAATTTGAAGTCAGAAAAAATAAACAAACCGGACTTGGAGAGCCTGGAGAGTCTTCTTCAAAATGATCTCTCCACTCATTTCGCATTGGCTAATGATGTCGCGGCCGGGAAACATGACCGCGGGGCTCTGCGGGCTTTGAAATGGGCAGAAAAGGTTTCCCTGATGATCAGGTCCCTTCTGAATAAGGTCGAATCCGGTAAAGCCGATTTTCTGAAAGAGAAAAATGTCTATGTCTGTGATATCTGTGGATTCATTTATGTAGGAGATGAAAAACCGGAAATCTGTCCGGTCTGTAAAGTCCCCGGCATGAAAATGACTCAGGTCGGAAGGAGCGCTTGATATGCATGCAGTGAGAAATATCCGGTTATGTACAAAAGACTGCCTGTGCCTTTATGTCTGCCCTACAGGTGCGACGGATACAGAAACAGGTCAGATTGATGCCCAAACGTGTTTGAGTGGATGCCGTTTGTGCGTCGATGCCTGTCCTTCCCATGCCATTTCCTTAGTTCCCGAAGAGTATCCCGCTCAGCAGGAGACGTCCGCTGATGTGAAAAAGGCTCTGGGAATTCTTTCGAAAAGCAAGACAGAGCAGGAAATTGCCGCTTTTGAAATTGAAGAGGCAGCGAAAACACCCCGGGCAAAACAACTGGCCAAAGCTATCGGCATGTCAAACCGGATTATGGCTGAAGATCTGCTGAGAGAAGCCGGTTTTATGCTCCCCCAGAGCGGAGAAGTCCTGAAACTATTAAATTCTTTAGTGGAATCAGAGACTTCTGATGACTTTCCTGCAGAAGCCGCTGAAAAACTGATTCAGAAACTCAGGAAAATTAATGCATCCATGGAGGAGAAGACCATGTCTAAAACCACAGATAATTTATTGGAGGCCTTTGCCGGAGAGGCTCAGGCAAACAGAAAGTATCTTGCTTTTTCCAGAAAGGCAGAGCAGGAAGGGCATTTAAACGCAGCCAGATTATTCAGAGCGGCCGCCGATGCTGAGACCATTCACGCCCTCAAGCATTTTGAAGTAGCCGGGAAAATAGGTTCCACCATTGAGAACTTGAAATCCGGAGTGGAAGGAGAAACTCACGAATATAAAGAGATGTATCCTCCTTTTGTAGAGCAGGCGGAGGCTGAAGGAAACAATGCCGCGGTCAGAACCTTTACTTTCGCAATGAAAGCGGAAGAAGTTCATGCCGGTTTATATCAGGAGGCCATGGATAATCTCGATAACCAGGAAGAGATCTTTTATTATCTGTGTCCCGTTTGCGGAAATATTGAAAAAGTTGTTCCCGGTAAATGCCCGATTTGCGGTGTCTCCGGGGAAAAATTCATAAAATATTGAGTTCCCCGGAATGTACAGGTCGGTTACATATTATCTACAAGTTTAGATTCCAGGATCATCTCAATAATCGGCGTTCAAGTATTTCCTGTAAGCCTCTGCGCCCATCTAAAACGCAATGTATAAACACTTTGTCTCCAATAATCTGATATATAATTCGATATAACTTGAAGTGAATCTCCCGGTATTCAGTTATGCCGATTCTTTCCAGCTCCGGCGGATAGTGTCCTTTTGATGGGAAATCAGATAATCCCAAGGTATTCGCTTTAATGTTTTTATAGACATAATCAGCACTCTCTTTTGAATCTGTAGATAAGATGTAGTCGTATAAATCAAGAATGTCCCTTTCGGCATCAGCAGTAACAAATACTTGATATTTCAAGACCGTTCCCTGTCTGCGATCTTACAATCCAGGTCTGAAAAGGCATCATTTGCACTTCTGAAGTTATCTTCATTGATGCTTTTTGTACTAAGAGCTAGTATTTTCAGCAAAGCCAGACTTTCCTGCATCTGTTCATAGCTGCGTATATCCTGCAGAACAACCTTCGCTTCTCCATTTTGAGTGATCACCATGGTATTCCGGTTTTCTACGACATCATTGATTACTTCTGAAGCATGTGCCTTAAAATAGCTTATGGGCTTTACACCGTTACTTAATTTCATAAAGTATTCCACCTTTTGTTGTGACTATATTATAGTCTGAATTTAGGTCGGCGTGAAGATGCATTTTTTATCCTTAGGTTCGATATAGGCTTGTTCTGATTATTTTATATTATTATTAAAGTGGAATTTCTATGATTGTCTTTCAGCAAATACCGGGGTATTTTTCCAGCTTCCACTACCGTGGAATCTTCCAGGCCACGTCCGTTCGTGGATAGGACGAACCTGCCGGTTCATTGTTCGGTTCCGCCATCGGAACCTCATCTCGCTTGCTCGGCTTGTTCGATGCTGCGAGTCTCGCATCTCATGGATCAAGTCCCCTCTATTTGCCGATAAAAAAAGTAGTCATCCCTGAAGAGACAACTGCTTTTTATACCGGCGATGGGATCTGGTGTTTCGGTTATATAGGTTAATTAACCCTGATGTACCATTATAATCGGGTTTCAGAGCATATTTCCGGAATAATCAGGGCAAATAATTCAATATGGCTGTCTACAAGTTGTCAACAGATTCCGAGTTTAGTACTCTCTGAAGATTATAAATCAACTGTGGTATATGATCCTTTGCCACATTCCAGATACGTTTTGAAATAATCTCTCCGTACTCATGAGCGATTATATTTCT
>JAFGXR010000001.1 GCA_016936555.1 Spirochaetales bacterium | reverse complement strand
CTCCTTTTCATCCGTAAACGGCTCTTCTGATCTGCCTCAGACTCATATCCGGTCCGGCAAAAGGCCTCGATTTCAGTTCGCTCTGTATTCTTCTGTAAATTTCCTCATTCTTCATTCCTCTTCTCTGGAGCTGCCGGTGCCTTTGAACAATAAAATCTTCCGGAGCTTTGAGAAAATACTCTCCCAGATCATCGAGAAGATGCTGAAGAAGAGCCTCATCAATGGGATAGGATGAAAGCAGATACTGCCTGAACGATTCTTCGAGTTCCATTTTAGCCATATCTGTATGTATACAGCGTGCCTGAGAGAGTTTCCAGATAAAAACCTGAAAATTGGTAATAAATTACTAATATTTACCCGATATCGGGCAGATTAAGCCACATACTATAGGGAATACTGCAAGGTGATCCGAGCTGCTGGCATATGCACAATTGCTTGATCATTCATTCTGTTCGTGGTAAGTTCAAAAAATCATCAGTAAGGAGTTTACAGTGGCACAGTTACCCGAATCGGTTCAAAAGGCATGGGACAAAATGGACGGTCCCGTCATATTTACGACAGTCAACAGCACAGGAAGACCAAACGCCATTTATGCTACATGCGTTTCCCGCTACGGAGATGATCTCCTGGTCGTCGCGGACAATTATTTTTCAAAGACGAGAGAGAACATACAGGAAGGTTCTTACGGATCAATTCTCTTTATGACCGAAGAGAAAAAATCCTATCAGGTAAAAGGAACTGTCACGTACCACAAAGAAGGGCCTGTTTTTGATGATATGAAAAAATGGAATCCTGAAAAACACCCCGGACACGCCGCCGCGGCTCTTAAAGTGGAGGAAGTGTATTCGGGAAGTGAAAAACTCCTGTAACATTAAAAAAGGGAACCGCCCTTTTAAAAGCGATTCCCCTTCCCCTTATGCGGGTATGATCAGAGGTCTTTGTAACAGAACCACCAGTCATATCCGTCATACTTTTTCAGTCTTTCCGCCGCGTCTTTCTGATTGTTGGGCGGAGGGACGATCACCTTGTCCTGAATCAAATCATTTTCAGGCCAGTTCGCCGGTATGGCGACTCCGTTCTTATCGGAAACCTGGAGAGCTTTGACCGCGCGGACAATTTCATCCATATTTCTGCCGATTTCCTGGGGATAGTAGATAGTCAGCCTGACTTTACCCTCCGGATCGATTACGAAGACCGCGCGGACCGTGTTGGTCCCCTTTCCGGGATGCAGGAGGCCGAGCTTATTGGCGATGGTATCGTTGGCGGCGATAACGGGATAAGTGATTTCCACATCCAGTTTTTCCTTAATCCATTCAACCCATTTGATATGGCTGAATACCTGGTCGACCGACATACCGATCAAATCGACGCCCATCCTGCTCAGCTCTTCGGCTTTTCTCTGAAACCCCACAAACTCTGTCGTACAGACAGGGGTGAAGTCGGCGGGATGGCTGAAAAGGACGAACCATTTCCCCTTATAGTCTCCGGGCAGATTTTTAGGCCCGTGTGTTGTCGCTACTGTCATTTCGGGGAAAGCATCTCCGAGCAAAGGCATGTTAATTGTTTTTTCTTCCATTTTAATTCTCCTTGGTAATTTTTCAATTTCTTATGCCATTGTTAATGCAAAGGGTGTGCCAACTTTCTCGACGGCGAAAACAGAGCTTTTAAAAAATAAATTTCATCTTGACTGTTCAGATCACCGAAATATCGGTTACAATGACAACGATATTTCGTTTTAACGATATTTCGTGGAGGTACGACTCTGGAAAGTCAAATCGCAGATGTTCATCCCGACCGTGTTCTGGATCTTATCCTTCAGTCTCTGGAGGAACTGCTCAATTACGAACTGGCCGTCATTCTCAAACTGAACCG
Organism: Spirochaetales bacterium; assembly: GCA_016936555.1. Taxonomy (GTDB): domain Bacteria; phylum Spirochaetota; class Spirochaetia; order DSM-2461; family DSM-2461; genus Spirochaeta_F. The sequence goes on along the minus strand of JAFGXR010000001.1, from coordinate 96,627 downwards.
CAATTCGCACCTGAAAGTTGAAAAAGCCGCAGGTCCTCTGGTCAACGAAAAGCTAAAATCCTATGAAATCGATTTGCTGCAAAGACAGGATCTGGCTCAGATTCTGAAAAGAAACGAGCCTCATCTTTTCGATGAGGAGACAGACCATGAAGATACCTATGTCAATGTAGTGGATCTTCCCGATTCCCATTCCTGTCTGGTCGCGCCTCTCTATGTCAAAGATTATCTTCTGGGCATGCTGACTCTGGACAACAGAGCCTGCGGCGTATTTTCTCCGGCCATTGTCAATTTCGTAGGAACCATTGCCAAACTGATCGCCGTCATCATAGCCCAGAAAGATTCATCAACCGCCCTTATGTCCCTGAACCGGAATCTGACGGAAGAGAGAAATTCTCTCCTCCGTCCCGAGGAAGAGATTTTCAGTGATATTTACGGGAATTCCCCGGCATGGCAACGGGTGCTGGAATGCATACGGACTGTGGCCGCCTCGGATCTGCCTGTCCTGATTCAGGGAGAAACCGGAACGGGCAAAGAAGTCGTGGCCCGGAAGATCCATGATCTGAGCCCCAGAAGAGACAAACCATTTATTACCCTCAACTGTTCGGCCCTCAACGCGAGCCTGGCGGAAAGCGAGCTGTTCGGACACGAAAAGGGAGCCTTCACTTCAGCGGTTATGAAAAGGAAGGGGCGCTTCGAACTGGCTGACGGAGGGACGCTCTTTCTCGATGAAATTGCCGATCTTCCGGCGGAAATACAACCGAAAATCCTCCGGACTTTACAGGAGGGAACTTTCGAACGGGTTGGAGGGGAAACGACCCTGAAATGCGATGTCCGCCTTATCGCCGCCAGCAACAAAGACCTGAGGATACAGGTGGAAAAAGAATTGTTCCGGGAGGACCTCTACTACAGGCTGGGAGTTTTCCCCATTTTTCTTCCCCCTCTCCGGGACAGAGGAGAAGATGTCATAGTCGTCGCGGAACAGCTTCTGAACCGTCTCAGGGAAAATGATAACTACAGACACCACTATTTTTCACCGGAAGCCATTGAGAGCCTCCTCGCCTACTCCTGGCCCGGTAACGTGAGAGAACTGCAGAATGTGATCCGCCGTTCCGCCCTGATGGCTGCCGACGGGATAATCGGCAAAGAACATTTGTCCCTCGAACGGGGGAAAATACCCCGATCCTCCCGGAGACTCTCTTCCCCGGAACCGGGGCGGAATGATTGGAAAGAATTCAGCACGATGGAAGATGCGATTCGGGAGCACATAGAAAAGGCGCTGATTTTATCGGACGGAAAGATTTACGGCAGCGGCGGAGCGGCGGAATTACTGGACATGAAACCGACGACATTGCAGAGCCGGATGAAAAAACTCGGCATCGGACAGTAGGAAAGAGCGGAGCTGCCTCCGCCCTTCCTCATCAGAATGGAATCAGTTTCTACTTGCCCGAAACGGATAACGCTTTTACATAAATCGACGGCGAACTGAATTCGGCGTAATCGTTAAAACGGTTGTTATCGGCCACGGCAACGATATTTTTCAGAAGTTCGAAAAAATTCCCCGCTACGGTGATATTCTTGATCGCCTTCCCTTTGGCGCCGTTATTTATGAGAAACCCTTTCGCCGCCAGTGAAAAATCTCCGCTGATCTGATTCAGCCCCGCATGGAGCCCTTCCACAGAGGTAATATAAATCCCGTCGCCGGCTTCGGCAAAAAGCGATTCTTCACTGCGCTCCGATGCTTCCAGATAAGGAGAAAAGAGTTTCGTGGATAGAGGTGAAGAATAGCCCCTGCTTCCGTTACCCGTCGTTTCCTCTCCGCTTCTCTTCGCACTGTAAATATTGTGAATGACACTCTCAAAAACACCATCTCGGACAAGATACTGTTTTGCCGCGTCGACACCCTCATCATCGAAAGACGCCGCGCCCATACTGAATACCGATGGATCATCTATGATGCTGATATGGGAAGCCCCTATGGCCTGCCCCGTTTTTCCTTCCAGTTTGGACCGGCCCTTCTGGATATTCTCTCCGAAAAAAGCGCTACCGGGAGAATTGATAAAAGCCCCGAGAAGACTGGAAGCCGTTGAGGCAGAAAAAATAACCGGATAGCGGCCCGAATCGATCTCTTCGGCACCCAGTTTTTCAAGAGCGTCCTCGGCGGCGAGCCTGGCAATCTTTCCGGGATCCAGATCGGCAAAGTTCTTCTCTCCCTGAAAATAGAAACCCACTTCCGTATCGTTGCCGTCGGAAGCCATAAGATAGGCGTAGGCATAACAGAGCGAGGCTGTTTCCGCTTTGAAAAGGCCGTATGAATTGGCCACGATGCGTTCATTGGTCACATCGGAGTAGATGGCTTCGGGAACATTGATGATCCTTTTATCATAAGCCCTGGCATACTCTTCGATTTTAAGGGCCAGCTCTTTTTTCTGCTCAATCGTCACCTTGTGGAGATCGGCACTTTTAAAACGGTCATAGGTTTTCTCTTCGCGGCTTTCAAAGAGTCCGCAGCCCTCATCTTCCGGTAGATAACCGGCGTTCTCCCGGGCTTTTCCGAGAGCATCGGCGATATTGGTTTCATCCACCATTTCCGTAAAAGAGAGCCCCATTTTACGGCCCGAAACAACTCTGGTGCCAAGCCCTGATGTATCGGCAAAGGAAAAGGAAGCGATATCGCCATCATGGGCTTTGATATTGGTCGTGGAAGAGGAGGAAAAATAGATTTCCGCCGCTTCATCGAATTTTTTATCTTTCAGTGCTTTTTTTACAAGTTCTCCGTTGCGGCTCATACTTACCCCTCCTGTCCGCCGACAACCAGGCCGGTCACCTTAATGGGCGGCTGCCCCACATTGGCGGGAATCGATCCCGATGCGGATCCGCACATTCCCGTTCCGTAATCGAGGTTTTTACCGACCATTTCAATATTCTTTATAATATCCGCCCCTTTTCCGATCAGCGACGCGCCTTTGACAGGTCGGTCGATTTTTCCGTTTTTAATCAGATAGGCTTCCGCCACGGCGAAGTTGAAGTCCGTCGTGGGGGGATTAACCGATCCGCCGCCCATATTGCGGCAGTACAACCCATTGTCGATAGATCCGATCATATCTTCGAGAGAGCTCTCTCCGGGCGCGATAAAGGTATTGGTCATCCGCGAAGTGGGGGCGAATTTATAGGACTGCTTTCTCGCACTCCCCGTGACGGGATGGTCCATTTTGAGTGATCCCAGCTTGTCGACCATAAAGGATTTGAGAATTCCCTTCTCGATCAGAACATTTTTCTGCATCGGCATTCCCTCGTCGTCAAAATTCTGGGAGCCCCATTCATTGACAAGCGTTCCGTCATCGATGGCGGTAACAATGGGGTTGGCGATCTGCTGCCCCAGCTTTCCGCAGAAAACCGAGGCATTGTCGGCGACGGCCGTCGCTTCCAGGGCGTGGCCGCAGGCTTCATGAAAGATGACCCCGCCGAAGGCGTTGTCCATGACCACGGGCATTTTCCCCTGAGGCGCGGCGCCCGCTTCGAGAGACACCAGGGCGATCCGCGCGGCTTCCTCCGCAATGGACTCGGGCGTATACCGATCGAAGAGCTCGAATCCCAGAGCTTTTCCGGGACCGAAAAACCCCGTTTCCTTTTTCTCGCCGTCGACACCGACAGCCGTCACGGCCAGCCTCGTCCGGATCCGCCGGTCCTGGACCAGACGCCCTTCCGAAGTGGCGATTGTCACATTCTGGGAATTGTCCCAGTAGCGGACCATGACTTCCTGTATTTTTGAGGATTTATCCCTTGCAGCGCTATCGGCACGGGAGAGTATATCCAGTTTATCTTTCAGATCGACCGAGGAGGGAAGAATCTGAATAGGATGGGCATTGCTGAAAGAAAGAGGAGTCAGCTCTCCCAGATTTCCCGTTTTATCGTATTTGACGGCCTGAGATACGGTTTCCGCCAGTTCCAGAAGCTTCCGCTCGTCGGCATTGCTGGCATAAAGGTAAACGCTCTTGCCGCCCATGATGACGCGGATGCCCGCGCCGGCTATCAGACCTGTATTTATGGATTTGACTTTGCCGCTGTCGAAGAGAAGAACCGTATCATTCGTATCCTCCACGAAGATATCGGCGTAATCGCCTCCGTTCTTCAGAGCCAGAGACAGAAGTCTGTTATAGAATTCCTGTGAATACATAGCTTTTCCTTTTGAAATAATGTCCTACAAATCTAACACCGGCTGGAACAGCCGTCAAATAATGAACAAAAAAAATCCGGCAGTATCATGCCCCTTTAAAGACACTGCCGGATCAAGATTAAATGAATCAGTTTTACAAGAGCGAAACGGCCAGAAGGAACCACCCCGCATGGGGAATCCACTGCTCGCCCCAGCGCCACGAATGATCACCCCGCTGCCCCGCCCCTTCGGGAGCGAAATCGATATCCTCTTCATCGAGGAAGCCCGATGTTATGCCGTTGCAGATCCCTCCGGGATTGTTGATGAAATCCCTTTCGTAGGGAGGATTATTCGCGCCGTGGCCCTGCATCATGCACATATTGTAGGGATTGCATCCGAGAATCCAGTTCAACTGATCCAGGGCATAGGCTCTGAGCTTTTCCGCCAGAGCGCTGTCGCCTGCAAAAAGGCGGGAAGTTTTGACGGCGGCCGCCGCCAGAGACGCCAGCCGGGCATTCTCTCCCTGCCACCAGTATCCTGAAGGGTTGTTGTGGGGGATGAAAAAGGCCCCCGAAGCCTCGCGGTCTTCCGCTTTTGTAAACTGACGCGCGTAACCGAAAGGATTGTTGACTTCCCCGGTTATATTCAGCTCAAACTCCATTATCCTTTTTATGGCTCTGAGAACAGAATCTTTATCTTCCCGGTCTGCCGCTGAGGTACACTCCAGATAGCGGATGAGTGAAAGCACGGGAAGACCCGCTTCTGCAGCATGAAAATAAGGCCGGTCCGCTCCGTCCGCGCTGATCCATCCGCGGTAGGGCCCCTCTGACCGGACTCTTCCGGTCAGACTGGCCGCTCTCTTTTCTGCGGCGGCCAGAAACCTTTCCCGCCCTGTAGCCGCATAGAGTTCCGACGCGGCAAGAAGAGCGCAGTAGTCGTCGATAACGTTTTCCTTTCCGTCATCGAGATAGGATAAATTGAACTCCTCCAGATGATCGAACCCCAGTACGGCTGCATTCAGGTATTCGGCGGTTCTGAAATCCCCTTCCGCACCGATCGCCGCTGTTCTGGCCAGAAGAGCGACCGCAACGCCGCCGCCCTGCCGGTAACCCGCCTGATAGGTTTCCCATCTTCTTCCGTCCTGTCCCGTATAGGAGCAGAGCATTCTCTTTTTCAGATCTTTGGACCACTGGTCGAAAAGAGTCATGTAGAAAAATCCCGAAGGATCCTGCATCCTCATAATGAAATCACTCCCCTGGAGGATCTCCTCGAGAAAGCGCTTTTCCATCTCCGAACCTGTCAGCTTGCCCTTGGCTCTCATCTCCTGGAGCGCCTCTATCATATTCCAGGCCACCATGGGAGTCTGCTGGGGATTGAGAAAATTGGCGTAACTGAGATGGCTCAGATATTTGCTTGTGTCACCTGAAGCGTCATACCAGCCTCCATGGGCATCCACGGTTAAATCTTTTCCGTATACGGGTACAGCTCTGTCCCGCCTGTCGTAGTTTCCCGTCGAGCGCATGCTTTTAAAATAATAAAGGAGATCGGAAACGGTGGTTTCCCGCAGAAGCTCTTTTTCTATGCGGAACATTTCCGAAAGAACGGTTTTCCCTTCGAAATTCATCTGGAAGACATAGCGCCCCTCTTCGCGGAACCGGGAAAAATCCAGAACGAGGAAATTCCATTTTTTCCATCGGGCCACGGGACCGCGCTGAACCGGTTTATCCTGAAATACGATTTCACCGGTATCCCTGTTTATGAGTGACAGGACCGCCTCTTCCAGCCGCGATGGTCCTTCGATAACCACCTGTTTTCTATCATGGGGTGCATACCCGATGTGATTGACGAAAATATTCATTTTTTATTCCTTGCGATCTTATCTTATTCGGTTTCAACTTCTATTTTCACGTTAAAACTGAATTCAGAATAACACCGGTTTAGAAAAAAGGCAAGCGAATGAGAACCCTCTTCCCCGAGTTATATAGACAGTCCAGATGGAAAGAATTACTATTTTCATTATGACAATCTCTCTTCAGGCAAAGAAAAAAATCCTTGCCGGAATATTACCGGTTCTCCTGATGTCCTGCCTCGTTCCGCCGGCACAGAATGCCGGGGAAGAACAAAACGATGAGCCTCCCCTTTTCTCAGCGGAATTCAGTTCTGATTACGCCATTCCTGCGGACTTTGATTTCGAAGGTGAGATCGCCCGCTGGTACGGTTTCAGAGAAGCCGCCGCGTCCATAACTTTTGACGACGGAACCTATGATCAGTACAGCACGGCCTGGCCGGTTCTGGAGGAAAAAGGGATCAAAGGAACCTTTTATCTGGCTGCCGGACTCATCGGAACTGGAGACTGGGACGATCACGGTACGGTACGGCGCATGATGAACTGGGAGCAGGCTTCGCAGATTGCCGCCTCCGGCCATGAAATCGGCAGCCACAGTCTCAACCATGTAGATGTCACGGCGCCCGGTGTCGACCTTGATGCGGAGCTGAGAGAGAGCCGGAAACTGATAGAGTCGCAGATCCCGGACGTCTCCGTCGAGACTTTCTGCTGGCCCCACTGGAGGGAAACGGACAAAACCGTGGAAGCTGCGGAAGAAGAATACCTCTCCGCCCGGTCCGGAAACGGAATAATATCCTACTACTACAGCCGGAAAGGGGGAATTCCCTCCGATCCTCCGGAGAACATGTATGCTGTCAATGCTCTGGGTATTTTAAACAGCCACAGCGACAGCGACTGGCAGAAGGTGGCAGAAGACGTCTACAGGGAGAAATCGTGGTTCGTCACATCGTTCCACGGAGTGGAACCGGCCGACGGCCCCACCGAAGGTACAGGATGGAGCCCCTTAAGCAGAGATGTTTTTTCCAGCGCTGTGGATTATTTGATAGACAGGGGTTTCTGGATCGATACCTTTGCCGCCGTCTCCAAGTATATCTATGAAAGGGATGCGTCTCTCCTCCATCTGGCCAACGGCGGAACATCTCTCCGGCTCACTCTGGACAACAGTCTCGATAAGGGGATTTACGACAGGGAACTCACTGTCAGCCTGAATCTTCCGCCGGGCTGGGAGACCGCTTCAGCCTACGGTCCCGGGGGAGACCGGGTCTTGTCGCGGATTGACAGCGGAAAGATTATCATCGACATTGTTCCCGATGGACAGAGCGTATTTATAAAACCGTATTGACGGAACTCTATAAGGCTATACAATAATAGTAACGGAGGCGACTCGATGGCAGTTGAAAAAATAGGCGAAGGTCTTGTAAGGATCGGCGCCATGACACAAGAACAGAGGAACCAGGTTATCGAAAAACAGAATCAGGGCGATGAAAGGATGTTCGGTGAAATCGCCATTGATCTGGGATTTATCAATGACGAAATCATAATGAACTATATCAATTCCCGCTTCAACTGAGAAGGATCAATATAACCCGCGATCGACAATCAAACGCATTATATAGGTAATCACGTTCATATCCATTTCATCTGCCGAGGCATTGACTATGGATCGGACGTATACCCAGTCATCTTCAGTCAGCGGATCGGTCTCCTCATCGTACTGGCAGTTAAAGAGATCCACGATATCGGCCAGGATTTCCGCCGAATCGAAAAGATTTTCGGCGCCGGCGCAGTACCGGAAAAAAATATCATCGCAGATGCTGTCATCCACATCGAGATTCCGGTAGAGCATTTCCTTGATTTCCGCTTCCACATCATTTCCCTTACCGGCGAAATGATTCTTTTTTATTTTTTTCAATCCTCTGTAAAAAGGCGATTCCATTCTTAACCTCCAGGGGGATTCAATTCCCGGTAGAACAGCATATATTTTTTGAAGGGATTATGATATAGTGCAGAAAGCGAAACCGGACAGAGGGAGAGATCTTTTGAGCGACTATGTGAGACCGAGCTGGGATGAATATTTTATGGAAGTCTGTGAAGCCATTTCCAAAAGGGCCACCTGCGATCGCGGACGGAGCGGATGTGTTATCGCCCGAGACAGGCAGATCCTCGCCACAGGTTATGTGGGAGCCCCTCAGGGCCTGCCCCATTGTGACGAGGCGGGACACCAGTTCAAGACGGTCGTCCATGAGGACGGACACGAAAGTCACCATTGCGTAAGAACCGTCCACGCCGAACAGAACGCCATTTGCCAGGCTGCCAGAAGAGGCATCTCTATTGAAGGGGCAACCCTTTACTGCCGCATGACGCCCTGCCGGACCTGCGCCATGCTGATTATCAACTGCGGGATCGTCCGTGTGGTCTGTGAAAAGAAATACCACGCCGGCGCCGAATCGGAAGTCATGTTCGCTGAAGCGGGCGTACAGCTTGAATACAAACACGATGAAGTCCAGCAGTACGAAAATCAGTAATTCTATCGGGGAATTCTGAATTTTCTTTTATCTTTCTCTTTGTGCTCTCTGTAATAGATAGCGATGTTTCCGACGACACGGACAAGAAGAGATTCCGTCTTTTCGGCTATAACTCCTGCCAGATCGTGGCGCGATTCTTTAAAATCGATAAATTTTACTTTGATCAGTTCATGGACATCCAGCGCTTCGTTTACGGCTTTAATGACCTGATCGCTCATACCGTTTCGTCCGATCATAACTACCGGCTTGATGTCATGCGCTTCTTTCGTGAGATAGGATCTCTGATAACCTTTTAATTCCATTTCCAATTAACTCCGGTGCCCATCATAGCGGAGACGGGGCGGCTCAGTCCAGTCATTCGCTGAACCGGCTCTGTATTTCAAGCAAACCTTTTTTGCAGCGGAAAAAGATTTCCACCAGATCGGGATCGAAGTGCGTCCCCTTCCCTTCAAGAATAATTTTATCTATCTGAGCTTCAGGAAAAGGCTCTTTGTAGGGACGCTTGGTACTCAGGGCATCATAGACATCGGAAATGGCGACAATCCGCGCCTCCAGGGGGATTTCCTCTCCCGCCAATCCTCTGACATAGCCGGTTCCGTCCCACTTTTCGTGGTGGTAGAGCGTGATGTTCTTGGCCATGATATCAATGGCGGGATTATCGAGCATCCGTGAACCGATGACAACATGTTCCTGCATCTGAACGAACTCCTCGGGAGTGTATTTTCCCGGCTTCTTGAGTATTTTATCGGGGATTCCCACTTTACCCACATCATGGAGAGATGAGTAGAGCTTGATCCTTTTTATATAATCTTCATCGCATCCGTATTCCCGGGCGAAAAGGGCGGCATAGGCCCCGACCCGGGCGATATGATCCCCCGTATCGGTATCATTGAACAGATTGGCATTTTCCAGGGCATTTACAAGGGCAAAAGTCGTACCTTCAAGCCTTTCCGTCTTTTCGTCCACCAGTTCCATAAGCTGAAGCTCCCGGTCCTGAAGGATCCGGTTTTTCTCTTCCAGTTCGATTCTGGCCAGTCTCAGGCTGATGTGGGCGGAAACCCGGGATAGAAGCTCCTGTTTGTTGAAGGGTTTGTTGATATAGTCGACCCCCCCCAGTTCGAAGGCTTTGACTATGTTTTCCGTTCCCGTAACGGCTGTGATAAACAATATGGGAATATCATTTGTCTCCGGCTCCTTTTTAAGCCGGGAGGCGACCTCATAGCCGTCCATTTCCGGCATCATGATATCCAGAAGAATAAGGTCAGGCTTTTCATGGGAAACATACTCAAGCGCATCTTTTCCATTGGAAGACAGACGGATTTCATAATCCTCCCCTTCACCGAGTATCATGGCCAGGTACTGACGGTTTGTTGCTACATCATCGACGACCAATATGACCGGTTTTTTCTTCATGATCCACAGTCCTCCAACATTTGCTCCACAATAGTTGCCAAACCAGCTTCATCATAGGTACGGGCTGTCTCTAAAAGCCTCTCCGCATATTTTTCCAGGCGGGAATCGCTTTCTTTCAGTTTAAGTCCGATCTCCTTTATTTTCCCCGGATTAAATACTTTTACCATATCTGTCAGTTCGACAGCAGCCTGCCTCAATATCTTTTTCTGTTCTCCGCTGAGTCTGTTACCTGCCGATGAAAGGATTTCATCAGCGGCGGGAAATTTTTTCTCTCTCGATTCGCACTTGAGCTCCACGGTGACAACCGTCCCCCGGGGTGTATTGTCGCTGATTCTGATATTTCCCTTCAGAAGCTCTACCAGCTTGGATGCGATTGTCAATCCCATACCGATACCTTCGAATTCCCTGTCCAGTTCGGAATTTCCCTGACGATACAATTCCAGAACGATTCTTTTTATATTCGCCGGGATCCCGATGCCCGAGTCGGTAACAGCAAAGCGGAGAATTTTCCTTTTGTATTCCACATAGAGGCTTATGGATCCTTCAAAAGTGAATTTAACTGCATTTTCAACGATCATGGAGAGAATTTCAAAAACCGCATGAAAATCGAAATAGATGCGGGTCTCGGCGGGAATATTGTTGACCAGTTCGATTTTCAGTCCCTTTGAAAGGGCATTTTCATTGTATTTGTTTAGGAGGTTCTGAAGAAGGAGATCCACGCTGTGAAACTGGGGATCAATCTTATAGAGACCGGTTTCAATCGATGAAAAATCAATCAGTTTTTTGGACATGACAAAAAGTCTGCGGCTGTTCTGGGAAATGGCCTTCAGAGCTTCCTTTTTATCAGAGTCCTCCTCGGAATTGTAAAGCTCTTCGGTAAAACCCATTATGGCATTGAGAGGTGTTCTCCACTCATGGGAAATATTATTGATAATATTCCGGGTATTGCGGAACAGAATTCTGGAAACGGCTTCCTGGCCGCCGAGAAGATTGTTGAGAATATGCCTGAGAAGCAGAAGGAAAAGCAGGAAAACTATCACTTCCAGAATGAAATATACAATAACCGGTTCCCAGGGTTGCCCGACTTTCATAAAAATGTGAAGGAATGCCACTACGATGAGAACCATTCCCTGAAGCCCTGCGAAGAGAAGGGAAAACTGTACAAAAAGCCGAACTTTAATCTTCGTAAAAAAATCTGACATCGACCCTCCTGAAACTATTATAGTACAATAGGGAATATGAATCTAATTCTCTTTGAAAATGATGAAATTCAACAACCCCTCCCTTCCGGCGATTTCCGGTATCAGCACATCAGAAAGATTCTGAAACTGGGCGAAGGCGATAGTTTCGACAGCGGCATTATCAACGGACCGGGCGGGCGTTCGCAAATTGTGAAGCTCGATGACAATGCCATGACTCTGAGTTTTGAAGAACTGTGGACTTCGCAGCCCCTCTACCCGGTAACGCTGATTATCGGCGTTCCCCGACCGCCCACCGCGAGAAGACTTCTAAAGGATCTGACCTCGGCGGGAGTGGACAGACTCTGGTTCACCGGTACGGAACTGGGAGAAAAATCCTACCTTACGAGCAAGATCTGGCAGGATGAAAAGTACAGGGATCATCTACTGGAAGGCGCCCAGCAGGGTGGATCGACTCTTCTGCCGGAAGTGCGCCGCTTCCATACACTGAATCGCTGCATCGAAGCTCTCGGGGGAGATGAAAACAGGGCCGCTCTGGATAATAACGAATCGGTCATGTCCGTTTCGCGGTTCAGACAGGATAAGGGGCGTATTGTTCTGGCGATCGGCTCGGAAAGAGGCTGGACCGGGGGAGAGCGGGAGCTGCTGAAAGCTTCGGATTTCACTCTCCTCTCCATGGGGACCCGGGTCCTCCGGACGGAGACAGCCTGCGCCATGGCGACAGGATTCGCCCTGGCCGCCATGGGAAAGATCTAGGGCTTGAGAAGAGACTCCACAAAGGCCTTCACATCACCGGAGCAGTCCCTGTTCTCCCCGGCGCATCGCCCGATGATCTCAACAAGGGCCGATCCGACGACCGAACCGTGGACATGGCGGGAGAGAAGATCGACCTGCTCTTTTTCCCGTATTCCGAATCCCGCCAGAACTTTAGCCCCGGACCGGGAGAGTCTATCGAGAAAACGGACCGTCTCCTCTTCTATAGTCGTCCTGGCCCCGGTGATTCCCTTTCTGACAGCCGTATAAATGTAGGGAGGCTTCATGGCCAGAATAGCCTTGAGCCTCTCTTCGTCTATTCCGGGAATCACCACGGGGACCACGGGAATATCCGCCATTTCACCGGCTTTATAGAGACCCTCATCGTAATCGTAGGGAAGATCGGGAATAATGAGACCGGAAGCTCCGCTCTTCGCCGCCCGACCGACGAATACCTCCACCCCCGGAGCCATGAGCAGGTTTGCGTATGTCATGAGAAAGACCGGCACATCGGTTTCCGCAGTCAGGGAGCTGAGAAAATCAAATCCTTTGTCCGTCGAGAACCCGCTGTTCAGCGCATCAGTGCAGGCGCCCTGTATCAGCGGACCGTCGGCAATGGGATCGGAAAAAGGAAACTGGACTTCCAGATAAGATGCGCCTCCTGCCACCATGGCGAGAGCGGCGCGGCGCGATTCCTCCAGATCGGGATACCCCGCGACAAGATGAGTCATGATGATATTTTTTTCAGCCATTTTCCGTCTCCTCTCTTAAAAAGTCAAACCATTTATCCCGCTGAAGGGCTTTGGCTGTTATGAATATATCCTTATCGCCCCGACCCGACATATTGATGATCACCGCTTCTCCCGGTTTGTACTGTGCCGCTATTTTCAATCCCGCTGCGCCGGCATGGGCTGATTCGAGAGCGAAAATAATCCCTTCACGGGAGGCGAAAAAACGAAGGGCTTCCAGAGCTTCATCATCGCGGACCGACGTGAATTCAATCCGGCCGATTTCCCCGAGATGAGCCAGCTGGGGACCGATTCCCGGATAATCGAGGCCGGCGGAAATGGAATGGGTATGGAGCACCTGGCCGTCGCCGTCAAAGAGAAAGCGGCTCTTGTATCCCTGGAGAACTCCGGTCTTTCCTTCACCGGTCATCCTGGCGGCATGACACCCCGCTTCGGGACCGGTTCCGCCGGCTTCCGCTCCGATAAGCCTCGGCGAATCGGCGGCGATGAAGGGCTCGAAAAAACCGATGGCGTTGGATCCGCCGCCGACGCAGGCGACCATGGCCTTGACCTGGAGCTTCCTCTTTTCCTGCTCTTCTTTAACTTCTCTGCCGATAACGGACTGGAACTCCCTCACCATATCGGGGTAGGGGCTCGGTCCCAGAGCAGACCCGATGAGATAATGGGTATCCGCGCTGGAAGCGGCCCAATCCCGGAGAGCTTCGTTGACAGCATCTTTGAGAGTTTTAGAACCGGATTCCACGGGAAAGACTTCGGCTCCGAACATCTCCATCAGAAAGACATTGGGTCTCTGACGCTTAATGTCCTCCGATCCCATATAGACGCGGCATTTCAGTCCCAGACGGGCGCAGACCGCTGCTGTAGCGACGCCGTGCTGGCCCGCTCCCGTCTCAGCGATAATCCTGGTTTTGCCCATCCGTTTAGCCAGCAGCGCCTGCCCGGCGGCATTGTTTATCTTGTGGGCACCCGTATTGGCCAGCCCTTCCAGTTTAATGTAAATATCCGCCCCGCCAATGGCTTTCGAAGCCTTCTCCGCATAGAGAAGAGGCGTAGGCCGGCCGATATACTCTTTTCCGAAACGCTTCAGTTCCGCCAGAAAGGTCTCATCCTCCATGGCCTTTTTGAAGGCCTCTTCCAGTTCATCGAGAGGGCCTCTGAGCAGCTCAGCCACATAGCGGCCGCCATAGGGGCCGAAAAAATCATTGTACACAGCCATTTTCTATCTCCCTGAAAAATTCTCTCATCTTCCCGTGGTCTTTCCGCCCTTTTTCCGCTTCGAGCCGGCTCGACGCATCTATAAGTTCGGGTCGGTATGTCCTGACGATCTCTCCGACATTGTCCGGCGCCAGGCCCCCGGCCATCCAGAGAGGCCTGATGAATCCGGCCTCTTTCAGAATATCGCCGTCAAGCCTCTTCCCGGTCCCGCCGTATTCTTTCTCCGACCAGGCATCAACCAGAACTCTCGGACCGGGATAGCGGTGAATCTCCAGAACATCGGCGCTGTCTTTCAGGCGCAGCGCTTTATAGCAGGGATAGGAAAAAGCCCGGAGAGCTCCCGGATATTCATTCCCGTGGAACTGAACCCCATCGAGATAGCCCTTCTCCAGAAGGTCCATAACCTCTCTGCCCGGCTCTCCCTCATCGGTGACGACAACAGCCACTTTCATAACATCCAGATCCTTTAACGTTCGAATGAAAGCGGGATCGGCGCGGCGCGGCGATTCCGCCAGAACGAAACCGAGCACATCAGCCCCCATTTCAACAGCGGCCTCTCCGTCATCGCGGTTGGTTATCCCGCAGATTTTGACAAGGGGATGTCCTTCCCTCTTCCGCCCATAGAGGCGGTTCCAGAAATTTCTTTCCCCTTTTCGTTCCGATGCCTGAATCAGATCGTCAATCAGATCGGGATCGCGGACCACCGACTCGCCCACGAGAATTCCGGCAAAACCGCTTTCGAAGGGAATTATGGCCTCGTTGAAAGAGGAAATCCCCGATTCATAGACGAGTCGGGTTTCCCAGTCTATGTGTCCTTTCAATTCAAGGGGCAGAATCTGATCGATGCGAAAGGTTTTAAGGTTCCGGCAGTTTATCCCAGTAATTTCGGGTTTGAAAGGGCGGACCTTATCAATTTCCTCCCGGTTGTGCACTTCCACAAGGACAGCCAGTCCCAGGCTTTCGGCATAGGCGTACAGATCGGCGATTTTCTTCTGATCGAGCAGAGCCGCGATAAGCAGCACCGCATCGGCGCCGGCCCGATAGGAAACCAGAACATCCTCTTTTTCAAGAAGGAAATCTTTCCTGAGAACCGCCGCTCCGGGGTAGGCTCTCTTTACCTTCATTAGATCATCGAGAGACCCCCCGAAATGATCCTCTTCCGTAAGGACGGAGATATTGCGGATCCCCTTGTCATAATAGAGACCGGCCTGCTTAACCGGATCGGTGATCTCAGAAATTTTTCCCTTTGAAGGAGACCGTCTTTTTATCTCGCAAATAACGAAGGGGCTCTGACCGAATATCTGAAGAGGAACTTCCCTTTCCGGCGGGACAGCCGCCCCCAGAGTATAACCTTCCCTCTTTATAGACTCCCGGCGAATGGCGGCGATCTGCTGGAGAATATTCATGAAGAACTCCCCTGTAGACGCAGGAGAAGCTCATTGACCTTACCCGAGTCCAGTGCCGATTTCGCCTTTCTGTATCCATCCTCGATCGAATCGGCCAGACCGTAGATGTAGAGACCGGCTCCGCCGTTGAGAAGCACGGCTTCCCTGATCGCCGGACGTCCCTTTCCTTCGAGAAGATCCATGGCCATCCGTGCATTCTCCGCGGCGTCGCCGCCTTTCAGATCATCGAGCGTATAGTTCCCGATTCCCAGAGCGGACGGCTCAAAAACAAAATCCTCTTTATTTCCCTCTTCATCTATGAATATGACTCTAGAGGGAGCGGAGACCGACAATTCGTCGATTCCGTCGCGGCCGTAAATGGCCATAACCCTTTTGACCCCGAGCATATGGGCGGCTTCAGCAATGATCTCGCATAAGTCCTCCCGGTAGACGCCGATGATCTGATATTCAGCCGCCGCGGGATTGACCAGAGGCCCCAGCAGATTCATGATCGATTTCACGCCGAGGATTTTTCTGACCGGAGCGGCAAAACGCATGGCCTTGTGATAAACGGGAGCGAAGAGAAAGGAAAAGCGGGCGTCGGCGAGAAGCTGCTCCGCCTGTTCCGGAGATATATCGACGGGAACGCCCAATTCCCTGTAGAAATCGGCGCTGCCGCTTCTGGAACTGACAGCCCTGTTGCCGTGTTTCGCCACGGCAGCCCCCCCGGCGGCGGCCACGAGAGCAGAGAAGGAGGAGATATTGAATGTTCCCGCGCCGTCTCCCCCTGTACCCACTATATCGAGAACCGATTCGCCGGTTTTTACGGGAATTCTTTTCCTGTGAAGAACAGAAGCGCATCCGGCAATTTCTTCGGCGCAGACCCCTTTGGTATTGAATGCCGTCAGGTAACCGGCGATATGGACATCGCTGAGGCTTCCTTCGGTCAGCTCTTCCATAAACAAAGCCGCCTCATCTCTTGTAAGGTTCGTCCCGGCCATTATTTTTTCCAGTTTTCCCTTAACATCAAAGGGCTCCTTTCTGTAATTGAGAAAATTCCGGAGCATCCTCTTCCCCTCTTCCGAAGCAATGGATTCGGGATGAAACTGCACGCCTTCCACGATAAAATCCCTGTGGCGGACACCCATGATCTCTCCGTCGGGAGTCCGGGCCGTTATTTCCAGCTCCGCCGGAAGGGAAGACTCCTCGATAGCCAGAGAATGGTACCTGGTGCAGTTCAGAGGCGCCGAAAGATTGCGGAAAACGCCTTTCCCGTCATGGCTCACCGGTTCGACCATGCCATGAACGATCCGGGCCGCCGAAACGATTTTTCCTCCGAACGCCTCACCGATGGCCTGGTGCCCCAGGCAGACCCCCAGTATGGGAATCTGTCCGGCGAAAGTCCTGATAGCGTCCATGGAGATGCCCGCATCTTCCGGGCGGCCCGGTCCCGGAGAAATGATGATCGCCCGGGGATTCATGTTTCTTATATCGTCGAGAGATATCGTATTGTTGCGGTGCACCACGACGGGCACATCGGTCAGCTCCGTCAGGAACTGGTAAATGTTATAGGTAAAAGAATCAAAGTTATCGATTATCAGGATCATATTACACCTCCACTCCCAGAGCCGTTGCCATAGCCCTCAGCTTTTCACCAGTCTCCTCCAACTCTCTCTCGGGAGTCGAATCGTAGACAATTCCCGCACCGGCCTGCATGTAGATCGAATCACCCTTTTTGAGGGCGCTGCGGATGGTTATACAGGAATCCATATTCCCTTCCGGCTCCATTATGCCGATGAGACCGGCATAAAACTTTCTGGGATAGATTTCCAGTTTATCAATGGTTTCAATGGCCTGGATTTTCGGCGCTCCCGAAACCGTTCCCGCCGGAAATGTCGCCCTGATGGCATCGGCAGCGGTTTTCCCCTCATCGAGATCCCCCTCCACCTGGGAAACGATGTGCATGACATGGGAATACTTTTCAATCGTCCGGAACTCCGTGGCTTCCACAGTTCCGGACCGGCAGATCCGACCCAGGTCATTTCGGCCCAGATCGACGAGCATAAGATGTTCCGCCCCTTCCTTGGGATCGGCCAGAAGCTCTTTTTCCAGCTCTTTGTCCTCTTTGGCATTAGCTCCACGCCGCCTGGTTCCGGCGATGGGCCGCAGAAGCGCCCGGCCGTCATTTATTTTCACATGGACTTCCGGCGAAGAGCCGAAGAGCTGGAAATCATCAAAATCTATATAAAAAAGATAGGGAGAGGGATTGGTGGATCTCAGCTTCCTGTAGGCTTCCAGCGCGGGAAGGTCCGTTTTAACCCGCATGCGCCTCGAGATGACCCCCTGGAGCAGATTCCCCTTTACAATTTCTTCCCTGATGCGGGTAACGCCCTTCAGAAAGGACTCTTTCTCTTCGTCGGTGAAAATCAGCTGAGCACTGTAATCGCGGTCCCTGGGAGCCAGATAATTGAAGTTCAGGTCATTGATCTTTCTCTCCGTTTCCTCGAGAGCCTTCTCCAGATCAATCTCCTGTTCCTTGTAATTAAGGCCGATCAGATAGATGACATCGGTAAAATGGTCAAAGACGATAAAAACATGACCGAAGAGGAACAGGGCATCGGGAAGATTGAGCGGGTCGGCTTTCCCGGTGAAACTGATCGTATCGCACATACGGCTGAATTCGTAGGAGAGAAAGCCGATGCCGCCTGCGGGAAAGGGAAATCCCCCGGCGGGGAAACTGTGCTGATTGGAAAAGTAAGCCAGAACATCGAGAATGTCCCTGGCGCCTGAGCGGACCCTTTTCCTCTTCCCTTTTTCCACAATATAGATTTCATCGCCCTCCTGGGCAACGCGGAACGCTTCATGAACCATGAGGATCGAATAACGGGACCGTCCTCTCGTGAAAGCCGCCGATTCGAGTATGATCCGGGCATTCAGTTTGTCGGCCAGTGCAAAAGGGGTGAACCGTTCGCCGGGCAGTGTTCTTATGATCGTATCCATCCGTTTTTCCGGCATAAGATCCTCCGCTTTGATATTCGCGTATCTACACATAGATACATTATGGAACCTGATTCTATCTACAGAAACACAAATAGTCAATAGCTTTTTCTTTTTTCCTCCCCTGTTGACAGAAATTTTCTGTTGCGTTATATTCATCAAGGTCTTGCCGCTGTAGCTCAGTCGGTAGAGCAGAGGACTGAAAATCCTTGTGTCGTGAGTTCAAATCTCACCGGTGGCAATGAGGCTGATACAAATCGTATCAGCCTCTTTTTTTGCTCCGATTGACAAAGCCATCCTTTGGGATTATTCCTTTTAATATGGTCAAAAGAAAAATTGAAAACTTGCTTTTTCTTGAGAATTACCCAAACATGGAGAAGGATAAACTGACTTCATTTCTTCTGGGAGGCGGGAAAATGAGAGCCGTGCTGTGCAACGGTTCCCTCATGGTCAACCAGATGCGGGCCAATCATCAGCTTCAGATTGCCGAGACACTGATTCTCGGACGGAATTTCCTGGCCGCGTCTCTGCTGTCAGCCAATCTGAAGGAAGAGGATCTCATTAAAATCCAGATCGACTGCAACGGACCTCTGGGCGGTCTTAATGTGGAAGCCGATTTCAGACACAATGTGCGGGGCTATCTACTCAATAATCCCGTAAACGCTCCCGATCCGGGATCCATGACTCTCTCCGATTATTTCGGAGCCGGTGTTCTATCCTACACGAGGCTGAACCGCATAACCAATAAACCTTTTACAGGGAAGATTGAGTTACAATACGGCAATACGACCCATGATCTGGCATACTATTTTACCGCTTCCGAGCAATTGGCTACAGCTTTCAAACTGGATGTGGCATTCAGTGACGACGGCAATGTAAAAGGCGCCGGCGGTCTGCTCATACAGGCTCTTCCCGGAACCGATGAGGAACTTCTTGTTGAAGCGGAGAGCATAATCGCGGAACTCCCTTCTCTGGGGCAGTGGTTCGCCGGAGGCGGGACATCCGAAGACTTCATCGGGGAGAAAATGGCTTCTCTTCAACCGCAGATCCTCGCTGAATCCCCTACGGAGTTTTACTGCCCCTGTGAAAAAGAAAGAATCAGGGTTCATATCGGAGCGCTCCCCGATGAGGACAAAGAGGATATCATAAGAAAAAACGAATTCCCTATTCAATCAGTCTGTCACAATTGCGG
Organism: Spirochaetales bacterium; assembly: GCA_016936555.1. Classification (GTDB taxonomy): domain Bacteria; phylum Spirochaetota; class Spirochaetia; order DSM-2461; family DSM-2461; genus Spirochaeta_F. The sequence goes on along the minus strand of JAFGXR010000001.1, from coordinate 77,200 downwards.
GACATCTTATCTTTTCTCATGGGAGGAAAGTATGGAACTGCTGACCAGGGGACGGAAGCTGCAGTAAAGAGAGTATTCAATGAACCAGAGCACGCCTCTCAACGAAGCGCTTTTTGAAAATGGAGTTTATCCCCTTATCATCATCGATTTTATTGAAAAGAGGATTGTCAGGGTCAACACTGTTTTCAGAGAATGGTTCAGATCCGACGAACCGGAATTCCGCAGCATATCCTTCTCAGGTGGAATCGAAAGCCTTCTTTCCCGGCTCGAGAAGAGGGAAACGTTTCGCGATCTCGAACTATCCATCATGCACGGCAACGGGAAAAGAGTCAGATGCCTGGGAACGGCTCACAGAATAAGAGAGAACCGCAGGGAAAGAGTTCTGATCATCGTTCATGAATCCCTGGAGACGAGCCAGCAGACAGAGGCTCTGAAGAGCCGCTCATTCAATCTTTTCACTCTTTCGGAAAACATAGACATGGCCTTCTGGTCCGTTGACAAGCAGATGGCGCTGGTAGACTACAACGATTCTTTCTCGCGTCTTCTCGAAAGTTCCGATAAACCTGTCAATCCTCCGCTGCCCGATATTATGGGTGTTGACTGGAAGGACCGTTATGAACGGGCTCTCCGCGGAGAAAAAAGAGAATACAGCGATTTCTATAGAGGGAAAAACCTCATCACACAGGTGTCCCCGATCTTCACCGATTACGGAGAAGTGGCCGGCGCCTGCTGCACCATCAGGGATATCAGCGATGAAATCAATCAGAGAAAAAAGCTGGAAGTACTGCACCAGCGCTTTAACAGCATCCTGGATTCGGCCACCGACGCGGCCATCATCGCCACGGATCCCCAGGGCATTATCAGGCAGTTCAACAGGGGCGCTTCGGACATGCTCGGTTATTCTCCCGAAGAGATAATAGGCAAGCGGGACCTGCTCCACTTTTACGCCCCTTCCTTTATGAGGGAGGTGAAGAATTACATAAAAGCGGAAAAAGGGGTAAAGCTTAAATCCACCGAGGTTTTTTCATGGCTGACCGGACACCCCGATTTTATAAATAATATGGAATGGCGCTTTTTGAACAAACAGCGCCGCACTATAGATGTAAAGATCAGCATCTCCACGGTACTCATGGAGGACCAGTCCTACGCGGGAATCCTGCTCATTGCCCAGGATATCTCGGAATTGAAAAAAGTGCGCGAGGAACTGGAAGTGGCCAAGATGCAGGCCGAAGAGATAAGCCGCACGAAAACCGCATTTCTGGCCAACATGTCCCACGAAATCCGCACGCCGCTCAACGGCATTATCGGAATGGCCGACCTTCTGAAGAGCACCGATCTGAACGATATGCAGCAGAATCAGGTATCGATCGTTCTCAAGAGCGCCAATACCCTGCTCCTTCTGATTAACGATATTCTCGACTATACAAGAATTGAGGCGGGAAAATTCAAACTGGGCTTCTCTTCCTTCAGCCTGAGAACCCTTCTCGATGATATCGGGGAACTGCTGGCTGTCAGTTTCAGGGAAAAAAACATCGAACTGAAAGTGGCCATTGACAGGGCCGTAAGGGACAGACTGGTAGGCGATCCCCGCAGGATAAAACAGATTCTCCTCAACCTGGTCGGCAATGCTCTGAAATTTACCAATGAGGGTTTCATAGAAGTGCGGATAAAGCAGCTGCATGAAACAATGGATAAACTGACACTCTATTTCATGGTCACTGACACGGGTATTGGGATTTCCGATGAAGAGAAAAAAAAGCTTTTTCAGGCTTTCTCCCAGGCCGATGCATCGACAACCCGGCGTTTCGGAGGATCCGGCCTGGGTCTGGCGATATCAAAAGAGCTGGTCTTTATGATGAACGGCGAAATCGGTCTTGAAAGCTCACCGGGAAAGGGATCCCGTTTCTGGTTTACCATTACCCTGTCCCGGGATATAAGAGAGCTCGAAAACAGAAATATCGTCATTATCAATAACAATGCCATCAGCCGGAAAGTCTTAATCAAAGGACTGAAAAATCTTCAGATACAAGCAATAGAGGGTTCTTCCTTCGATGATATTTCCGGGGCTGATTTAAATCATTCCGACTTTATTCTGATTCACGAGGACCTGATAGACCGGGATTGGAAGAGACCTAACCGGCAGATAATGATTATCGAAACGACCTATAAACAGGGGAAAAAGCCGGATTGTAAAAATATTGACGGCCGGTTGCTCCTCCCCTGCCGCCAGCCCGAACTGATAGAATGCCTGACAGCTGTTATCGAGAAACGGAAGAAAGCCGTCATATTCGACCAATCGAAGAAAGAAATCCGTCCCGAGGAGCGGATCGAAAACAGCCGGGCGAGAATACTCGTCGCCGAGGATAACAAAATAAATCAGCTCGTCGCCATGAATTTCCTGAAAAAGCTGGGCTACACCGCCGATCTGGCGGAAAACGGGGAGGAAGTGCTCCAGGCCTGCCGGAAGATAAGGTACGACGCTATCCTGATGGACCAGATGATGCCGGTCATGGACGGCATCGAAGCGACAGAGAGGATCCGCAAAGGGGAAAGTGGCGAAGCCAACAGAAAAGTGAAAATCATAGCCTTGACGGCCAATGCCATGAAAGGCGACAGAGAAGCCCTGCTTAATGCCGGAATGGATGATTATATCGCCAAGCCCATAGTTCTGAAAGATATCCAGGAGATTCTGGACCGCAACCTGAAAGGCAATAATTAAAGTAGTGGATTTCCGCCCCGGATGTGCTATACTACTATAGTAGTGATTATATTTAACGGTTTGTCTGATGTTCTGATATAAAAAGATCCTCAAAATGTCGGTAAATATATTGTTGAAATCCGAATTTAACATTTTTCGTAATTTTTAGCTTGCAGGATTGGATTTTTCGAATAATACTAACTTGTATTTAAAAAATATTATTCTTTAGTTATGGTTATTTCTGTAATGATAGGAGACGGATGATGGATGGAATAAATCCCTTTGAAATGGCACAGAGACAGCTCGATACAGCTGCGGCCAAATTAGGACTAGACGAAGGAACACACATGTTCCTGAGAAACCCCCAGCACGAAGTAAAAGTTAATATCCCCGTGAAAATGGATGACGGAACGACAAAAGTTTTTCAGGGATTCAGAATACAGCACAGCACGGCCAGAGGTCCGGCAAAGGGAGGTCTCAGATGGCATCCCGATGAAACTGTTGATACGGTTCGGGCTCTCGCAACCTGGATGACATGGAAAACTTCAGTAGTCGACATTCCCCTCGGCGGAGGAAAAGGCGGCGTCATCTGCGACCCCAAAACTCTTTCCGATTCAGAAAAAGAAAGACTGGCAAGAGCTTACATAAGAGCTGTATCCCGGGATATAGGGACTCTCAACGATGTACCCGCTCCCGATGTCAACACCACACCCCAGATCATGGCCTGGATGCTCGATGAGTTCGAAGCCATTAAAGAGGGTTCATACCCCGGTGTTATCACCGGTAAGCCTCTGGCTCTCGGCGGAAGCAAGGGAAGAACAGACGCTACAGCGAGAGGCGGACTCTTTACAGTAAGAGAAGCGGCCAAAAACATGAACCTAGACCTGAAAGGGAAATCCATGGTTATCCAGGGATTCGGAAATGTGGGACGGTACTGCGCCATTCTCGCCGAAGAGATCATCGGAACAAAAGTTATCGCTGTCAGCGATGAATACGGTGCAATTCTCAAGGAAGAGGGACTGGACATCGACGAACTGGTTAAATACTACGAAAGAACCGGTTCTGTCAAAGATTTCCCCGGAACAAAAGCCATCTCCAACACGGAGCTTCTGGAACTGGAATGCTACATTCTCGTTCCCGCGGCCATTGAAGGTGTTATAACCGACAAGAACGTCAATAATCTCAAGGCAAAGATGGTACTGGAACTGGCAAACGGCCCCACAACTCCCGAAGCCGATGAAGTGCTCTATAAAAAAGGCGTCTTTCTGATTCCCGATTTCCTTGCCAACGCGGGGGGAGTCACGGTATCATATTTTGAGCAGGTTCAGAATACATACAATTACTACTGGGAACTGGAAGAGGTTCACAAAAGGCTTGACGAAAAGATGACTTCCGCTTTCCAGGCTGTTTACGAAATGGCCCAGGCTGAAAAAGTGGATATGCGTCAGGCGGCCTATCTGGTAGCGGTAAAACGCGTAGCCGAAGCGGTAAAACTCAGGGGCTGGGTTTCCTGACCCCGATTTGAAAGCAACATGAGGCAGCCGGCGGGCTGCCTTTTTTCATAAACAGGAGAGACGATGAACAGACCCGAAGATGTCCTTTTCAAACTTTTCACATTGAACAAAAAAATGTCGCCCTATAACGATATGACCGACAAAATCCTAGAGACATTTCTCGAAAGGCTGGTGAGTGACGGTCTTGTCAATGAAGAGGAGCTGGAAACCCAGATCCTCGAATATTTCCGGAATAATCCGGAACAGAAGGAAAATTCCGGCATCCGGAAGGATTACAGGGATCTGCTCATCGAATACTATTTCATCAGCTCCTACCCTGAGGAGGATATAGAGAGTTACATCAATCTGGCCCGGAAACACGAAAAGATCAAAGTTCTGGCCCGCGCTGTTACCCGGGAAAATAAATCTTCCAAAGAGATAAAAAAATACCTCGATGATTTCTGCCGGATTCCCGCCGGAGATGTCTTTCTTCCCCTCAACGAAACGAAGGAGATACGGGTCAAACTGATCGACCGCTTCATATCCAACCAGCTCCCCTATATCGGTATAGCCAAGGATCATATCAATGTGCGCGACATCGGGAAACTGACCGATAATTTTTACGGAGCTACCAGCAAGACCGGAAGGATCGGGGGGAAGGCCGCGGGGATCATTCTGGCTCATAAGATTCTCAAGCCTTCAATCGGAGAAATCGATGAGGAACTGGAAAAATACGTGACTATACCCCAGTCGTGGTTCTTCAACTCGGAAATGTTCAGCGATTTTATCGATTACAACAATCTTCACTATTTCCACAGCCAGAAGTACAAGAACCAGGGCGATCTGCAGCGCGACTTTAAAATTATCGATAAAACGATAATGGACTCGGAAATGCCCCCGGCCCAGCGAAAGATGATCCGGGGTTTCCTCGAAAAGATCGGCGATGACGCACCGCTGATTCTCCGCTCCTCCACTCTTCTGGAAGACAATATGGGCTACTCTTTCTCGGGGAAATACGATTCGATATTCATAAGCAATCAGGGAAAAATCAAAGACAGGGTCGATGAGTTCATCTGGGCTTTTAAAAAAGTGCATATAAGCACCTTTGCCCTGGATCCCATCATCTACAGGCAGGATCACAACCTCCTCGATTTCGATGAGAGAATGAACGTTCTTGTTCAGAAAGTCGTAGGAGAGAAAGTGGGAAAATACTTCTTCCCCTCTGCCGCGGGAGTGGCCTTCTCCTACAACGGCTACCGCTGGAACCCGAAGATCAAAAAGGAAGAAGGGCTCCTCAGGCTGGTTTACGGTCTGGGAACCAGAGCCGTGGACAGAGTCGGAAACGATTATCCCAGGATGATTTCTCTCAGCCATCCGACCCTCCGGCCCGAAATTACGGCGCCCCAGATCCGCAAATACTCGCAGAAGAGCGTCGATGTCATCAATCTGGAAACGAGGGCGCTTGAGACCATTCCCTTTATCGATCTTCTCGAGCAGACCGGAGACAACGAACTCCCGTCACTATTCAATGCGATTTCAGTTAACCGCGATGGACATCTGGCACCGCCCATGTTCAAATCCGATAAGTTCGATCCATCCGATGCGTGTATTACCTTCGACAACCTGATCAACAAAACGCCCTTTATCAGAATCATGAAAAAAATTCTGACAAAACTGGAAGAAGGATACAAGAGACCGGTGGATGTGGAGTTCGCCTGGCACGGGGATAAACTGTATATACTCCAATGCCGCCCCCTCAATATCAAAAAAACAAGCGAAAGCATCACGGTGCCCAAAAACATACCTGCAAACCGGACCCTTTTCACCAATAGAAAATGCATTACCAGCGAAATCATCAAAAACATAGCCAAAATCGTCTACGTTGATCCTAAAGCCTACAACCAGCTGGAAACCCATCAGGACAAAGTGGAGATCGGGCGGGCCGTCCACGGCATAAACCAGGCTCTGGCCGGTGAGAGGTTCGCCCTTTTCGGTCCGGGCCGCTGGGGAAGCAGCGACATTAGCCTGGGAGTAAAAGTCGGATACAACGATATCAATAAAGCTCTTATCCTGGGAGAAATCGCCTTCGAACAGGGAGGCTCAACGCCGGAAGTATCGTTCGGAACCCATTTTTTCAACGATCTGGTCGAAGCCAATATCATTTCGATCGCCCTCTTCCCGGACCGGGAGGATACGGTTTTCAATGAAGAATTCTTCCTCAAGTCTCCTAATATACTGAAAGATGTCGTACCTCAGTATTCCTCTCTGGAAGAGGTAATCCACATAATCGATGTCAGAGTGGCGACGGGAGGCAATCTTCTCCACGTGTACCAGGATGATGAGCACCAGCAGGGAATCGGTTACTTCGCACCCTGATTAAATTTCCACTGATATTAAGCGCCTCTTCTTCGGGAGAGGCGTTTTGCTCCCGGGGCATTGTCACATTTTTTCGCCCATTATTTAGAACTCTATTGACAGTTTTCCCTTATCAATATATATTCACCTCTGTTAATGCCGCTGTAGCTCAGTCGGTAGAGCAGAGGACTGAAAATCCTTGTGTCGTGAGTTCAAATCTCACCGGTGGCATTATAAACAAGCTGACGTTTTCGTCGGCTTTTTTTATTTATAATCGTCCTCGCCATGCCATATGGAGAAAGAGTACTCCATCATTTCAATCGGGATCGCATCCCTTCCAGACCCAGTACTGAAAATTCTCGTTTCCGATGAGAATTGATTTCAATTCACTCTCCTCCAGTTCAGTCATTCCGGCCCAGCCATCATTGTGGACGATTGCACGAGTTCCTTTACTCTCAATATCAACCAGATATTTATTCTTGTACACATGAATAAATCCGGCAGAAACTCTCTGCTTATAAAAAGAAATCTTTTCCGGTGCTGTCTGATTATTCCGGATTTCCTCTCCCAGAAGATAGTACTCGCCTTCCGGAAGAACAAAAACAAAGACTCTGTCTCTATAGGGTGTTACAACGGACTTAACCGGTTTATTGCTCCGGGTATCGATAACTGATATTTTTAATGAAAGGTATTCCTTCTCGAACGTTCCTCTTTCGAGAAGCTGTACAACCAGAATTCCTTTCTGATCCTGTCCGCTTTTTGGAATAGATGAACAGCCGGGAAAGAATAACAGAAGAATTGCGGTAACTAATAAATATTTGATTTTAATTGTCTTCATAAATACTCCCTTTATGTTTTAAATAGGTATATATATCCCATTTCCTTTGCAAAAAGATAGCATAAGACTATATTATTAGATATCTCATTTCCAATTTAAAACAATCAGAAGGAATATAAATGACAAACATTGCTATACTGTGGGATCTGGAAAATGTTACACCCTCCAGTTCCAACACCATGTTTCTCGACGGGATGTCGGAATACGTGGAATCCATGGGGTCCATCGTCTGTTCATACGCTTACGCGGACTGGAGCAAACCTGGTTTCCGCAGCCTCGGCCCCCTGCTGGCTGCACGGAATTTTTATATGGTTCACATCCCCCGGGCCAGAAAAACCAAAAACAGCGCCGATATGCAGCTCGTATCCGACGCTCTGGACCTGCTCCGGTACTACAACAACATAGATACCTATGTGCTTATAACCGGGGACAGCGATTTCCGCCCGCTGCTCCTGTCTCTTAAGAAGACTGGGAAAAAGATCCATATCATTTGCGATATCAAAACAGCCGCCCAGGACCTGCTGATCATCGCCGACAGTTTTATCGATTACCGCGAAGTTCTCACATCCGATGATTCGGACGATGATGAACCCGATGAACCGGAGGAGAAACCGACCGAAGGGCAGGTCAAGAAGAACAAGGAATACTGGTTCGAGCGCCTCGCCGAATCGGCCAGCCTTCTCCAGAGCGAAAACAAAACCTGCAATATGGGTACGGTCAAGATCAAGATGAAGATCCTCAACCGCGATTTCAAGGAGCAGTCCCTGGGGTACCGCCGCTGGAGCGCCTTCGTTTCCGCCGCGGTAAAGGCGGGATATATCCGACTGGAAGAGGAAGAGGACAAGCAGACAAACATTATCCCCGGAAACAAATTCCGCAAGGATGTGGGATCTCTGCAGAGCGCTCTTCGCATTCTCATCGAAGAGCTGAAAGACCTCGATAAAAATAAAAAAGAAGCCCAGTTCCATCAGTATTCCATCCTCAATTCACGGCTTCTCGACAAGGGGATCAACACCAAGAACCTGGGCTTCACCAAGTTCAAGAAATTCATATCCTCCGCGGAAGCCAGAGGCCTGGTCGAGACGAAGGTGGAGAATCTGGAGAGTTACGTTAAGAGGCAGGTTTAAAAGCTATCGCCCGGCGGGGATGAGCCGGCGGTTCAGCTGAGCAGATTATACAGCCGTCTCTCGAGCCGGCTGTATTCAATCGATCCCGGCTCCCTCTCGGAGCGGGGAATCTCTATCGGGAAAGAATCGGCCAGCCTGGCGGGCTTTTCCGTCAGGACATAGACCTTATCGGCCAGCCTGATGGCTTCGCCTATATCATGAGTCACCATGACAGCGCTTCTTTTCTCTTTTTCCCACAGATCGGTGAACTGATTGATCAGAGAGAGCTTGCGCTTCAGATCCAGTCCCTGAAAGGGCTCGTCCATAAGAATCATGTCGGAGCGATGGACAAAAGCCCTGGCTATGGCGACGCGCTGCCTCATGCCTCCGCTCAATTTACCGGGATACCAGTCGGCGTAATCCCCCAGTCCGGTCATCTGCAAAGCCTGACGGCATAAAGCGGTTTTCCTCTGTTTATCGGCTATGCCGTCGAGAACGAAATGGAGATTCCCTTCGACCGTCAGCCAGGGCAGAAGCCTCGGTTCCTGAAAGAGACAGGAAAACTGCATTCCTCCGATCCCCTCCACCGATCCGCGGGCAGGTACCACCGATGAGGTGAGGACATTGAGTATCGTCGTTTTTCCGCAGCCCGACGGTCCCAGGACGACAGAGATTTCCTTTTCGGGGAAAGTGAGATCCAGTCCATCGAGAACCGATAGTTCCCCGAAGCGCACCCAGAGGTCTTTAATATAAACAGTCATATTCTCCTCCAGGGGAGAAAGCGGGCAGGCAGCAGAAGGAGAGCTTCCGTAACGGCGCTTATGAGAACGGCAAGCACCGTCCAGGCGAAGAGAGCGGCCGTGTCGAGCTGAATCTGGGCGAACTGCATGCCCGTTCCGATTCCGAACCGGGGCATGCTGATCACCTCGGCGGCTATCACAGCTTTCCAGGTGACACCCGCCGCAGTCGACAGTCCCGCAAGCAGATAGGGTATTAATGAAGGGATATAGATCTGAAAAACAATCCGCCTTCTGGGCACTTTGTAGATCCGGGCCATTTCCAGAAGCTGGGGATCGACATGGCGGATACCTTCGATAACGTTCCCGCTGATCAGCGGAAAGACGACGAGAAAACAGACGAAGACCGGAACGTTTTCCGTACTGAGCCAAATGATCGCCAGCAGGACAATCGAAAGAACCGGCACGGTTTTTATAACCGTGAGAAGCGGCTTGATCAATGTGAAAAAAAACCGGTTCTCCCCTGCGGCGATTCCCACGACGAGAGCCAGAGCGGCGGAGAGAAGAAACCCCGAAACACCTCTTTTAAGCGTAAACAGGACAGTCGGAACAAAACTCTCCTCTCTGATCAGACCGAGGAGCGCCCCGAAAGCCCTTTCCGGGGAGGGAAGAATAATCTCCGCCCCCAGCATCAGGGAAAGGACTTTCCAGATAATGAGAAGTACTGCTATAGACAATAGAGAGAGAAGCCTACTTTTCAATGTAATACAGATCATCTCCCGGAACAGCTCCGCCTACGGTAGAGGGGTCCATTTCATAGAGCACGCCGTAATAATCCGTCAGCATATCTCTGGCTGCCGCTCCGTCCGTATATTTCAGATTTAAGCGGGGTATGGCTTTTTCCGTTATGTCCGCAGCCATGGTAAAACCGTTGCCGGGAACCAGAAGCGAAGCTTCGGCGGGATTGTCCCTCACTCTGGAGATAGAATCTGCATAGACCTTCAGAAACCGCTCCACAAACCGGGGGTAATTTTCCAGGATATCTTCCTTCACGACGAATACGGAAAGGGGATAGGATTCATCTGTTCCTTTCTGTTCCATCCACCACTGCTGCAGATCGATGACGATCCGGGCATCGCTTTTATCCGTAATCATAGTGACATAGGGTTCGGGAAAGACCGCCGTATCAGCCAGCCCCCCGATGAGGGCTTTCGCCAGATCGGGCAGTCCGTAACTGAAATCCATGTAGAGGTCCTTATCGGCCTCGATTCCCTCTCCCGCCAGCAGATAGCGGGTCATGAAATCGGGCGTCGCCCCTTTGGCGCCGTTAAAAAGAGTCGTCCCCACAAGATCCGCCGGTTTTCCGATGGAAGGATCGCGGCTTACGATATAGAGATTCCCCATGCCCGTAACCGCGGCCACTTTGTATCCCGGCGCTTTGGCGTAGAGAAGAGCCGGCATATTGGCGGGAAGTACCGCCATATCGATGCTTTTTTTAGCCAGATCGCCCATAAGGTTCTTCGGCGCCATGGCGACGGAGTATTCGACCGAGATGCCCTCACCGAAATCGGGTTTCTCTTCAAAAAGATAGATCATCCCTATTCCCGTCGGGCCGTTGAGCGCCGTAACATGAACGGTAAAATTCTCGGGATACTCCTCACGGGCCCCCCGGGCCGCCAGGGGTGTAATTATCATTAAAACCAGCCATATCAGATTCATTGTATTTTTATTCATTTTCCTACCTTTCTCATGCCAACAGAATAGGTTGTGTCGCTTCTAAAGTCAACGGTAAGGGCGACTTGAGTTATTCCCGTTTTCACAATATTATGAAACAGAAATTCCTCTTTAAGGAGAAGAATCATGGAATGGAGAGCCAGTCACATTCTGGTAAAAGACAGGGCCCTGGCCCAGAGCATAGTGCAGCGTCTGAAAAAGGGAGGAGATTTCAGCTCTCTGGCCAGGGAGTTTTCCACATGCCCCAGCAAGTCCAAGGGCGGTGATCTGGGTTGGTTCGGTCCGGGTCAGATGGTCCCCCCTTTCGAGAAAGCCGTTGTCAAGCTCTCCCAGGGGCGCATCAGCGATATCGTTCAGACCCAGTTCGGATTTCATATAATCAAAAAAACCGGCCAGAGGGGCTGATGGCAAAGGATTCATCTCCCCTGATCCTCGTATCGGGAAACCGCTCCGGAGATCTGGATTCGCTGGTCACGGCTTATGTAAAAGCGGAGCTGCTCCGTGCATCGGGAGAAACCGGGGAAATTGTCCTTTTGCGTTATTTTCCCGAAGAGAAGTGGAAACTTCACCGCGACGCCCGTTTTCTCCTGGAGCAATGCGGCGCCGATCCCCACCGGTTCACCGCCGCTGAAGACGGAGCCCCGGCAGCCATTGACCGGCCGGTCCGGATTTATCTGACCGACCACAACCAGCCTGAAAAGGAACTCGAACCTTTCCGCGACAGGATCGTCGGAATAGCCGACCATCACAGAGTCTCGAGAGAGCTTCCCGCCCGGGCTTCGATCAGAATCGAAAATACCGGTTCCTGTTCAACGCTTCTGGCTGAAGAACTCCTTGAGCTTCTGGGAAAAACTCCGGCCCCCATCAGTAAGGAACTGGCTGTTTCTCTCTGCGAAATGCTCTATTTCACCATCCGGATGGATACGGATCACCTGACCGACGAAAATCAGTACAATCTGGAAAAAGACAGAAGCATTCTGAAAAATCTGAAAGAATATGTGACGAAAGATGAAGATTTTCTTCTCGAACTACAGGGAGAGAAAGAAGATTTCACCGGTTTTACCATAGAGGATTATCTGGAAAAGGACTTCAAATACTGGACAGGCCCGGCCCTGACCTACGGCATGAGTACGATTCATTGCGAAATCGATTCCTTCTTCCATTTATTCGACAGGGATGCCGGAGCAGCCGATTCCTTTATAAAAAACAGAAAACTGGATCTTCTTTTTCTGATGCATTTTAACAAAGAGCCGATATTAAAAAGAGAATTGACGGTCATTTGTCCGGAATCCTGTCCCGTTCGGGGAGAACTGGCCTATGAGATCGAAGCATCGGGGTATTTTGTCCCGATAGAATGTAAAGGGAGAGGTTATTTCCGGTTTTTTCAGAAAAACCCCCATCTCTCACGGAAAAGAATCCAGCCTATTCTCGATGACCTTCTTACAAAAATTACAGAGGAATAGTTAATGAACCAAAGAATTAAATTATCTCTAGCCGCTATGATCGCCGGCATCCTTTTCTCCTGCGCAACGACAAATGAGGGGGAAGACCGGGTTTCTTTCAGGCTGACATCCTTCACTGTTTTCGACGGGAATGAGAACCTCATTCAGAAAGTCGATATTGCCTATACGGAAGAAGGCAAACCGGCTTCCATAATCATGTCGGACCTGGAAGGGAATGAAGTCGGACGGAGAGTCATAAGCTACAGCGGAACGGGAAAAGTATCCTCAATCGAGAACAGCGGAGCCTATACATCTTACAACATGAGCCGGTACAATTACGATGAATCGGATTTTCTCGTTTCCATTGTCACAAGCGATAAAGAGGGAACCGTGCTCAACCGGGCCGATTACAGAAACGATCGGGCCGGCCATCCTGTCGAGTGGATTTCCAGTACGGGAAGGACCTCCCAGGACATACATTTTCTTGTTGAGTACGATGAGAGCGAGCGGGTTGTGAAAACAACGGAAATCGATCCTTCGGGAGAAGTTATTTATTACAGTATCTCCGATTATGATGATCTGGGGAATGAACTTTCCTACACGATATACAGCCCCGAAGGGCTGATCGATCAACAGCTTTCCAACAGGTATGAAAGGGGGATTCTTGTCCAGAGCGATATTCTCGATGAAACAGGGACTGTTCTCTACAGCACGGTCTATGAGCTGGATGAAAAAGGGCAGCCTGTTCTGATCAGCAATTACAACCAGTATGGCGACAGAAGCGACTATACCGAAGTATTCTACGATGAGAAAGGGAATGAAATCGAAAGAGCCGCCTATAACTACGAAGGGGGACTTATGGAACAAACCCGGAAGGAATACGATGAATGGGGCAACAACATCGGCTTGAGAATCAGTGGCCCCGACGGAGAGGTCTATTCCTCTACGAGAAATACCTTTGAAGAAAAACCCCTCTCCATGACAGAAGAGGAGTTTAACTCGCTGGTATTCCGTCTCCGCTAGAACTGATCGAAATCGTTATCATCGAGCGAAATGACCTCAGATGGATTAACGGGTTTAATTCCCGTGGAGAAAGAATTTCCCGGCTGTTTGTCGAAACTGTTCTCCCCGGAGAATTGTCCGCTCTTCAGGAAATTCTCTTTTTTCTCTGCCGGTTTCCCGAAGCCCTTTTCGGGTAGAGACTTCAGAGCCCCCGGCTTCCGGACCGGAATCGGTCGGCCGGGAAGAGGTTTGGGCGCCTCAGTTTTTTCCAGTTTGAAGCGCTCAACGAGACCTTTGAGCTGAAGGCTCTGACTGGAAAGCTCTTCCGATGCCGAGGCGGTTTCCTCGGCGTTACCGGTATTCTCCTGTGTGATCTTGTCTATCAGATCAAGAGCACCGGTCGCCTGGGAAATACCGTCATCCTGATTCCTGCTCGCCGCGGCGATTTCCTCGAGGATTTCCGTAACCTGCCGGGATCCCGTAACAATTTCCCTCAGTTGTTCAGCTGATTTCAGAACGGCTGAATATCCGTTTTGAATATTACCGATCGACTCTTCCATCATGTCGGATGTCTCCCTGGCTGCCTGAGCGCTTTTCACCGCGAGATTTCTGACTTCATCGGCGACCACGGCAAAACCTTTCCCGTATTTACCCGCTCTGGCAGCCTCAACATTGGCATTGAGGGCGAGAAGATTGATCTGAAAAGCGATATCGTCGATTACTTTGACGATTTTCTTCGTTTCATCGGCACCGGTATTGATTTTCTCCATAAGGGCAACAACGGCTTTCATGCTTTCATTACCCTTTTCCGCATCAATAGTCGCTTTTTCCGATATGCTCTTCGCCTGAGAGGCGTTGTCGGCATTTTGAGCGGCCTGACCGGAGATCTCGTTGACCATGACCGAAACTTCTTCGGTACTGCTGGCCTGTGTCGCCGCCCCTTCGGAGAGGCTCTGGCTGGCCTGGGCGATCTGCTCGGCACCTGAGGTTATCTGATCGACCGAAGCTACGACCTGCCCAATCAGTTCATTGAGATCTCTCTTCATTTTTTTAAGTGAAATACCAAGGCCGTCTTTATCCGATAAGGTTGCAACCTCGGCTGTCAGGTCCCCTTCGGCAAAACGTTCAACGATTTCCGCTTTTTCGCGGAATCCCTTAAGTACACGGCGGAGAGATTCCGCCAGTTCCCCTATCTGATCCTTCTGATCGATACCGAGCGTTGCCTTGAGATCTCCCGATGAAACCTGATCGGCAAAACCGACACATTTAATGATCGGTCTGAGAAGAGACAAAGTGAGAATGACGGCGCTTACGATGGCGGCGAATATAATTATAAGGCTGCTGATCAGCAATTTCTGAGCTCCGACACGGGCGGATTCCAGCATATCGTCTTCCGACAGAATATTTTCCGAAACCGTATCCACCATATCATGCATGATATTCTGAACATTTATCAAAGCATCTCTTGTTTCAGTAGAAAAAATCTGCATGGACCTCTGTCTGTTCTGCAACTCCTTATCCTGCCAGGTTATTAACTTGTCGAGAGAATTAATGAGATCGGCCATGCTTTTCCCGTAGCTCCCGTAATAGGACTCGGAAGCCTTCTCGAGATTTCCATCGGCCAGCTCCTGCCCTATCCCTGCGATGCCCTCATGCACTGCATTATGGGCTGTTTCGAGCTCAGAAATCATCTGTTGCAGCTCCCTGTGATGAGACAGCAGATTCGCCGCTCCCGATGAGGCAATCCATTGGGTAAGCTCGCAGGTTTCCAGTTCTGAATCGGCATAATTCACTACTGCCTCTTCCCCCGTTATAAAATCGAGGAATCCCAGGTTCCACTCAAGATGTATATTCTTGCTTTCCCTGAGGATATTTCCCAGGTCCGGGTCGAATACAGTATGGATCTGTTCGATTTTCCGAGCACTATCATGGAGCTGTTCGTGGTAGGTTTCCAATTCCTGTAGCATCGGAGCCAAAGAGGGAACCAGATTCTCCGCCGCTTTTCTCTCCTGGCTGTTGAGCCATAATCCGAAGAGACATTTATCGGGATCAGTCTGCACAGAGGCGACTTTCCCGGTGCTGTCATTGACATAAAGGGATAATGTCTTCTGCCAGTTAAGATGATCGACCTCTTTCTGAATTATGTCCGATTTCAGATTATTGCCCTCAATGACCTGACCTGCATTGGAGACTATCTGCTGTATGAGATAAATGGAAACGAGGCTCGTGCCGATCAGCATGATGATAATGGATCCGAAACCGAGAGCAAACTTCCGCTGAACCTTCACATCTTTCCAGGCCATATTGATCCTCCGGATACTGTTTTGTACTATTTAAATAAGTATAAGAGAAGCAATTTAATTTTGCACAGATATTGGCGTAAAAGATCAGATACTGATTATGGACGGAGACAGATAGAGGCAGTCTTCGCCGGAAAGAACAGCTTTATAGAGAAAGGGTTCGGCTTCTTCGTTGAGCCGGAGATTGTCAGAGAGTATTTCCTTCTCCATAAGCAGCTCTTCCGTATAAATTGCCGCTTTGAGCCCGAGATAGGTAACGATCAGGATATATCCCCCCTCAAAGCCTTCCGAAACATGATGGAGCCGGCCCGATTCCGTGTAAAGGGGAAGCTCTTCCTCTCCATATCTGTAGTAAAGAAAATCCTCCCGCTCTCCCGTCAGGGAACGGATGTTGAAAGGCAGCGTGCTGTCGACATTCCGGGCGGGAAAAGCCATGGTCCGGCCGCCGCTTCTCATCAGAAGGATTTTTGTCATGACCCGTGATGTGGGAATGACAATTTTATATGTGACACCGCGGCCCTCGTCGTTTATCAGCTCGATCTCCCCTTTGAGTTTGTCCTGGATATTGTGGAGAACCAGATCGAGCCCGACTCCCCGGCCCGAGAGTGAATCCGCTTCTTCGACAGTGGAGAATCCCGGTTTGGCCAGAATGGAGAGCAGATCTCCGTCCCCCCGCTCTCTCAGGCCGAGTTTCGAAGCCCGTTCCAGAACTTTCTCCCTGTCGATACCCCTTCCGTCGTCGCTTATAGTTATATGGATGAGTTCATCGGACATTTCCGTATGTATGACCAGTGATCCCGATTCGCTCTTGCCTGCTTTCCGCCTCTGATCGAATTTTTCAAGCCCGTGATATACGGCATTGCGGATCAGATGCTGGAGAGTCTCCGAAATGATATCGAAAACCGTTCTGTCCACCGTACAGGATTCTCCGCTCATAATCAGTTCGGCGGATTTTCCCGTTTTCCGGCAGAGTTCTTCTACAAATCTCGGAAACCCCTTAAGCAGCGTATTGAGGGGGACCATAGTTACATCGAGAAGAACCCTTTCCATCCCTCTGGCCAGGGCGTGAAGATCATCCATTTTTGTTCTGTACGAGGAGAAGCGGCCCGTCGAAACTTTCAACTGCTCGATATACCCGGCCAGTTCATCGACTTTCCTCTGTTCGACCCGGATCCACGATCCCGCGGGATGTGCTTTATCCTCGTCAAAATTGAGGTTAATGACATCATCGTCACGCTCAAGATAGGATGCATAATCAAGTCTGATAAGATCGACTCTGACCACCGAATCGACATTAACCGCTTTATAGATCCCGCTCTCATCGAGATCGGTCGTGATATAAGCAGTGAATCGTGAAAAATCGGCTTTCCGATCATCCATGGGAGGATTCGTGGCAATAACATTGACCGAAAGCTCCAGATTATTCATCAGCAGATAGGCCCGGGCGTAGAGCATCTGGGGGAACTCATCGAGATGACAGATGATTCTGTAGAGTTTCTCTCCCCTGCGCGATGCTTCACCGAGCAGCTCCTTCTCGAAAGGCGAGAAAAGGTCCCGTTTCTGCAAGGAGGACTCTTCAACCTTGCGATCTTCCCCCGAATGAGAAAAATCGACCAGCGGCGGAAGGTTCTCCTCCAAAAGCCTGTCCAGTTCTCTGCTCATAATCGATTGGGCTTTCATGACCTTTCCGATGGTTGCCTCATCGGTCTCAGCGCCCCTGCGATAACTGTCGAATAGAGATTCCAGAGAATGGGCCAATGATTCAAGGGTCGACATTTCCAGAAAGGCCGCTCCCGATTTCAGAGAATGCATGTAACGGAATATCCGGTCAATCAGGTGTCTGTTGTAGGGATCTTTCTTCCAGTCTTCCAGGTCGGAGATCAGCGACTCCATGATCTCTTCGGCGTTGCGGAGAAACTCATCGGTATGGGCAGTGGCGCTATCCATTGAAACGGCTCCGGATTTGCTCTGCCTGAGCCTGCAGCGATTTATCCCGGTCACTCAGCCCCAGTTCGATAATGCTTCTGAACAGAGAGGGATTTCTGAAGGATGAGACCGCATCGAGCACAGCTTTTCTGATCAGGGGAGAGCCCGAACACATGAGCGAAGTCAATTCAGGGCCGGCCTGAACGATCTGGAGAAGGCCGACAGCTCGGATCGAAGCGGCTGTCACCTTCTCGGAAGAGTTGTAAAAACCTTTTTTCAGGTAGGGATAGGCTGATTTCCTTTTAAGACTGACAAGAGTTTCTATCGCCTTCAGCTTATCCCTGTCCGGTTTGTTTCCCGAGAGGACTTCTCCGGCGAGACGGGCAAGGTGAACCGGATTTTTCAAACGGTCCGCATCCTTCCTGAGTTTTTCCTCTTTATCTCTCCGCCCTTTCGCATCGGCCTTTCTACGCTCCCGTTCCATCGCTTCCTGCCGTCTTTTCCGCTCCTCGGCAGCGCGTCGGACTGATTCCCTGATATCCTGCTTTTTTTTCTCTTCGGCGGCGCGGCGCTCCGATTCCCGCTCTTCTTCTTTTCTGCGCATTTCGGCCTGACGGCGCCTGTACAGCTCCTCTTCACGCCTTTTTTTCTCCTCAGCGGTTCTCCCTCCGGTCTCTCCGGCTGAAGGATTTACAGTTCTGGCGGTAAAGCCGCTCTTAAAAGGGCCGTAATCGAGAAGGAATTCGTAAGCTTCATGGAGACGGGTGAACTTTCTGCTGTCACCGCCTTTTCTGTCGGGATGATATTTCTTGGCCATGGTGCGGTAAGCGAATTTCAGCTCATCGATCCCGGCTGTTCTCGGCAATTCGAGAATGCGGAAACAGTCGTTGACGGTCATACAGCCTGAACCTCCCCGTCGAGAATAGCATTCAGTTCCGCCGCAATGGATTCAAGAGCCGTTTTAGCTTCCCACAATCCCTCTGAATCCCGGTCCTGAAGAGACTGTCCGGCGCTTGACAGGACTTCCCGGATCTCAAACTGAAAATTGAAATCATAAGAAAGAGGCGACATTTTATTGAGCCCCTGCACCCTGTTGATCAGGGAATGAACTCTTTTTTCCAGAATAATCAGCTCTTCGTCCTCGGACCGGCTTCCGCTATCCATGACAGAAGATGTGAATATGATATTCTGCCTGATTCCCGTATCCATATCCTTGGCTTTGACATGGAGCAGCCCGTCAGTATCGACTTTAAATGCGACTTTGATGCGGGCATCGCCTCTCCTGCCCTGCCGGATTCCCGAAAGGAGAAATCGTCCGTAGGGCGAATTAAGTGAAGCCCTGCGGTGTTCCCCCTCGAGAATCTTGATTTCAACCGATCTCTGGTTGTCTGCGACCGTAGTGAAAGTCTTGAACTGAATAGAGGGAAGAGGAGAATTTTTCCGGATAATGGGGATGAACGTGCCGTCGTCGATTTCTACGCCGAGACTATGGGATGTCACATCCTGTATCTCTATTTCCTTTTCTCCCTGTTCGAGAAGATATCCCTGGAACGCCGCTCCCAGAGCGACGGACTCTTCGGGATTGACCTGCTTCTCAAATGTGAAACCGAAACGGTCCTGCAGCATCTCCCGGATCAGAGGGATACGGCTCGAACCGCCGGAGAGGACCAGATTGTCTATTTTCCCGCGGTCCGTACCCGACTCGCGGAGAGTCTTGTCGAGAAGATTCATGGTCCGTTCCGCCAGAGGTGATATCATTCTGTTGAACTCATCTCTGGTCACGGTACATGTCAGGTGAACGGGTCCTCTGCCCGTAGCGATAAAGGGGAGAGAGATCGTAGCGCTCTGTCTTGTGGACAGTTCGATTTTAGCCTGTTCCACCCGGTTTCTGAGGTGCTGGACAAGCAGTTTATCCTCATCAACATTGATACCGGATCGGGAGGAAAAATAAGTCGCGACCCTTTTGTAGAGGAGATCGTCAAAATCAACGCCGCCCAGTCTCGATTCCCCGTTGGACGCGATGACGATAAAACGGTTTCCCTCTTTGCGGAGAAGCGATACGTCAAAAGTCCCGCCGCCCAGATCGTAAACGAGAAGAGTGCGGTCCTCTTTTTTCCGGTCCGCGAATATGAGAGCTGAAGAAGTGGGCTCGTTGATGATCTTTCGCACTTTCAGCCCGGCAAGGCGTCCCGCCTCTATTGTGGCTTTTCTCTGTCTTTCGTTAAAATAGGCCGGAACGGTGATAACCGCTTCTGTCACCGTTTCTCCGAGATAGTTTTCACAGTCCTTTTTAAGAGATCTGAGAATAAAAGAAGAAATTTCCTGGGGGCTGTATCCCCTGCCATTAATCGTATAGATATAATCGGATCCCATACGGCGTTTCACATTCAGAACTGTCGCGTCTTTATTGACCAGAGCCTGGTTTCTGGCGGACTCCCCCACAAGGATTTCTCCGGAGGGATCAATCGCCACGGCGGAAGGCGTTATCCGCTGTCCCCTGCTGTTGGGAATAATGGTCAGTTCTCTTTTGTCGTAAAATGCCGCCGAGGAATTGGTCGTTCCCAGGTCGATACCGATTATATGTTTCAAACATCAGCCCTTTCTGGAATTCAATGTGATGATCAGTTCCACTTCTCCGATGGATGTCCCGGTGCGCGAAGCGATCAGTTCGGGGGCCATCCCCCGGTTGTACATCTCCAGTATTCTATTTTTTTCACTTAGATTTTCGTCAGAATTCTCAGGCTCCCTTACCTTTTCATCAACAGGCGGGGGAATTTTTCTCATCTTTGAAAGATGGGAATAACCTTCGGTCTCCTCCTTTTTTCTGTTCAGCTCCCGATTGAGCCTTAAAACCGTCTTATCTGCATCCTCCATGAGTGCCGTCAGTTTTTTGATCCGGTCCTCCACCAGAAGTATATTCCTTTCTGTGGTCTGATTCAGTTCAAGGATGAGAGAATTGACTTCTTCATCAACCCTCGACAGGATTTTTTCCGACTCTAGAATATTCGAAATTCGCCTGTTCAGAAGAAAATAAACAGAGTAAATGGCCAGGAGACAAATTCCCGCAACCGTAAAAGCTGTTGTCATAGATTAACCTGATATATCGATGTGAGATCCCATTTCGGGATCGCTGAATACTTTTCTCTGAGGACGGGCAGATTGTTCTTCGCTTTTTTCCCTTTCTCTCGAGTCCGCCCCGTTCTTTTCACCGCCGCCTTCCTCTTTCAGCTTCTGGGCTTCCTTGTCCTCTTCCGCTTTATTGACCGATTTGTCCTGCCTGAGTTCCTGTTCCTTCAATTCTTTAGCTCCGGCAGCCTGCTGCGACGCCACAGCTTCTTTGAGATGATTCTGCTCTTTTCCCACTTCATTCAACCTGACAAACATAGTCTGCAGGTCGAGGGGCGTGATAGCCATTAATCCCTCCGGATCAGTTCCTCCGCAATTTCTTCATAGGCGGTGGTCGTAATAAAACCGTTTTCCACGACAAATGTAACTGCGTTGTCGTAGGGGTTCGTAATATCGAGAGCCGCGTCCTTTATAAAAACCTTGACTCCCGCATGAACTGTCTTGGATGCGCTGATCTTGCCAGATACTTTCAGGGATTCAAGATAGTCCAGTCTTCTTTCAATTTCGGCTGTGACCTTGTTTTTCTCAAGCGACAACTTGTTCAGGATCTTTTTCTGGTTCATCAGTGCCTGGACTTTCTGCGAGGGGAATTTGTCTTTCATAATCTTCTTCTGCTTGAGAAGCCCCTGAATGTTGCGCCCCAGTTCATCGAGTTTCTCTTCGATGGTTTTCTGTTCGGCTTCGAACTTTTCTATCTCTTCTTTCGTTTTGGGGTCGTAACCTACTTCGATAATGGTTTCAGCGCCATGGGGAGACCCCAGAACGGCGGCGTTGACCTCTTCGGCAGCCCGGACATGGCCGCCCACGATCTTGGCTCTTTTTCCCTGACAGAGAATTTTTGAGTTGGCGTCAACCTTCGAATTGACAATACCGTCGCTGACGATAACATTGCTGCCCGACTCTACAGTGGCATTTGTAATAAATGACGCCCAGACGCTTTTCTGAGCTTTAATCATTCCCGAATCATCTCCCTCACCGCCGTTGATACCCTGTTTGACCACGATATCACCGCCCGATGTCAATTTTGACTTCCCGACAAATCCCAGAACTTCAATCGTCCCCTGGGCTGTTACTTCAAATCCGTCTTCGACATTCCCCTTGATTACGACTGTGCCCAGGGCATTTATATTACCGGTCGAAGTGTTGACGTCACCGGAAATAACCATAACGGTTTCCACACTGATCTTGCCCTTGCTGAGCAGGACCTGTCCGCTCTCTTCAGCTACGGCCAGCTCACCATTCTGAGCAATGGTTACGTTTTTCCCCAGACCTATCTGTATGTCTTTTCCGTCACGGGCCTTGATCGGCGTTCCGTATATGTTTTTTCCGTTTTTACCGAGTTCCGGAGGAATCTTTTTAGCCAGAGGCTGCCCTTTAATGACATTCTGAATCAGATTCAGCTCTTTAAAATCGACTTTTCCGTCATCTTTGATTTTCAGTTTTACCTTATGGGGATCGATTTCAAAGAGATATTTTATATAGCCGTCCTGACCGTGGACCGGTTCGATTCCTCTGGCTACCACATAGGTCTGCCGGTAAACCGGATTATCCTCGAAAGCCTGAAGGAGCTCATCTTCTATACCCGCTATGACACGGTTGTTTTTCAGAAAGCCCCTGATATCATCAGATGTGAGATTCGCCCCTCCGGGACCGGGTTCTGAAACGTAAATTGAAGCGGTCATTTCCTCATCATCCACTTCGATAGACATAAGCGGATCGTTTACGGGATTATAGGAAAACTCGCCGATTTTAACAAACATATCGTCTGCCCGGCGAAGGACATCCTCAACGATTTTCATATCATAGGAAGTAAGTGCCCTGTTAAAGATTTCGGCTTCAATCTCTTCCGAAGTCACCGGTTCGCCCTCGCCATAGGGCTTTTTAACTTTCAGATAGGCGTATCCGTCGCGACTGAGACGGAGAGAGAACTCGCCGGTCCTGTCCTCTCTGATAACGTCCTCCCCCTGATCCATGTTACCCAGATGATCGAGATCGTCCAGATCGGAATTATCGTCGAATACGATCTTTTCCGCCTGATATACGATGAGTGTGCAATCTTTATGGCCGACTCCGAAGACGCCCCTCTTTCCCCTGTCAAGGATTTCATATTCCAGTTTCCTCACCGGGACTCCCAGTTCAATGGACCCCTGCAGAAGAGCATCTTCTATATTTTTACCTGTGACGTGGACAGAGGTGCGTTCTTTATCCAATTCAATCTGATGAAGCATGAATTCTCGGATCTGCTCATTGGAAACCATAATGACCTCTGTTTTACATAATTCCCTTTTTCACATTCGTCAGTTTTGCTCTCAGCCGGGAAATGGCTTTGGTATGGAGCTGTGAAATACGGGATTCCGTTACATCCAGAACGTTTCCGATCTCCTTGAGAGTCAGATCCTCGTAATAATAAAGAACGAGCACTTTCTTCTCTTTCTCCGGAAGATTCTGTATCGCTTCGACTATAACCCTTTTAATTTCCTCTTTTTCCACAATCATTTCCGGCTGCAGGCTAGAGGGAGATTCTATCGTATCGACAAGCGAGACCTTATCATTTTCGTCACCGCTGTTCCAGATATCATTGAGAGAAAGAAGAGAGGTCCCGCTGACCTTGAGCATAACGCGGTTGAAATCATCCTGATCGAGATTCATCTCAGATGCGATTTCCTCATCGGTTGCCGATCTGCCGAGTCTCGATTCCAGCCTCTGCACGGCTTCATCGAGTTCACGGCTTTTCTGCCGGACCGACCGGGGAACCCAGTCTATCGACCTGAGCTCATCGATAATCGAGCCCCGGATCCTCGTTACGGCATAGGTTTTAAATTTAACATGCTTTTCCGGATCGAATTTTTCAATAGCATCAAAGAGACCGAAAACACCGAACCCGACCAGATCATCAAAATCCACATTGTGGGGCATACCGATGGAGACCTTGCCCGCCACGTATTTTACCAGCGGGGCATACTGCTTGATAATCGCATCTCTGATACCGGCATCTCTGGTTTTTCTGTATCTGCTCCACAATTCCGCTTCGGGAATGCCGTTTATAATATTGTCAGCCATAAGCGATCCTACTTGGTCTCCTTATTCATCACAGTTTTTACTGCTTTCGCTAAATCTTCAGGACTGTTCTGTTCAGCAATAGTGCCGGCAATTCCTTCCGGACTTAAGCGGCGTCCCGAGCTGAAGGACGCATTATTATTATACTCGTTTTCTTCACCGGAATCAGTCTTTTTTTCTTCATCAGGTCCTGAAGAAGAAAAAGTTGAAGAAAATGAGCCGAGATCGGGCAAACTGTCGATATCCATCGCTGTCGCCATTTCCAGATCAACCTGACGGCTTCGCTCTCCAAGCTTCCGTGATGCCCCCCGCGGTATATCATCATCATCTTCATCGGAACCGGGATCATCCTCATTCTCTTCATCGGATTCGGGCGTCACCGAAACGGGATTATCGTCATCATCCAGAATAATATTGACCCGGCCTCCCCCGGCATTTTCGGAAGGAGCGGTTTCATCTCCGGAAAAAGTTTCTCCACTGACAAGAAAAGAAACAGCCACCCAATTTACAGCTGCGGCGAAAATAGCGAAAAAAATCAGAACAACGATGGCCCGGAGCAATACCGAAGACGCATCGACACCTCCGACAAGACCGCTAAGAACGGAAATGAACGCTGCGACAAGAGCTGTGATTGCAATGAATTTCCAGTTAAGCTTCTCCCAGATCAGAGACGAATCCCTCCCGTATTCAGATTAGGTCAATAAACTCAAGTAGTCAAGCTGCCTTCTTTTCCCAGAAGTTTCCTGATGAATTTCCCCACACCGCCGCCTTCCTTGAATTCTATGTTTTCAAGGCGTCCTACGATATGCTGTATGCAGCCCGCCGCTTTTCCATTGGGATCGGCGATCATAAAGGGCACCTGCTTGCGCACAGAGCTGGGAACCGATGGATCCTCATAGACAAATCCGAGATAATCCACTTTGAGATTGAGGAACTGTCCCGCGATATTGATCACTCTCTGGGAAATCTTTTTTGCCTCTGTAACGGAAGCGACCCTGTTGATGATAAGCTTGAGATCCAGATCCAGATCATCGATCTCTGTGGATATGATTTTGATAATACCGTAGGCATCGGTAATTGCCGTGGGCTCGGGCGTCGTTACGATAAGCACTTCATCGGCCGCCTGCACAAAGGAGAGAACATTGCTGGAAACACCTGCGCTCGTATCGATGATTATAATATCAGCTGAAGAGAGCTCGGTCAGCTCCGTGATAAAGGATTCGCGCTCTTCATCGGTCAGATTGGCAATCTTGCTGAACCCCGAAGCGCCGGCTACGATCTGGATTCCGTAGTCCGTATCGAGAATGACCTCTTTCATGGTCTTCTGCTTGCGTATTACATGGTAGAGATTGTATTTGGGGATCATCCCCATAACAACATTGACATTGGCCAGCCCGAGATCCGCATCCAGAACGATGACCTTTTTCCCGATTTTGGCGTAGGCGAGAGCCAGATTGGTGGAGACATTCGTCTTCCCTACGCCGCCCTTGCCGCTCGCTACGGTTATGATTTTCGTCTTCTTCCCGAAAACACCCTGAATCTCGTTCGAGCTCTCCCCGGACTGCCTGTTTTTCATTATCTCTCTAAGTTTCTCTGCCTGATCTTCCAACTTCTATCTCCAGATTGCCGAATTGTAAATGGGGAACTTCCGCAGCAGTTTTTCCCTGTCCACGGAAAAGCCCGTCAGCTTTTCAAGTAATTTGATTTCCGTCGCCGTTTCAATATCCTGGGGGACGACCTGTCCGTCCGTGATATAAGACAGCGGCTTGCCCGCTTCAGCCATAAGGCTGATGAGGTTCCCGACCTGGGAAGTCTCATCGAGTTTCGTCAGTATGACTGACTGATATTTAAAAGGTTCGAACTGACTGAGAATCTCTCTGATATCGCGGGTTTTTGTGGTTGAAGAAACGGCCAGATGGACTTCACTGTTGCTGCCGCAGGCCGCCAGGAGCTTCCGCATCTCCGCCAGCTTCATAAAGTCCGACGGACTCTTGCCGATTGTGTCGACAAGGATCAGGTCGGCATCGCTGAACTGCTGTATTTTCTTCTCGAGATCGCTGAATGTCTCTACGCAGGCCACGGGAATGCCCATAATATCTCCATAGGTCTCAATCTGCTTTTTTGCACCTATACGATAATTATCGATCGTTATCATGCGGACACTTAGAGGAGATTGATCGCCGGTGGCAATTCCCTTGATGGCCGCCAGCTTGGCAATTGTCGTGGTCTTCCCGACCCCGGTGGGTCCGACAAGAATAAACACGCGGGGAACCCGGGCGGGCTTTTCTCTGTAAATGCTGATTTTATCACCGATCCATTCGAGAACCGACTGCTGAACCAGAGAGTAATCATCCAGGTCTTCGAGGGAGAGCTCCCTTTTCAGTCGGTCGATCATATCGCGGATGAAATCCCGGGAAAAATCATTTTCTTCCAGAAGGTCTTCGAGCTTAACCAGATTTTCGTGCTTTTTCGGCTCTGACGTAGCCGGACCTCTTTCGATCAGGGTTTTGACGACTTCCGTCAGGCTTTTCACTTCCTCCGCCAGCGGATCACCTGCCGGTTTTGCCGAAGCGGGAGGAATATCGCTTTTTCCGACCGAATTCAGTATGGCTTTTTTCTCAAAGGAATCCCTTGCCGCCCGGTCCTGCAGAACATTGTCGTAGACATAGCCGGTGTATTCGACGCCTTCTTTTTTGAACAGTCCGAGGAAACCGCCCATTGTGATATTTTTTCTGGTGAGGATCTTTGCGTTCTTTCCGTATTTGGAACTGATTTTATCCAGTACTTCCAGATGGCTTATTCCCCGTTCGGTAAAATGCTCCATTACGATTCCTTCCATTCAAATGATATTTCGCCAAGAGACTCAATCGAAATATTCTGCGCTATCTCGGGAACCGAGAGAACGACTAGATCGGGAATATCCCTTTCGGTCGACGACCTGACAAGAGCTCTGGCCGCTTCGCTGCACAGTATCAGGGGATAATATCCAAGATTCTGGACATCCTGAACACTATTGAGCACGGCATTGATCCATTGCCTCTGAAAACGGGGATCAAGTGCCGCGATAACACCGGCAGCCGACTCCATCCGGGAGTCGACGATGCGCTGTTCAATTTCAGGATGGATTGTAAGAACCCGGAGCGTATTATCCTCCTCAGCATACTGTAAACATATCTGTCTGCCCAGAGCCTGTCTGACCTTTTCAATGAGAAATCCCGTATCTTTCGTGACCGATCCGTAATCGCCCAGTGTCTCGAGAATGACCACGAGATTCCTGATGGAAACCTGTTCTCTGAGAAGCCCCTGAAAGACCTTCTGGATTTCTCCTGTGGAAAAGGATTTTGAGACTTCCTCGACAACGGCGGGGTAATTTTCCTTGAGCGTATCGAGCATCGAACGGACTTCCTGACGGCCGATAATCTCCGAAGAGTGCTTTTTGATAATTTCGGTCAGGTGCGTGGCGACGATCGAAGGCGGATCGACCACGGTATAACCGTTTCTTTCGGCTTTTTCCCTGTACGTATCGGAAATCCAGATAGCGGGGAGCCCGAATGCCGGATCGGTGGTTTTTTCCCCTTCCAGCGGCTCTCTTTCCCCTCCGGGATTGATAGCCAGAAAATGGCCCATGCGGATGGCTCCGCGGCCCATCTCGACGCCTTTGATTTTCAGGCAGTACTCCGAAGGCTCAAGGCGCATATTGTCTATAATGCGGATCCGCGGCACCACAAGACCGAGATCGAGCGCCGCCTCCCGGCGGATTCGGGTCAACCTGTCGAGCAGTTCGGCGCCATTGTCCTGATCGACCAGCGGGATTAGTCCGTATCCAAGCTCGAGAGAAAGGGGATCGAGAGGCACAACCGGTGACATTTCCGCCGGTGCATCCTTCTCGGCCTTTTCCTGTTCTCCGGCCGTTTTTGCCAGCTCTTCCTCTATCATTTTCCGCCGGGTCAATCTGTAAGCCATGAATCCGGTCATAGCCGAAAGAGGGAACAGCAGATACCAGGGGAATCCCGGCAGAACGCCCAGGAAGAAGAGAAAAACAGCGGTGATCCAGTAAATTCTGGACTGGGCGGAAAACTGCTTCTTCACATCGGTTCCGAAAGACCCGTCGGAAACAGAACGGGTTACGATCAGACCGGTTGACACGGAAATAATCAGGGTGGGAAGCTGGGAAACAAGCCCGTCCCCTATAGTCAGCGAAGTATAGGTGTTAAGGGCGTTGGCAATCGGTTCCCCATGGATAGTCACTCCGACTATGATACCGCCGATGACATTGATCAGAGTGATGACGATACCCACCTGAACGGTTCCGGAGACGAACTTGGTGGCACCGTCCATGGCTCCGTAAAAATCGACGGATTTCTGGAGGTCCGCTTTTCTCTTCCTCGCCTGATCGTCGGTGATCAGACCCGAATTGTATTCGGCATCAATGGCCATCTGTTTGCCGGGAAGCGCGTCGAGAGTGAATCTCGCGGCGACCTCGGCGACCCTCGTGGCTCCTTTGGTGATAACCAGGAACTGAACCGCGATGATTATGATAAAAATAATCGCCCCGATAACGATCCCCTGGGTCCCTTCGGCGCCCACGACGAATGTAGCGAAAGCCTTTACGATTCTTCCGTCGAACCCCTCCCCTTTGGCAAGAATCAGCCTGGTCGAAGAAACGTTCAGAGCCAGTCCGAAAACAGTTGAGACAAGAAGTATGGTCGGGAAGAGAGAGAACTCAAGCGGGTCATTGGTAAAGAGAACGATCAGAATGATCATTATGGCCAGCATGAGATTGACCGACATCATGGTATCGAGGATCCATGTGGGCAGGGGGACGATGAGCATCATGACGATCATCAGAACGCCCACCGTAATAAGGAGGTCGGTTCTCTCTTTGCCGAAAGCGCTTCTCAGAGTTTTCTGTATATCAGCCATAAACTATCTCCATTACATCTCTCCCGCCATCTTCCCGCTGATGCGGTATACCTCGGCCAGGACCCGGGACACGATATCCCAGTACTCCTCGGGAATCTGCTCCCCGATCTCCACTGCGGCATAGAGCCCTCTGGCGAGGGGTTTGTTTTCAATAACGGGCACATTGTGTTCCTTCGCCACATCCCTGATGCGGAAGGCGATATGATCCTGCCCCTTGGCCGTTACGGTCGGAGCTACCATTGTTTCGTTGTTCCACTCCAGAGCAACGGCAAAGTGGGTCGGGTTTGTAACGACCACATCGGCCTGAGGCACGTTCTGGATCATATTGGAGGTGAGAATCTCCTGCATTCTCTGCCTGAGCCGGCTTTTGACCAGGGGATCCCCTTCCATCTGCTTATGCTCTTCCTTCACTTCGTGCTTTGTCATTTTCAGCGAATCGAGATGCTGTTTTCTCTGGAAGAGATAGTCGGGAAGAGATAACGCCATGAGAATCAGGGCCGCTTTGACAGCCAGACCGAAGGCGATGCCCGCCACGAATCCGAAACTTTCGCCAAGGGGAATATTCGTAAGATTGGCCAACTGAGGACCGTTCTTTCTCACATCCAGATAGGCGACTACGCCAATTATGACAATTTTCAGGATCGATTTGGCGAAATTAAACATCGCCTCAACGGAAAACAGAGACTTTTTCGCCCAGTTGATGATGTCCGGCTTGATTTTCTTGAAATCCGGTTTGATCGCCTTCGGAGTGAATTTAAAGCCGACCTGGACGACATTGCCGAGAAAAGCCGATACATAGGCGATGGCCCAGACCGGTACCGTCAGCTTGAGAAAATAGCTGAGAAAAGCCCTCCAGGGAAGGCCGCTGCCGACCACGTCGATAACCGTGCTGTTTTTCAGGAAGTAATTGATCATCTGAGCCAGCTGATTGATCATATATCCCGATAGAATACCGATGGTCACCAGGGGAAAAAGCATAACCAGAGATGCGGTCAGCTCCTGGGTCTTGGCGACTTTGCCATCTTCCCGGGCCTTCTTTTTCTTCTGTTCCGTCGGGTCTTCCGTCCGTCCTTCCTCTTCCGCGGCGAACCACTGGAGGTCCATATCCGGAAGAAGGAGCTCGTAGTCATCGCCGCGGAGCAAACGGAGCTTCAGGAGAGATTCATTCATAGAGCCCCCCTGTAGGCACTGTCGAGAATAGTGAGGATCTGGGAAAATCCCGCATCGATAATCATCGAAAACTTTTCAATCAGAAAAGGCATGGCCGCCAGCATCATGATAAAGCCGACCGTAATCTGGATGGGAAAACCCACCATGAGAAGATTCATCTGGGGAGCGGCTTTGGCCAGGAGCCCCATAGTCACGGAAAGCAGAATCAGCGTCCCCATGATAGGAAATGCGATGATAATGGCCTGTTCGAACAGTTTCCCGAGAACGCCGGAAAAATAAGTAACCAGCATATCTCTCTGGGAGAATACATCGATGGCCTTGACCGCGGCAAAAGACTGATAGATTCCCGTGAGAAAGATCTTCTTCATTCCTCCGATAACGAGAAACACAAGCATGGATACGAGGTTGAGAAACTGGCCGAGAAGAGGCACTTCGATCTGGGAAAGGGGATCGTAGACCTGGGAGGCACCGAAGCCCATCTGAATGGAAAACATCTGTCCCGCCAGCTGGAAAACTGTAAAGACCAGCTGTACTATGAAGGCGAGGAGCACACCAATAAGAACTTCGCCGATTATGAGCAGAGCATATATCAAACCTGTATCGGGAATAACAAAACCGAGGTTTTTTGCCATGGGAAAAACAGCCAGGGCCGTAAAGAAGGCCAGGCCGGCTCTGGCCGGACCGGGAAATGCCGTCGAAGACATGATGGGAATCAGCAGCATCAACGCGATAATCCGCGCGAAAATGAGAAGAAAAATCTGTCCGTCCGTCAGAAGCATGTCAAAATTCATCTATCACCCGGTGATATTCGGAATCATATTGAAAAGATTTGCTGTAAAATTCGCCATGGAATTCATCATCCAGGCTCCGAAAAAGCCGATAATCGTTAGTATGGCAACAATTTTCGGCACGAAGGTAAGTGTCTGATCCTGAATCGACGTAACCGCCTGGAAAATGGAGATTATCAGACCGATAAACATGGAGACCAGAAGAACAGGCGCAGCTATGGAAAGAGTCTGTATAATGCTGCTCCTGAGAAGACTGACGATAAAACCTGTTGTCATTAATCAACCCTCCTATAAGAAACTCAATATCAGCTGCCGCACCACAAGCCCCCATCCGTCGACAAGAACAAAGAGAATGAGTTTGAAGGGCATGGAAATCATAACAGGCGGAAGCATGATCATCCCCATGGACATGAGAATGGACGAAACGACCATATCGATAATGATAAACGGGAAGTAGAGAAGAATCCCGATCTTGAAAGCCAGAGTCAGCTCATTGAGAATAAAAGCGGGAATCAGCACGTAAGTGGGAACATCGGCGAAGGTCCGCGGCTGTTCCAGCCCGCTCATATTCATAAAAAGAGCTATGGTATCGTGATTGCCATCGAGCTGACGGAACATAAAGAGCCTCAGCGGTCCGATACCCTGGTCATACATCTGCTCGAACCCGATCTGCCCCTCGGCAAAGGGCTTGAAAGCATCTTCATAAATCTGATCGAAAGTCGGCCACATGATAAAAAGCGTGAGAAACAGAGCGATACCCATCAGTACATTGGAGGGGGGAACCTGCTGCAGAGACATGGCACGTTTGATAAAGTCCAGAACAATGGAAATCCTCAGAAACGATGTCATGAGAATGACAATGGACGGCGCCAGGGAAAGAACTGTCAGCAGAAGAATAAGCTGTATGGACAAAGCCACTTCGTTATTGGATTGGGGATCCCTTACCTGGAGATTGAGAAAAGGAATTTGAAAATTCGAGTTCTGAGCCTCTTCGATGATCTGGGCGACAGCTTCCCCTTCATTCGTCTGGGAGGACAGGGGAAGAACTGACGCGAACAGGATAACCAGGGCAAATACGGCTTTTCTCATCACAGATCCTTGAGCCTGTCGCGCTGACTGCGTATAAAACCCTCGGCTTCACTGATTTTTTTATCAGCGGTTTTGTTCCGTCCCAGACCGAGGTTCATGGCGATCCTCTGAGCAAAACTCGATGTCTGATTATTTCCTTCCGACAGATTCAGCCTGATATTGTCGATCGTCTCCTGATCGGTAATTTCAGATATGAGATTGACCGCACTGTTTCCGGTTCCCACAAGAAAAACCTGATTACCCACCTCAAGAAGATGGACAGCCGAATCTTTCATCAACCCCCTGGAACCAACGACTTTGATGAGTGAGCTGCCGTCAAGGGATGAGGCGGAAAAACGCCTGAGAATGTACATAACCAGATAAATCGCACCGATGACGAGAAGAAGCACCACAACCGTTCTGACAAGATCGGCGATACCGATAGCCGAAGGACTCACCTCAGGAATGTCCTGTGCGGGTTGATTTTCCGTGTTGATTATTAAAGTTGTTTCATCTACTGCCTGTGCGGCATTGATCTGCTCAGATGAATTTTCCCCGTTCTCCTGAGCGACTAGAGAGACACCCGCCAAAGCGAATATCCCCGCCGCCAGCATTATTGCCAGTCTGTTCAAAGTGTTCCCCTCCCAAAGTACACTTTAATGTATTTATGTCAAATCGCCGCGTAAAGCGGTTTATTAACTATCCTTTCTGAAGCCGGTCCATACTGGACACGATTTCCGTAACGCGGACTCCAAAGTTTTCATCGATGACGACAACCTCGCCTTTGGCGATAAGATTATGGTTGACCAGTATATCGACAGGCTCACCGGCCAGTTTGTCCAGCTCGATGATGGTACCTTCCCCCATTCCCAGAATATCCTTGATCTGCCATTTAGTTCGTCCCAGCTCTACGGTCAGCTCCATGGAAACATCCATCAGAAGACCGATATTCCGCTGCTCCGACGGAGAGACCGATGCGCCGAAATCGGGAAGCTGAACTCCCTGCACATTCGGGGGCTGCTGACCCATACCCATCATGCCGCCCATACCCATATTCATGCCGCCCATCTGGCCCATGCCGCCCATCTGGCCCATGCCGCCCATCTGGTTCATGCCGCCCATCTGGCCCATGCCGCCCATCTGGTTCATGCCGCCCATCTGGTTCATGCCGCCCATTCCACCCATCATATCCATTGCACCGGAACCTCCGGTCATGGAATCGAAATCGGACATCATATCGGAGCTGTCCGAGCCTCCGGCGAGGGATGCGATTTCCCTGGCAACCGGGAGATCAATGATTTCAACTAGGCTGAACGAATCGCCGTTGTCCAGGGATACTTTATAGTTGACTTTAACCATCTCACCCTGAGGAGCCCGGATCATAGTCTTGGGAATACTCTGTCCGTCGGGCGAATCGGGCATTATGGTCCTGCCGATCTTATCGCCGATTACCGTAACAGCCGCTCCGGTAATCTGGGATACGGCTTCTCCAATGGCTGAAATAGCCGTGGCATTAAGCTCCACATCATCCTGACCCATCATAGGCCCGGCGAGCTTCAGGGCATCTCCGGGAGAGAAATAATAAAGGTGTCCCCCGGAAACTCCCTCTTTAAAGTCAATTTTTATCTCAACCGTTTCATCGCTCAGAGCCTTCTGAAGCTCCTCTTTGGTCACGACTTCCAGAGAAGGGGCTCCTATCGATACGGAAGCACCCATCATTCCGGAGAGGGTCCCCGACTGGGATTCGCTGGCTTTCTGCAGAAGTGCCGCCAGAGCATTTTCCTCCGAAGCAGAGAGTGAAGAACCGCCGCCGAATGATCCGGCCGAGGGAGTATCTACGCTACCGCCTAACAACAAGGCATCTATTTCATCCTGAGAGAGGGAACCATCACTCATTCTTCTTCTCCTTCTACAGAAAGTTCTTCAAAATCTTCCTGCTGAACATCTTCCAGTTTTCTGGTTATCTGTACAGCAACTTTGTTGCCGACGACTCCGGGCCGGCATTCAAATTTCGGCCGGTTTCCGATTTTCAGAACCATGGGGTCTGTCACCCTTGTGTTCTGAAGCCGGATAATATCCCCCTGAGTCAGCGATAGAACATCGCGGACCGGAAGATCCATGCTGCCGACTTCCGCCACCATGGTCACACCGATCGTAGCCAGCCTTTCCCTCAGAATATTGAGGTTTTCCGTAGTGGCACCGCGGCGGACCGAGGAATACCAGTACTGGGCCGACAGCTTGGATATGATCGGCTCTATTGTAAGATAGGGGATACAGAAGTTCATCATCCCCTCGACATCTTCAACTTTAGTTTCCAGCGTTACCAGAACGACCATTTCCGTAGGCGGTACGATCTGGGCGAACTGGGGATTCGTCTCGATCTGACCGAGACGGGGCCTCAGATCGATAACCTGAGACCAGGCTTCACGCATATTCCCCAGGATCCTGACGATGATTGACTCCATTACGGACTGCTCGATTTCCGACAGCTCCCGGTTAACTTTAGATCCCTCTCCGGTTCCACCGAAAAGGCGGTCTATTATTGTAAAGGTAATAGCCGGGTCGATTTCAAGAATAGCCGACCCTTTCAGGGGATCCATATTGATAACGGCCAGCGCCGTGGGCGAAGGAATCGACCTGATAAACTCTTCATATGTCAGCTGGTCTACAGATGCCACATGGACGTGAACCAGAGACCGGAGCTGGGCCGAAAGAGATGTTGTTGTCAGACGGGCAAAGGTTTCATGCATGATGGAGACCGTACGGATCTGTTCCTTGGAGAACTTATCCGGTCTCTTGAAGTCATAGATCTTGATGTTTTTGCGGTCAGCAACCTGCTGGGTATCCTCACTGTCCATATCTCCCGTGGAAATGGCTGTGAGCAGCTGATCTATTTCATCCTGCGATAAAACTTCTGTCATTCAATTCCTCTATTAGAATTTCGGGAAAAAAGGACGATCACCTTAATCCGAATATTCACACCTTCTAGAATTCAAAAACCTGATATTCGGGAAAAATGATGCTTTCAACCCGTCCGTTTGTCAGAACGGCATTGATGCGCTCTTTCAGCTCATCCTTGATGGCCTGCTCATCTGTAAGCAGTTCTTCCGCCGTTTTGCTGCCGAAATAGGTCCGGACAAGGTCTGTAAGCTGCGGGTTTCGCGCTGTCAGTTCGGTAGCCAGTTTCTCATCACCATCGTTGTAACCGATCTCGACCTTGACGGACACGGAATGAGGCGCTTTATCGGCGGTCCGGGTCCGGATCTGATCGATCATGCCGAAATAAACAAAGGGAGGAGTTTTGCCCTGGTACTCCTCGGAAAATTCCTTGAAAGTCTGGGCCCGGTCCCCTCTGTCGAGAAACTTGACTGTAATGACGACGATGGTGACGACGAGAATAATCCCGATGATACCACCGACAATGTAAGTGAGAAGTTTTACTAGTGTTTTAGAAAGACCTTTACTCGCTTTGCTTTCAGAAGGTTCTTTAAAACCCTCATCAGCCATATCCTCAAGAGCATTTCCAACATCTTCGTCTGACATAATTCCCCTGTTTCCCCAGTTATCTACTGTAATAGTACCAGAATTGCACCAAATATGCAAATATATCTAATTTTAAAGTGTTCACGGTTCCGGTATCAGAGATGCCCTTCCGAAAGAATGACAACATCGACCCTGCGGTTGAAAGCTCTCCCCTCCTCCGAATCATTAGGCGCCACAGGCCTCATGGAGGAAAAGCCGCTGATCTGAAACTGCCGCTCATCGGCCCCGAAATCCACCAGATAGTGGAGAACGCTGGCCGATCGGGCCGTCGAAAGCTCCCAGTTTGTAGGGAAAGGCCCGTCCGGATCGGTCGGACCCTCATCAGCATGGCCCTCCACCTTGAAAGACCTGTCCGAAAGCTCGGGATTGCTGAGTATCCGCGCCAGCTTTTGCAGGATGACCCTTGACTCTTCGATATTCACTTCAGCTGACGCGGGCCTGAATAACATATCGCCGGCAAGCGATATGATTAACCCCCTTTCATCTTCGGTGATTTTAACTTTTTCACTCTTGATTTCGGGCTTGAACATGGAAACGGCGCTCTGTCTCGCTTTGTCCAGTCCCGTCCCTCTGCTCTGAGAGGGCATGGATAATATATTGTTACCCAATTCGGTCAATTCTCCGACCGACAGGGTATTACCGCCCTGAAGCACTCCGAGACCGTTAAAGGACTGCATGATCATATCCAGACGGTGCCCGTCTATGGCTTCGGGGTTCATGAGTATTACGAAAAAACACAGAAGCAGAGTAACCATATCCCCGTAGGTGGTCATCCACTCCGGTGCGCCTTCTTCACATTTCGGGCATTTCTGCTGTTCATCTGCCATAGGCTGCTCCTCTACTCATCTCCGCCGCCGCCGCCGGAGGGCCGCTCTGAAGGCGGCAGGAAGGTATAGAGTTTCTGTTCGAGAATCCTCGGATTGTCACCGGACTGGATGGAGAGAATCCCCTCGATCATGATCTCCTTTACGAGCATTTCATCGGCGTTTCTGTCTTCCAGTTTCATTTTGAGAGGCGCGAGAAAGAGGTTGGCAAAAAGAGAACCATAGAGAGTGGTAATCAGGGCGACAGCCATGTTCGGACCTACCGAAGCCGTATCTTCCAGGTTTGCCATCATACCGATCAGTCCGAGCAGGGTTCCGATCATCCCGAACGCCGGAGCGAGAGTTCCCCAGCCGCCGACAAAATCGATCCCCTTCTGGTGCCTTGCTTCTATCTGATTGAGATTGGTGTACAGTACTTTTTTGATGACATCAGGGTCTGTTCCGTCTACGACAAGCCGCATTCCGCCTTTCATAAACTCGTCCTCCACATCATTGAGTGCATCATCGAGAGAAAGGAGACCTTCTTTACGGGCACTTTCGGAAAAAGCCACCAACTGACGGATCAATTCATCTTTATTGTAGACCTTGAGATTGAAAGCATTGCTGAGGAATTTCATCATTCCGAGAGTTCTGGAAAGGGGATTGGCAGCCATCAGAGCCATCAGCGACCCGACGATTACAATAAGGAAAGAGGCCGCATCGAGGAAGAGAGAGAGTGCGTTACCCGCAACGATGATACTCAAAACGAGAAGGATCATACCCCCCGCAAAACCGCCTATTGTTGCAATATCCATTAAAACCTACTCCTCATTCTTGAATGCGCCGATCAGCCGCCGATATTCGACTATACGGTCGAAAATTTCGGAATACTCCTCCTGGACTACCAGCTTCTTCCCCGACAGCATAACGATGGTGGTATCGGGATTGTTTTCAATATACTCTATCTGATGGGGATTTACATAGAATTCTCTTCCGTATTTCCCCATCATTGTAACTTTTACCAATTTTCATCTCCATGGATCTCTCATCGAGCCATTGTATTAATACGTTATAGGGGACACTCGCGAGTGTCCCCTATAACGGGATTTCAATTATTACCGTTTCAGAGTCAGCAGTTCCTGAAGCATCTGGTCCGACGTGGTGATGGTCTTGCTGTTGGCCTGGAAACCTCTTTGAGTGACGATCATGTCGGTAAACTGTTCAGCCAGATCGACGTTACTCATTTCCAGAGCACCGGCGATAAACTTCCCTTTCCCTGCGATTCCCGAAGGTCCGATATTGGGATCGCCCGAGTTATTGGAAACCACGAATGTGGTGTCACCTGCTTTTTCCAGTCCGCCGGGATTAACGAAGGAGGCCAGGGCTATCTGTCCCAGTTCGCGGTTCGTCCCGTTTGAATAGACACCGGTGATGATACCGCTCTGATCGATCTTGAACGTGTCGAGATATCCCATGCCGTATCCGTCCTGTTTAAAAGCTTTGGTGGATGATGTCTCGGCGAACTGGGTGATGGAGTTCGTATAGCTGCCCACATCACCGAGATTAAGATTGAATATCTGTCTGATCTGGTTCCCTTCTCCGTCGGGCGTCGTATCGGCTACATCGAAGGCGATGGGAATCAGAAGAGAGCCTTCCGTAATGGCATCGCCCTGGGCATCTTCAACCGAAGCCAGCGATCCAAGGTTATCGAAGTTGAGAAGGAACGTATTGGTCGTATTTCCTTCGGCTCCGATATTTGTCAGCGTGTTGGTATCCACTTCCGCGTCGCCGTCCACTGTAACAGTCGCTTCCCACTGATTGGCCACTCCAGGAACTTTCGTGAAACTGATATTCAGTTTGTGTACATTTCCGAATGTGTCGTAAAGATCCTTGTCTATGGACCAGGTCCCCTCGCGGGTTTCCGCGGCGCCGGCTCCTTCAGCAACTTCGGGCATCCTCTTGTCGAGGTTGCAGGCGAACTCCACTTCCGTGGTGGCGGAAGCGGGGTCTTTCCCGCCTATGGGTATATAGAGATCTCCCGGATCGGCGGCCGTATTGATAAATCTCTGTCCGTCGACGACTTCGGCGGACCAGCCCTGAACGAGCATTCCGTTCGCGGGATTGACGAGCATTCCATCCTGATCGAGCCCGAAAGCACCGGCTCTGGTATAGAACTCTTTCGCACCGGACCGCATAATGAAGAATCCGTTGCCCTGGACAGCCACGTCATCGGTCTTACCGGTCGTCTGAAGGGATCCCTGGGTGTGGATCGTGTCGATGGAGGCCACGGCCATACCGAGACCGATCTGCTTGGGGTTAACCCCTCCCAGCTCCTCCGTCGGCTTGGCGGCTCCGCCCATGCTCTGGGAGATCATGTCCTGAAAATTGACACGTCCCTTTTTAAAACCGATTGTATTGACATTGGAGATGTTGTTACCGATAACATCCATTCTCACCTGATGATTCTGCAGTCCGGAAACACCGGAGTATAGTGATCGCATCATAACTTACAATCTCCTCTTATTCTCTGATCCTGGAAACACTTTCCAGTCCGTAATATTTTCCGTCAACGAGGATGTTGGGGTATTCACCGCCTGTTACAGCCTCGACTTTTCCACTGACAAGGTTATCGCCCTGGGCGATTTCCACTGTCCGCCCGAGCATGCCCAGAGCCTGGGAGGACTGGATTCTGTCAGCCACTTTGGCGAACTCGCTGCTCATATTGGTCATCTGCTCCAGAGAGGAGAACTGGGCCATCTGGGCAATGAATTCCTTATCTTCCATCGGTTTGGTCGGATCCTGGTTGGAGAGCTGGGAGATGAGGATTTTCAGAAAATCATCCTTATCGAGACCGTCCTTGCGGACTCTCCCCGCATTAATGGTTTTATTGAAGGCGTCAACCTGCATTGACACTTTGGATTGATCTGTAGATGACATCAATGTTGAAAAATCCATGAAATCTCCTTATTCCTTATATGACCAGATTGATATGCTGTGTTCCCAGACCGGAAGCCATCCGTTCTACCGAGGGAACAGCCTTATCAAGGGTTTTAAGTCTTTCGCTGAAGAAGGGCTGATCTTCCCGCGAGGCTTGGTTTCCCCCGTTCCGGCCGTTGCCGTCTCCCACTGTCACTTCAATGGATGAACTGCTGATTCCGGCTTCCTCAAAGGCTTTGGACAGATTGCTCAGATTGTTTTCGAAGATCTGTCCCACCCTATGATTCTCGACAATAATTTTTCCGACTAAATTGTTTTCATTCATATCGAGATGAATTTTGACCTGCCCCAGAGCCTCGGGTTTGAGGATGAGTCTGATCTCACCCTGGTTGCTGTCCTTGAGAATAAACGAAGCTTTTCTGACAATCTGCTCATTGCCCGATTCCCGCAATTCCCGGGCCAGCACGACTTCCCGGTTTTCAGTAAAGCGGCTCTGAAATGATCTGGTTTCCTCTCCGGAAGCTTTATCGGCAGCCTGTTCCCCGAGAACGATCTGGTTCGATTCCTTCGAGGTTTGGTCCGTCGTTTCCACTGAGGCTGATGCTTTTGTGAGCCCCTGGGCCGTCTCCCGGTTCTCCGCTCCTTTGGAT
The DNA here is from genome assembly GCA_016936555.1 of Spirochaetales bacterium. Lineage (GTDB taxonomy): Bacteria > Spirochaetota > Spirochaetia > DSM-2461 > DSM-2461 > Spirochaeta_F. Next base: position 37,504 of record JAFGXR010000001.1, on the reverse strand, counting down.
CGGGTATCGATAACGGTCAGGACCGGCTCATCCTTGCCTTTCTTCAGCCTGGAAGCCGGCTCTTTTGCCGTACTGACAAATTTTTCAGATGCCTGATTCTGAGCAGATGCCATTTCCGCCGTTTTACTATCGCCTGCTTTCGGGAAGGGGATTATTACGCTTTCCGCACCTTTTTCTTCGGAATCAGAAATCTTCCGTTCCTTTTCAGGCATCAGGGATTTCAATTTATCATCAACAACATGTTCTGTTTCCAGAGGATTCCCGGAGACAATCTGTTCGGGACTCCGGTCTTTTACTGCCCCGCCTGAAGGCTTTTCATCTTTTTTTACTATTCGCCGGGAGTTTTCTGAATCATTTGCTCTGGCAGTTGAAAGCCTCTTTTTTATTGATTCATTATCAATAAGCTGAGAAACCGACTCATTTGAAACATCTTCAGAATCTTCTTCGCCGGACTTTTCTCCCTTGATCTTCAAAACCGGTTTTTTATCTCCCCGGGGGAAATTGAGAGTTTTTTCAGATGAGAGTTTCTTTTCACCGTCTGCTGATTCAGATTTCTTCTTTACATCGCTGACTTCTTTTTTGTCAGCAACCGCAGTCGCTTCTGATTTTTCGCCGCTTTTTGCCGCTTCTTTCTCTTCATTGCCGTTCATGGCTTTTTCGAGAGAGTCTTTAAAGCGGTTATCGGAGCCGTCCTGCCGGGAAGGGCTTTCCGTTTTTGTAATCCGGCTCTTCTGTTCCGGCGGGCCGGACTGCATAAGAGCGTTTATCGTTGAGGTCATAAATCCTCCAGGATGTTTACTCTTTTTAATTTTCGACCGTTTTTAAAGTTGGTTAAGTGAAATTATTTGCGGATTGAATTATGGATTTTTTTTTCAGCTTCCCTGGTCCGGGGCAATCGAATATTTGAAATCCGGAGAATTCAACTTCCGGCTGGAGAATGATCCGGGTTTTCGGGAATACTTTGAAATGGCCATTGACGGCGATCTAAATATACTTATGTGAACCGATGTGCTCGGACAGGCATAAGACAGGTCTTACTTTACTCGATGTTAAGTCGGTAAAAGGAAACGGCGCCAGAACAATTTTTCCTTTAATCATTAAATGGAACTCCGTCTTCCAAAGTGTAAATATCTTCTTCCGGGTCATTCAAAAAATCAAAAGCCCCTCCGGCCTGAGCGGTTCTCAGGATATCCATAGTCGAGATATCTTCATCTTCGACTACTTCAGATCCCGTTGCAGGTAAAACCTTTACATCGCCCTGTTTAAATGGAACATCAGCTTCCAGCTTCAAATGACCGTTCCTGTCGACATGACCTGTTAATTCTATCTTTTTCACTTCTACTGCCATACTGCAACCTCTAGAATACTCTAACATTAATGTACCTCTCATTTGAAGAAACCTCAAATATAATACACCTGCTGCGGATCATACCACCGTGCATTGAAGTAATAGAGACCTACGCCCCCGAAAGCCTTTGCTCCCATGGAGTTAGACATTTCGAGAAAATCATCTGTTCGGATTCACGTACAGGATTCAAAAACAACAGTTATCTCAAGCCTTTGACCATTCCAGAGGATCAATGATCTCAATATCTTTTACCTTTTTCAGAATTTCCTTGTCAGCTGTTACCAGAGTTAAACCTTTCTCGATAGCGGTAGCAACAATAATCGCATCGGGAATTTTCAGCCCATACTTTTTCCGGACAAAGATAGTCCGCTCGGTAATGTCGCCGTCTGTTTCAAACTCAACCAGGTCACTGACAAACCGGCGAATCGAAAACTCCTGATCTTCATTGTTCTTGCCGCAATACAGTTCTATCCGGGAAATAAAGGAGAGAAACAATTCATCTTCAAAGGATATCTTTTCAAAGAGAGGGAAAACGCCTTCCAGACAGTACACTACGGCGTTGGTGTCCAACAGGTATCTCATCTGTTATCCCATTCTTTCCGCAGTTCTCTCTGATACTCGACTCCATCGACACCCCAATCTTTCAATGAACCCTGAAGTGCCTTGAGTCTTTCGAAACGGGCTTTTCTGTCTTCGGCGCTTTTCGGGCGTACAATGATTGTCACATCCTGAGGATCAAGAGGAATGTCTTTCTCCTCGATCACCAGATGATGATTCTTGTCTATGCGTCCGTTCAATTCATAATCTTTCATTTCCGATGACATACTGATCCTCCTGTCATACTCTAACACTAATGTACCTCTCTTTCATCTGTTCTCACAGGTTTTTTCCTTTTTAATAATCACACATCAAGGGTATGTGATCAGCGGACGGTATCCTAGCGGCTGTTCGCTCGCAAGCTCGCCCGATATCCGAGATTCTGTGCGACTTCCCCACTCAGAGTTGAGCGGATTTCTCAATCCGGTCACATGACTGGATACCAGTTGAAACAACGACTGATCCGGTAAAAGATCCTCAGAATGAGGTTTTTTGACCGGATCTGTCGGCGGATATAAAAGGTGATGGTTTCGAAGAATCCCGCCGCCGTTGTAACAGTATACACTTTAACCAGAAACGCAAAACGGTCAGCTGATTCTTAATTCAAAATCAACTGACCGCATTTATACAACTTGCAGATGAGAGGCGAGACTCGCAGCCTCGAACAATGTGCAATGCAAGCAAAGCGCGCTTTATTCCGATGGATTCAGAATCTTCGTTTTCTGGTGAGCGAAAGCGAACGAACCGCCGGCACGGATGCCGGCTGACTAAAACGAAAATTTTGTCTAAGCCCGAAGCCACGACGGCGGAGGGCTGGACCTGCTGGTCTTTTAAGATCACCCTTTGGATTCCCAGAACCAACATTCTGAGAACATCGGGGCTCAAAATATAAACATATACAAATCCATTATTAAGAATTAAAAATAAGAACTGAGACAACATAAATAAAGAACAGTGTCACAGGTATCCCTAGAACCATTCCAATTATGCTTGAAATTACCTGTTTCTTCCTTAACTTCATATCATCTTTCAAATTTCGAAACTTCAAATATCTACGTATTGATATAATAGAGATAAAGAGACCAAATATAACAAATGCTGATAACGCAATAATTGTTTGAGTCATAATTTCTCCTAAGGTAGCGGAACTACGAAATCAATATCACCCATATTAATCAACGTGCTTGCAAGTTGAATAAACATATCCCCAGGTGTAGCTTTGGTATTATTTTGTACTTCACTAATTAAATTTGCACCATCAGCCATAGCCCATAACGATGGGAAAATCCATATGCACCACCAACGGTAGAAGCAGTTCCCGAGACAACAACACCTGCTGCGCCGAGTACCATTTCTCCAGATCCAATGCCTGTTTGTACAGCTGCTTCAGCATCAGTCAAAGGTGCTCCATTTGGTTTTTCTGCCCATATCACAAAAGGATTTGTTGATGATTGAGAGTCACTCTCCGTCAACTCGAACGGATCGATCAGATTCACAGGGTCATTGGACACATAGGAATACCAGTTGCTACCTGCTTTTATGGGATCAACAGTCGTAAATCTCTGCATCACCGGACTGTAATCCCTGAATCCGTAGTAATAGAGTCCCACCTATCAATTGGTTTTCGGCTCATCGGCCATCAACTTCTGGATGGCCGCCCCTTTTTCCGGCGTCATAAGGGAAATCCAGTAGGAAACCAGAGAGTTCCGCCCCTCCTCCTGAGCCAGTCTTTCGGCGGTTCTCAGAACGTCGACCACATCGAGGTTTTCCATTTTCATCATGATATTCACGGCGTCTTCCGGCGGCATGCCTTCCAGATACCGGGCGTTCTGTTCCAGATTCGTCTGCTTGTTGTTATAGCGGTTCAGCGCATCGTTAATAGATTTCTCCTTTTCGTCCAGCGCCTTCTCCCTCTCTTCCAGTTCCGTCTGCTTCTGGAGGATTTCCGCCTCGGACAGCTGGACAGCCGCTTCCCGCTTAGCCAGCTCATCGCGGAGCAGGTCGAGTGCCTCGATCTGCATATTCATTCTTTCGCGGTCCAGAACGATAGGCTGGGAAACTTCTTCAATCACTTCCGGCGATTTAATCCCCAGGAGTGAGGTGACGGGAGACAGCTGCTCCTTGGCATCGATAACCCCCAGGTAATCGAACCAGATAGCGCCTCCCACAATCAATACCGCTATGAGAAGCAATAGCAGAAATATTTTCAAGACATTGCCGGCTGCACTCGCCATGTTATCCTCCGTTTACCCTGGCCCTGCGGGAGATATTCAGGTCATCGTTCATTTTTTCTTCGTATTTGATTCGCTCATGATGATACTCATCGTGCTGTTTCTCTTTCAGTTTGTCCAGAATTTTCCGTTTTTTCGACGCTTCAATAAAGTCTTTCAGCACTCTTTCCCTCTCTTTTTCCTTCAGAGAGAGCTGCCGCCGCGCTTCATCGGCTTTTCTGTCCATAAGGGCCTGATAATTGGCAACGGCCAGTAGACTGTTCACATCGCGGAGTGTGTTTTCAAGGGCACAGCGGTTCTTCTCCTCTTTGTAACCGCTGATATCTCTTCTCAGTCTGGCGCATTCGCCGGTTACAGCGGCCAGTCTGTTCTCCCACTCCCGCTCTTCGCTTTCCCTGAGATTCAGAACTGTCTGCAGGGAAAACTCAAACTTCTTCATCGATTATCCGCTCGGGGAAAAGATCTATGCCGGAGATCTCTCCGCCCAGATCCATGGTTCTGTCCAGCTCGGCCTTTTCATGGGTTCCCTGCCGCAGGAAGGAGTTGATTTCACCTATTTTATCGATGGCCTCATCAATCTCGTCATTGCTCCCCTTCACATAGGCGCCGATATTGATCAGGTCCTCTTTTTCCGTATAGAGGGCCAGCAGTCTCCGGATATTCCCGAATCCCCTTCTGGTTGCGGGGTTGGTGATAGCCGGCTCCAGCCTCGAAATGGAACTGAGCACATCGATGGCGGGATAGTGATATTTTTCCGCCAGCTTTCTGGAAAGAACAATATGGCCGTCGAGGATACCTCTGACCGTGTCGGCAACGGGGTCATCCATATCACCCCCTTCCACCAGAACCGTATAGATGCCCGTAATGGAACCTTTATCCGACGTTCCCGAACGCTCGAGCAGCTTGGGGAGAAGGGTGAAAACACTGGGCGTGTATCCCTTTGATGCCGGAGGCTCGCCGATGGCCAGCCCGATCTCCCTCTGAGACATGGCGAAACGGGTCACCGAATCGAAAAGGAGCATAACGTCCTTCCCCTGATCCCGGAAATACTCGGCGACGGCCGTGGCGACGAATGCCCCGCGGACACGGGAGAGAGCCGGCGTGTCGGAGGTCGAGACGATCACGACAGACCGCTTCAAACCTTCTTCCCCCAGGTCATTCTCTATAAATTCGCGGACTTCCCGTCCTCTTTCCCCGATCAGGGCGATGACGTTGATATCGGCATTGGTATTGCGGGCGATCATACTGAGCAATGTCGATTTTCCGACCCCGGAACCGGAGAAAATCCCCAGCCGCTGGCCTCTTCCCACGGGAATCAGACCGTCGATGGCCCGCACTCCCGTGACGATCCGCTCCTTGATCATTTTCCTCTTCATGGAATCGGGGGGGGGATTCATGGCAGGATAGACATCACAACAGGGGATAGGCCCTTTGTCATCGATAGGATTGCCCCTTCCGTCGAGAACCCGTCCGAGCATATCAGCGGAAACATTGACGGTGAGCATTTCACCTGTGGCAATAACCTTGCACCCCAGCTCGATACCGTGCATTTCATCGTAAGGCATAAGCTGGACGGCATCCCCTTTCAGGGCGACCACTTCGGCATAGACTTCCCGGTTCCCCCGGGGAATCTCGATTTTGCAGACCTCGCCGACCGCGGCGACGGGGCCGAGACTCTCGATGATGACACCCTGAACTTTCGTGACTGTTCCGGTGCATTTAATGGAGTCCATCGAGTCGAGAACGGTAAAATACTTCTCCAGAATCTGCATAAATCCCCCTTAAGACTCAATTCCCGTCTTAATTGGCACGATATCGAGGATCTTTTCTTCGATTTCCTTAAGCTGCGAGGAGATTCTCGCATCGATCTGGCCGAAATCGGTTTCGATGATGCATCCCCCCTTGTCCACGGAGGAATCTTCAAGAACTGTAATGGATTTGACGTTTTCAACCATGCGCAGGAAGTCCTGAGTGTGCTCCGTGGTGATCTCCAGGTCCGCCAGATTGACTTTGATAGCCACATCACCCCGGCTCTTCATCTTTCTCAGAGCCTGGACGACATTGTTGATAACCACGTTTTTCTGGTTTTCCGAAACGACTTTGATCACCTTCCGTGAGATCTGCAGGACCAGATCGATAAGCTGGGATTCCGCTTCCTCAATAATTTCGATCCTCTTTTCAATCGATTTATTCATGATCGTATGAATCCGGTCGATCAGCCGCGCCACTTCCGCTTCGCCCGATTTGAAACCCTCTTCGCGGCCCGCTTCATAACCCTTCTCATAAGCGTCTTTTTTAAAGTCCTCGATCTGCCGCTCCGTATCGCCGCGGAGGCGCGCCGCTTCGGCTTCGGCACTTTCCCGGGTTTTCTGGGCCTCTTCCTCGGCGTTCTGTTTTTCCGCCGTGGCCTGGTCCGTTTTCTTGCGGACCTCTTCGAAGGCGGTCTCCTCGGCTTCGCGGATAATGGCCTCTGCACGGGCCTGGGCCTCTTCGATCATGGCCTGCTTTTCCCGCTCCCAGGAGGCTTTGAAGGCATCGGCTTCCCGCTTCAGGTCCTCCGCCGTGGGTCCCGTGTATTCAAACTCTTCAAGTTCTTCCACTTCCTCCACTTCCGTTTCGAAAACGGGAGCTTCAATTTTGACCTTCTGCGCTGTGAGATTCACTATTTCCTGCGGTCTGAATACACTTTTTGCCACGACTCAACTCCTTAAGCGGTTCTGTTATACCAGAACATCCTCTTCGCCGCTTCTGGCGATGACGACTTCACCCTGTTCTTCCAGTTTCCTGATGATCGAAACGATTTTCTGCTGAGCTTCCTCAACATCCTTTCTCCGCGTCGGCCCCATAAACTCCATATCCTCTTTGAGGAGAGCGGCGGCCCGTTTGGACATGTTCCTGTATATCTTGTCCTGAACATCGGGATCGACGGCTTTGAGGGCTTTGGCCAGTTCGTTCGTATCGACCTCACGCATAACCTTCTGAATGGCCCTGTCATCGAGCATAACGATATCTTCGAATACGAACATGCGTTTCTTGATCTCTTCGGCAAGTTCCGGATCGTCCTCTTCAAGGGACTCGATGATGATCTTCTCGGTCGAACGGTCGACGAGGTTGAGGATATCGACAATGGCCCCGACACCGCCGGCCGCCGTGTAGTCCTCCTGAGACAGAGAAGACAGTTTCTTCTCCAGAACCCTTTCCACCTCTCTCAGGACTTCCGGCGAAGTACGGTCCATGGTGGCGATTCTCTTGGCGACATCGGACTGCTTTTCCTGGGGCAGATTCCCCAGTATGACCGACGCCTTGGCCGGTTCCAGATAGGCCAGGATCAGGGCGATGGTCTGGGGATGCTCCTGCTGGATAAAGTTGAGCAGATGAGCCGGGTCGGTCCTCCGGATAAAATCGAAGGGACGGGTTTTGAGAGAACTGGTCAGGCGGCTGATAATATCGACCGCTTTCTGGTTCCCCAGTGATTTCTCCAGAAGCTCCCTGGCGTAATCGATACCGCCGGAGGAAATAAAGTCCTGAGCCATCATGAGCTCCTGGAACTCCTGCAGCACCAGATCCCTCTGTTCCGAATCGATATTTTCCAGACGGGCTATCTCGAAAGTGAGCGTTTCGATCTCGTCCTCTCTGAGGTGCTTGAAGATCTCCGCGGAGATCTCCGAGCCCAGGGTGACGAGGAATATGGCCGCTTTCTGCCTTCCCGTTAAGTCTTCTTTATGGGTTGAACCCTGCTTTGCCATTCTATTCCTCCGCCAGCCATGTTCTTATAAGTTGCGCCACATCTTCAGGATGCTCTCTGGCCATATTGATGGCGTTTTCCTGCATTTCGATTCTGGCTCTTTCCTGGACCGACATTTCCACATCGATGCCCTCTTCCTCGGCGCTTCTCAAAGCCGCCTCTCTCATGGCCTGATGCTGCCGCGACAGCTCTTCCTCTCGCAGGCGCCGCCTTCTCTCCATCTCTTTTGAAATGATCCTGAAGATGACCGCCGCCACAACGAAAATAGCCAGACCGATCAGGGAGAACAGTACGGTCTGCTGTATCTGCTGACGCCTTCTGTACTCTGCATCCTCTTCCTCGTGTTCCGACGTCCGATCGAAGGGAATATGAGAAACGGAAACGACATCGCCCCTTCCCTTATTATAGCCTACCGCCGTGGCGACCAGGTTCTCGGAAATGGCCAGGTCTTCGGTACTGACCGGAACATATGTCCTGTCGATACTGCCCTCGGGAGTGATGACCAGTTTGCCGCCGTCATCGAATTTCTTTTTCCAGATGCCGTCTATGGCCACGGCCACGCTGATCCGGGAGATCTGGAAGGGATTGCTGTCTTCCGAAATATTGCGCGTATTGACCACGAAGTTCTGGATTTCATTGTCTTTCGAGTATTTGCCGACCAGGGAGGAGAGATCCTGGTAGGCCGGAGGCGTCTGGCCTTCCTGCCCCGGAGGCCCCTCGGGATTGAATCCCGTCCCCTCGAACAACTCATTTTCCGCCTGGGACGATTCCAGTATGGAGGGAACACCTTCATATTCACTGTAGGGCGTGTTGGGATCATCCTCTCTCATGGTAATGGGAAAATGCTCTTCCGTCTCCACCTGTTTGTTGATGAACTCCAGATCAATTTCGATATTGAGGATTTCCACTCTCTGGGGGGAATAGATATTTCTGAGGGAACTGAGAATCTTGCTCATATACTGGGCTTCGAGCCTTTTTTTCTGGTTGAGCATACGTTCTACGATAGTCAGGCGGGTGGCATCTTCCAGCCCTTCAAAATCATTGAGGACATTCCCCGAGTAATCCATGATCGTGATATTTTCGGGAAGAAGCCCCTGAACGCCGAACTGGATCAGTTTGACGATCCCTTCGACTTTTTTTCTGTTCTCCGATATATCACTGCCCGGTCTGGGCGTGATGATAACCGAAGCGGTTACGGGATCCTGCTGATCGACAAAGAGTTCCTTTTCCGGCATAACCAGCGTGATCTTAGCCGAATCCACATCGTCGAGCGCTTCTATATGCTGTTCCATCGAGGCGATGATCGCCCGTCTGAGATTGACGTTCCGTTCAAAATCGGTCAGAGTCCACCGGTCCTCATCGAATAGGGCCCAGGGATCTGTCGTATCGGTGATGATACCGTCGCGGATCAGAATAGCGCGCATTTTCTTGGCCGAACTTTCATCGGGAACCATGATGTACCCGTCGGTCGTAATCTTGCTGTCCACATTCTGCTCTGTCAGGCTGACAATGATTTTGTCGCGCTGTTCCACATCGGTGATCGGCGTGTTGATCAGTTTGACCATGGACGGAGACGCGGAAAAACTGACCAGAAGAACCAGCCCGACAACCGTTACCGCCACAATGGCGAAAAAGATGATTTTCTGAACAACCGACCATTTCGTCCAGAAGGACTTGAGCTGTTCAATTATACGTTTAAAAAATTCGTTCATTTCTCCCCTCCCAAGAAAGAAACCTTAAAGGGTGATCATGCCCTTAAAAAGGACGATTACCGCGTGGATAAAATCTCCTTATAGGCTTTTACCGCTCCGTCTATCACGGATTTTGTCAGATTCACTGCCATTTCCGCTTTGGCCATGGCAATGGTCACATCGTGCACATCAACGGAATCAGGATCGGTAATCATCTGCTGCATAATTCCCGCGCTGCTCTGCTCTGCATTATTGGCGCTGTTCAGGGCATCGACAACCATCTCACCGAATTTCCCCGTTTTTGCCGGCGCTTCGGTCATCAGTCCCTCTTCATTCAGGTGCCTCGGACGGCTCCTCTTCAATTGTACCACATCGCCGAAAGCCGAATCGGCTCCAACCGGATTCAATAGACTCATGATTTACCTCCCGATCTCAAGCGCCTTGCTGAACATGCTTTTGCTGCCGTCCATAACCGCGACATTGGCCTCGTAAGCCCTCGATGCGGCGATCATGTCCACCATTTCACTGACCGTATTGACATTGGAATACTCGACGTATCCCTTTTTCGGTCCCGTCTTTATGGCATCGGGATGAGTCGGGTCGTACACCAGCCTCAGCTCCGAATCGTAATCTTTTTCAATCTCGGCAACGCGGACGCCTTTCCCGATATTGTTGTCCAGTGAATCGGGGAGAAAAGGGCTTCTCCAGTAGGGCTGCTCCACTCTGGGGCGGAAGATGACGCGGCTTCTTCTGTAAGGGCCGCCGTCGGCCGTGCGCGTCGTGTTGGCATTGGCGATGTTATCGGCGATAACATCAAGCCTGAGCCTTTCCGCCGTTAATCCCGATGCCGCTGTATTTATCGAACTGAACATTCCCATATCTTAATTCCCTCTTATCTCAGGACCGCATTGATCCGCTTGAACTGGCTGGAAAGGGACGACGTCATAAGCTCGTACATCATCTGGTTTTCCGTAGCCGCCATGGTTTCCGTCTCTATGTCGACATTGTTGCCGTTGTTGTTCGTCTGGGTCAGGTAATCGAGCACGAATCTCGGCTGAACCGATTTATAATCCACCGGCCTGTTGAAAGGAATATGCCTTTCACTGGACATCTTCGCCTCAAGCCCCTGCGGCTCTTTCTCCGACGCCAGAGCCCTGGCCAGAGAAGCCTCGAAGTTCACATCGGTTCTCTTGAAGTTGGGCGTCTCCGCATTGGCTATGTTGTTGGCAATCACTTCCCGTCTGACCATACTGACATCCATGGTCCGCTGGAGAATATCGACTGTCTTTCCAAAAGAATTGTTTGTAAACATTTAAAACTTCCTTTAAATCTGGTCCTTACCTTCTAAAATCGGCCTTTTTTTTTCTCATATTAGTGTTTTTAGAGAATATATCGGCTCAAATCTCTGTCTTCGACGATATCTTTGAGCTTCTCATCCACATAATCCGCCGTTATGGTTATGGTCTGCCCCTTCAAATCGGGAGCGTTGAATGAAACTTCCTCCAGCAGCAGTTCCATAATGGTATGCAGCCTTCTGGCTCCGATGTTCTCGGTCCTCTGATTGACCTCCTCGGCTATCTCCGCCAGCTTGTCGATGGCGTCCTCCTTGAAATCCAGATAGACGTCCTCGGTCTTCAGCAGTTCCACATACTGTTTGGTCAAGGCGTTTTTCGGAACGGTCAGGATCGTCTTGAAAGCTTCCCGGTTCAGATCCTGCAGCTCAACTCTCAGGGGGAAACGGCCCTGCAATTCGGGAATCAGATCCGAGGGCTTGCTCATGGAAAAAGCCCCGGCCGCAATAAAGAGGATGTGGGATGTGTCGACAATACCGTACTTGGTGTTGACCTTGCTTCCCTCCACTATGGGCAGAATATCTCTCTGCACACCTTCTCGGGAAACATCCTGACCTCCGGCGCGGTTCTGTCTTGTGGCGATTTTATCGATCTCATCGATAAATATAATCCCCATATTCTGAACCCTTTCCCGTGCCAGATCGGCGGCGTTTTCCGAATCGACCAGCTTTTCCTGATGCTCGGCCAGGAGAATCTCCCTCGCCTTCTTAACGGTCACTTTCTTTTTTTTCCTGCCCCCGCCGAAGAGATTGGAGAGAGATCCCATATTGAAATCCATCTCTTCGAAGTTATTGCCCGAAAAAATTTCGATGGTGGGCATCCCCTTCTGCTTGCTGACAGACACTTCGACCGGACGGTCATCGAGTTTGCCGTCGCGGAGCATCTGCCGGAATTTTTCCCTGGTCGAGTTATCATCGGTTATCACCAGGGGCTGTTCCGCCGGAGCTGCATTAAAGCCCGGTTTCTGGGGCTCCACTTTTTTGGAAGCGGGCAGAAGTATATCGAGGAGCGCTTCCTCGGCGGCCCGTTCCGCTTCTTCCTGAACCCCTTCCTGCAGTTCCGTTTTGACCATGGAGACAGCGGCAGCCATAAGATCTCGGACCATGGATTCGACATCGCGCCCCACATATCCCACTTCGGTGAATTTGGTGGCTTCCACTTTCAGAAAAGGAGCTCCCGAGAGCTTGGAAAGCCTCCGGGCGATTTCCGTTTTTCCCACGCCGGTCGGTCCGATCATGATGATATTCTTCGGCGCCACTTCGTCCTTGATATCATCGGGTAGACGGGACCGCCTCAACCTGTTTCTCAGGGCGATGGCAACGGATTTCTTCGCGTTCTCCTGTCCGATTATGTATTTGTCAAGCTCAGCTGTAATTTCTCTGGGAGTCAGATTGTCCAGATCGATTTTCATTAAGCCAGTTCCTCCACAATAATGTTTTTGTTAGTAAAAACGCAGATATCACCTGCGATGCCCAGGGACCGCTCCGCGATCTCCCGGGCCGTCAGCTCCGAGCCGTCGAGATAAGCCAGCGCCGCCGAATAAGCGTACATGCCCCCCGAGCCGATGGCGATAGCCCCTTTCTCCGGTTCGATCACATCACCGGTACCTGAAAGCACGAATGTCTTTTCCCTGTCCGCAACGAGAAGCATTGCCTCGAGACGGCGGAGAGCCCGGTCGGTTCTCCAGTCTTTGGCCAGCTCTACAGCCGCTCTGGTCAAATCGCCTCCGAACTCCTTGAGCTTGGCTTCGAACCGCTCCATCAGGGTAAAAGCATCGGCTGTGGAGCCGGCAAATCCTGTCAGGACTTTCCCGCCGAGAAGTGTTCTGACCTTCCTGGCATTGCCTTTCATTATGACAGACTCGCCCATCGTAACCTGTCCGTCTCCCGCTATGGCGACCTGTCCGTTTTTCCGTACGGCCAGTATGGTAGTTCCTTCAATTTTCATAGGTCATAACCTCTTTTTCCGCTTTGGTTCCGCCGTTTCTTCCGTGAGGATGAGAGCTGCGGTAAACCTGTTTCAGCCTCTCGATCCCCGTATGGGTGTAAATCTGGGTCGTGGAAATGCTGGCATGGCCGAGCAGCTCCTGAACGACTCTGATATCCGCCCCTTCGTTGACCAATCCCGTAGCAAAACTGTGTCTGAAGGTATGGGGCGTCACTTTCTTGGGGAATCCGGCCTTAAGCGTATATTTTTCTATAATATAATAAATTCCCCGCGCCGTAATGGGATTTCCCGCCGCATCGAGGATGAGACTGTTATTTTTTTTATCATTGGCCCTCTCTTCTCTGAGAGGCAGGTAATCTGCCAGAGCTTTTCGGGCTTCCCGCCCCACAAAAACCCATCTGTCCCTGCCCCCTTTACCGCGGACCACGGGGTGGCTGTTCAGAAGATCCTGACATTTCATGTTGCAGATCTCACTGACACGGCAGCCCGTTGAATAAAGAAGCTCGAAAAGGAGGCGGTCCCTTGTGCCTGAAAAGTCATCATCGGTCATATCAATCAGCTCGGTTATTTCACGATCGGAAAGATGAACGGGCAGAGTCCGGTGGAGCTTCATCGATTTGATTCCGGCAAAGGGATTGTAGGGACTCATTTTTCTTTTTATCAGAAAATCATAATACCCTTTCAGGGAAGATATTTTTCTGTTGATCGACGACGATGCCAGACCGTCCCGCGATAACTGTCCGATAAAAGACCGGGCGATGTTCTTTTCCACATCGGCGGGTTCGATTTCCCATTCGACCAGATAATCAAACCAGTCGGAGATATCTTTCCGGTAGGAAGTCAGCGTCGCGTCCGAGAGTTTTCTCACATTTTCCAGATACTTCAGATACTCTTCCATCATAAGCTGTAGAACACTCCTTCTCTGGACACTTCCAGTCCTTCCAGCTCAGCCCTGAAACGATCCGCCAGAAAACGCCCCGTCGCCCGGCTGCCGGAACGGGCCGGAAGCCGGGGAGAGGTTTTTTCCTCAGCCGCCGGATAGGACAATTCTCTGAGAACCTGTTCAGCCGATTCGACGGTTATCGCCCCATCCCCCACCAGGCTGTCCGTGCCCGCTCCGGCTGATGCCGATGGCGAAGCCGTTCTGAGAACAAAGACGTCACGCCCCTGTTCCAGAGCGAAATCGGCCGTGATAAGAGCGCCGGATCGCGATGGAGATTCCACGACGATCAACGCTTCACACAGGGCACTGACAATGCGGTTTCTTTCGGGAAAATTATAGGGAAGGGGGGCTGTTCCCGGCGGGTATTCGCTAAGCAGGGTTCCGCCTTCATCAAGGATCCGGGCGGCCAGCGCCTTGTTTGACGAGGGGTAGACTCTGTCGATCCCGCAGCCGAAAACAGCGACGGTGTAGCCTTTGCCGGCCAATGCCCCGCTGTGGGCCGCGCTGTCGGTTCCCGCTGCCAGGCCCGAAATAACAGCAGCGCCGGACCGGACAAGATGAAATGCGAGGGCAAAGGTTTTTTCAAGGGCCAGTCCTGTCGCCTTTCTGGTTCCCACAACGGAAATGCTCAGAGCATCGGAAAGAAGCCTTTCCCCTTTTCCGTAAAGGAGGAAGGGCGGGTTGTGGATTGAACGGAGTTTTTCAGGATAGTTTTCATCATCGATAGGAAGGATGAAAATTCCCTGCTTAACCATCAGAGAGAGATCACTCTCTGCTTCGCCTAGAAGAGCCGCCCGGTTATAATCCGACCGGAAATCCCGCTGAATCAAACAGGCAAGTGTCTTCCGGTCAGGCAGACCGTTCCTGTCGACACAGTAGGAAAAAACCTTCTCCTTTTCCCCTGTTTTCAGAAATGAGATCCGCTGAACCGCCAGTTTCCAGAGAAGATCGCTACTCATCGCTTCCTCCTCTCAGGATTTCGTTCCGGTTGTTCCGCGCCGCTTCCCTCAGCGCGGGGTCATCAGTTTTTTCTGCAATATCATTATAGAGATCGACAGCCTCATCCTCGTCACCGGCTGCGTAATGGGCCGCGGCCAGAAGGAAACGTCCGTCCATGCTGCTCTTCTGAATTGTGTTGTACATCTCGAGCAGGGGAACGGCCAGTTCAGGCATATTCAGTTCGTAGACGTAGAGCACCGCCAGTCCATACATGGGAGAGGAAAAGCGGTTGTTCACGGCCAGTGAGGCTTCGTAATAACGCACGGCCTGATCGAGATACTGCCCCGATTTAACAGCGGAGCTTTCCGTTTTGTAGAGACGGGCCGAACACAACCCGGCATAGTAAAGCACATTCGGATTTTCGGGGTATATGGCCAGAGCCTCCTGAAAGGCCTCCAGAGCCAGTCCGTACATACTGTAATCCACATACTTCAGCCCGATCAGCTTGTAGTATGTCCCCAGTTTTTCCGCCGCATCGACTTTCCCGTCGAGGATTTTTCTGAATCTGGCAATGTCGCTTTTAAGTTCGGCATAGTTTTTATCTCCTTCCAGAACCGCTTCGGGATCCGCCCCGCTTTCCATAGCCGCCATTCTCTGAAGCAAATCGGGATCGCTCTGCCGGCAGGACTGAAGCAGCAGTATCATTGCCGGTATAACCATGAGATTGACTGTAATTATCTGTTTCACTCTTCGTCCGTTCATCTCGTTTACCCTCTGGGATGATACTCCCGGTGCGCGGTCTGCAGATCGCGGTTGTCCAGATGTGTGTAAATCTGGGTCGTGCTGATATCCGAATGTCCGAGTAGTTCCTGGACACTTCTCAAATCGGCGCCGCCCTGGAGAAGATGGGTGGCAAAGGAGTGCCGGAGGGTATGTATTTTCCCCGAAACTCCGGCCCGCTCGGCGGTCTCCCGGAATCTCTTCCACATTCCCTTTCTCGAAAGCCCGTTCCCCAGACGGTTGAGGAACAGAATCTCCGTTACCTTTCCGGGCCGGACAAATCCGGGCCGGCCTTCTCTCAGGTACATTTTGAGCCAGTACTCGGCGCTTTCGCCCAGGGGCACAAGCCTCTCCTTACTCCCTTTTCCGGTCACTTTTATCAGTCCCTCTTCAAAATAGAGATCCGACACATGGAGCCCCACGGCTTCGGAAACCCGCAGCCCGCAGGAATAGATCAGCTCGAAAAGAGCCCTGTCCCTCAATCCCGCCACTGTGGAACAGTCGATCTCCTGGAGAAAGAGGTCCACCTCTTCTATGGTCATGACATCGGGAAGGTGTCTGGCCAGCCTCGGCATATCGATGAGCCGGACCGGATTATCCTTTCTCTGTCCCGACTGGATGATAAACTCGAAATAGGATTTCAGCGTACTGATTATCCGGGAGACGGTTCGCGCCGAAAGAGTTGAATCGACAGACTGTCTGAAAATAATGTAGCCCGAAACTTCCGCATCGCTGATATCTGCCGCGCGGAAGCCCTCTTTTGCGAGCCAGAGAATGAATTCCCTCACTTCGCGCATGTATGTCTCGACCGTATTGGCCGCCATGCGGAGTTCAATATTCAGATAATCTTCAAAAGCCCTTTCGGTCCACTGGTCCCCGGTCATTTTCAGTTTCTCTTTCCGCCGATCAGCTTGGTCCTGTCCCTCATGATCGTGGGTACGTAGAGATCGTCTCCGAGAGGATCGTCATCATGACCGAAAAGGAAATCAACGGGCTTCTTTTTCGTTTCCGTCAGATCACTGCCAGTGCTCAGAGCTTCCCAGTCCCGGAAAGAGAGAATTTCGTTTTTATCGGAATCCATCGTCGTCGAAACCGCGGTCTCCGTCTCTTCCGCGGCTCCATGAGAAAATCCCGTGGCAATGACCGTAACTTTCAGCTCGTCGTCAAGAGTTTCGTCGATAGTCGTTCCGGCAATAATGATGGCGTCGGGATCGATATTGGAACTGATGATTTCCATGACCTCGTTGTATTCGGAGAGCGAGAAATCCGCTCCCCCCGTAACGTTGACCAGAAGCCCTCTGGCCCCTTCGATCGAAGCGTCCTCCAGTAGGGGATTGTTGATCGCGCTGGTCGCCGCATCGACAGCCCGGTTGTCCCCCTGTCCGAAACCGATTCCCATAAGGGCGTCGCCCTGCCCTTCCATAACCGTTTTCACATCGGCAAAGTCAATATTGATATCACCGTGAAGCGTGATGAGGTCGGAAATTCCCTGTACCCCCATTCTCAGCACATCGTCGGCCTTCAGAAAAGCCTGACGGATCGGTGTTCTCTTATCGACAATTTTGAGAAGATGCTCGTTGGGAATGGTGATCAGCGTATCCACATGCTCGTGGAGCTTCGCGATGCCCTCTTCGGCCAGAGCCATCTTCTTCTTCCCCTCGAAACCGAAAGGTTTGGTGACCACAGCCACCGTCAGGGCGCCCACTTCCTTGGCGACAGAAGCGATAACCGCAGCGGACCCCGTTCCGGTTCCCCCTCCCATGCCGGCGGTAACGAAAACCATATCGGAACCTTCCAGAAGCTTTTTAATCGTCTCCCGGTCCTCCTCGGCCGCTTTTTCTCCGATTTCGGGCTTCCCGCCCGCACCCAGACCGTTCGTCAGTTTGCTTCCGAGAGGGACCCGCACATCGGCCTTTGATTTGTTCAAAGCCTGCTGGTCCGTGTTACAGGCGATAAAATGCACGTCCTTGAGTTCGCATTCGATCATGCGGTTGACCGCATTGCTCCCTCCGCCGCCCGTTCCGATTACCTTGATAACCGTTCCGGTGCTGTTTCTCGATTCAACTAATTCAATATCCATATCCCCTCCCATTAAGGATAATCACTAAAATCCTATATAAATTCTTTAAACCAGGAGCCGATCCTTTTCAGGAATTCCGGAGCACTGCTGCTCCGGGTTGCGGTATCGATCACCAGCCCCTCCTCTTCTATCTGTCGGGCCCGGTGTAGCAGAAGCCCTGTAACAGTCGAATATTCGGGGTTCCGGTACCGCTCATCCAGCCCTTTGATATTTTTCGGAAAACCTATTCTGGCCGGCATATTGAAGACATGCTGCGCCAGTTCAGCCACACCGGGCAACAGAGCACCCCCCCCCGTTATGACGACGCCTCCGCCCAGACGGTTCAGATACCCCTTGTCTCCGAGCTGTTTTTTGACAAGCATGAAAAGCTCGGTCATCCTGGGCTCGAGGATCCGGCAGATTCTCAGCTCCGGAACCGAGACGGGAGGCCGCCCCCCGATTCCAGGTATAATAACCGATTCATTCCGGTCTATCAGTTCATCCCAGCAGCAGCCCGACTGGAGCTTTATCTTCTCCGCCTCTTCAAAGGGGATATTGAGCATAATGGCCAGGTCGTTGGTCACTTCCCTGGCCCCGACGGGAAGGACACCCGTGTAATAAGGTGCGCCGCCCAGATGAACCAGAAGATCCGTCGTTCCGTTTCCGATGTCGATAAACAGCGTGCCCAGATCCCTCTCGTCT
The DNA here is from genome assembly GCA_016936555.1 of Spirochaetales bacterium. Lineage (GTDB taxonomy): Bacteria > Spirochaetota > Spirochaetia > DSM-2461 > DSM-2461 > Spirochaeta_F. The sequence goes on along the minus strand of JAFGXR010000001.1, from coordinate 19,170 downwards.
TTAGATAATACGGAAGAAGATGCCGCTATTGATTCAAGAACGATCTCATCTACCTTATAACCGCTCCTGTTGATGCATTTTATAATATTCTTCGAGGCCGAAATCGTCGATGTGATGATATGCACTTCCGCTTCGAGACGGACCCCGATCATATCGACGGGATTTTTAATCCCCGGCTGGTCATCGACGATGTACTCCTGGGGAATGACATGGAGAACTTCCCTGTCCATGGGCATAACGATGGCTTTCGCCGCATCTATGACACGGTCCACATCATTCCGGTTAATCTCCCTTCCCTTTCCTGTTACAGCTACGACACCCCGGGAGTTGATCCCCTCGATATTGCCGCCGGCGATTCCAGCCAGAACAGTCTCCACAGTCCGGCCCGCCTGCTGTTCCGCCTTATCAATAGCTTCCTCCACAGCTTTCATGGCCGCTTCGATATTGATGACGACGCCGCGCCTCAGTCCTTTAGACTCGGCAGTTCCCATGCCCGCGACAGTGAGATCACCCTCTTCATCAAATTCCGCAATAAGAGCGCAGATTTTGCTTGTCCCCATATCGAGGGCTACAATAATATCTTCTGAAGTCAATCTACACTTCCTCCCTGAGTCGATAAATGATCTCTTTGGACCTGAAGTCCACTTCTCCGATTTTCTCAGTCAGCTTCTGCTGCTTCAGAACATCGAAAACCATTATTATATTCTTCAGAACATCGCCGTCCAGTTTCCGGCCTGTTCTGGCTTTCAGCGGATAATTGTGGAGAAAGAGGATGAGGTCGTATCCCTGCTCACCTCTCTTTTCCACCCGGATCTCCGATATCAGGTCGTATAGAGCCCTGTCCCTGTCCCGCATATTCTCAAGATCTTCCAGAAGCGGGAGAAGCGGAACGGGAAAACCATCGCCCAGCTGCACCGAAGTAAAATTGATACCGGAAATAACCGGGAGGTCCCAGTCGTCCATATCCTCACCCTTTTCGAAAACGACCCCCTCTCCGTCTATGGCTACGGGAACAGACTTCTCATTGATATTGAGAATCGACTGGGCCACGGCTTTCCGTCCGAAAAGATAAAGCTGCAGTTTATCGGGAAATATCTTTTCTACCGAAGCTTTCCTGATGGGGGGATATTTCTCCAGCCGGCTTTTAATATCTCCGGCATCGAGATTGTAATAATAGTGCCCCGTTTCTATCCCCGCTATGGAACGTATTTCACTATCGCTCAGCTCGATATCGCTCTCGACCTTGATTTTTTTCAGGACGATATTGGGCACAACGGCGATTTTAAACACGAGCTGTCCCGCCACTATCACGATCAGCAGAATAATTACAGTCCTGAGAAGACTCCTGATCCTTTCTCTCTCGTTGGGATTCAGAACGATCATATCTCTCCTCCCGATCTGTCGGGCGATCTTCTGGATATATTCAGAAGCAGTCCGAAAATGATAAGAGTGATCAGAGAAGTTGATCCTCCCGCCGAAAAAAGCGGCAGAGGAATACCGGTCGCCGGGATATAACCGCAGACGACGGCGATATTGGTCATGGCTTGAAAATACACCGCCGAAGTGAGTCCGAAAGCCGCATATTTTTTAAAATCGTTATGGGCTTTGAAAGCAATGGAATACCCTTTCCAGGCAAAAAGGCCGAAGAGGATAAATACAGTCAGAATTCCGATAAATCCCGCCTCCTCTCCTATAATGGCGAAAACGAAATCGGAATGGGCCTGGGGGAGCGCACCGAGCTTCATAGTGCTCTGCCCCGCTCCTTTTCCCCAGAGACCGCCGGCCTGTAAGGCCTTTCTGGCCGTCAGAACCTGATACCCGGCACCCGAAGGATCCGATTCAGGATTCAGCCAGGAGAGAACCCTGCTAATTCTGTAGGGTTTTGATTTCAGCATGATATATGCGGCCAGAGATCCGATGGATCCCATAATAAGAATGAAAACCGGACTCAGGCCTCCCATAATGAGCATGAGAAAAGCCACCGCGAAAATAAGAGCCGCCGAAGAAAAGTCATTCTGGGAATAGACGATCAGAGTCGAGACGACAATCACCAGAAGCTGAGGAACGATGGCCTTGCTCAGATCCTTCATCCTCCCCTTATTCTTCTCCAGCATTTTCGCGATATAAAGAACAAGGGAAAGGCGTATCAATTCCGAGGGCTGAAAAGAGAAACCGCCCAGTTCGAGCCAGCGCTTCGCTCCGCCCGATTCGATTCCCAGCCCGGGAACGTAGAGCAGCAGGTTGATTCCGATGGAAACAAACATGATAGCCGGAATGTAATTTTTCAGAAAATCCAGAGGAATCCGCGATGCGATCACCGCTCCGCCGGTCCCCAGAACCAGCCAGACCAGCTGCTTGAAAACGAAATAGAAAGGAGAGCCGAAAACGGCTTCGCCGAAGTGATAGGAGGAAGAAAAGAGCGCCGTGAGCCCCATTCCCGACAGGAGGACAATTAATAGGAGAAAAACGGCATCGAATGCCGGCTCATTGATTTTCTGAGCAGAAAAACTGTTATTGACCACCTGACGGCCCTGAATGGTGAACCCGCTCATACCCTACCTGATTTTCAATGTGGACAGGGCGATAATGGCGAACATCCCCCCGACAATCCACAAGCGCGTAACAACTTTACCTTCGGCCCAGCCTATGAGCTCGAAGTGATGATGGAGAGGAGCCATCTTGAAAACCCTCTTCCCTGTTCTTTTAAAATGAACGACCTGAATGATAACTGAAAGTGTTTCCATTACGAAAACCCCTCCGATGATAATTGTCAGAATCTCTTTTTTCAGGACGAGAGCCAGAACCCCCATGATGGCCCCCAGGGCCAGACTGCCCGTATCACCCATAAACACTTCCGATGGATGGCAGTTGAACCAGAGGAACCCGACACTGGCCCCCAGAAGAGCCATACAGAGAATCACAACTTCGCTCGACCCCTTCAGAAAGGGGATCTGCAGATAGTCCGCGAACACGGCATGACCCGTCATATAGGCGATTAGCGTAAATGCTATCGTGGCGATCAGAAACAGTCCCGTGGCCAGACCATCCAGACCGTCTGTCAGATTAACCGCATTGGAAAATGACACGATTGTAAAAACGCCGAAGGGAATATAAAAAAAAGACATATCCAGTACGGGATTTTTAAAAAAGGGAACGTAGAGGAGAGTCGTGTGGTCATTGCGGTTGTAATAGAGAAGCAGGACAACAAGCAGCGAAACGGCAATCTGCCCGAAGAACTTGAAACGGGACTGAAGCCCGTCGGAGCTTTTCCGGGAAATTTTCAGGTAATCATCTGTAAATCCGATAGCTCCGAAACCGACAATCGTAATCAGAAGGACCCAGGTATAAAACTGGGAAAGGTCCTGCCAGAGCAGAACCGAAATAACGACAGAGATAATGATAAGCAAACCACCCATAGTCGGTGTCCCTGCTTTGGAAAGATGGGATTCCGGCCCGTCCTGCCGGACTTCCTGGCCGAGCTTCAGCCTGGCCAGCATCTTGATAACCGAAGGGCCGAAAAGGAAAGCGATCAGTAAAGCCGTAACAGCGGCATAAGCCGCCCTGAATGTGGTGTATTGAAAAATATTAAAAAAAGAAAAATATTTTACCAATGGGTAAAATAGTGCTTTAAACATGTCTCCCTCCCGTTCTTGCCGTTTATTACCCCGACGGCACTTTTTTTAAATCAATATCAGGTCAAAATCGGCGTCAGCCTTTCCAATGCGACGCCCCGGGACCCTTTGAGAAGCACGAGGTCGCCTTTCTGCACATAATCCCTGACAGCGGCTTCCAGATCTTCATAATGTACTGTCCAGAAGGAGTATCCGGGATACCCCGACTGCCTGACCGCTTCAAAAGCCTCCTCCATCTCTTCGCCGAAAAGAAACAGCGCCGAGGCGCCGCTCTCCGCCGCGATCTCCCCGATGCGACGGTGCTCCGCTTTTGCCGCTGCCCCCAGCTCCAGCATATCACCCAGGACGGCTACGGAACGGTTTTTCCAGTAGCGCAGCAGCTTGAGCGACTGTTCCGTTGAATCGGGATTGGCATTATAGCAATCTCTCAACAGGGTAATATCGCCCTTAATCAGCTCCCCTCTTCCGAACAGAGGCTTCAGCTTACCGATCCCCTTGGCGATCAGCTCCGGTTCGACACCCATTTCGACAGCCGCAGCGACAGCAGCCCTGACATTAGCCAGATTATGCTCGCCGGGCAGACAGAAATGGCAGAAGTATCCGCCGATATCAAGGTCAACCCCTTCAATGGAAAAATCCGAAACAGGTTCGACCGCGCCGGCAACGCCCGGACCGTAATAGACGACCTTCCCCTTAACGCCTTCACCGAGATAATCCCGGTAGGGATCGTCATCGGGGATTATCGCGGTCTGGGATCCGTCAAAACAGGAAAAAATCTGCTTTTTCGCCTGCGCAATAGCATCCCGGCTTCCCAGCATTCCGATATGGGCCGTTCCGATATTGGTGATAAGGGCATAATCGGGCCTGACGATGGACGCGAGAAGGTCCATTTCCCCTTCCCGGTTCATCCCCATTTCGAAAACTGCGACTTCATGTCTCTTCTCCACCCGGAATACAGATAAAGGCAGTCCGATATCGGAGTTGAGATTCCCCTCATTCACCACAGTTTCCACCGATTCCGAGAGAATGGCTCCCAGAATCTCTTTCGTCGTCGTTTTCCCGTTGCTGCCCGTTATCCCCAGGACAGTCAGATCGGGGAAAAGCCCCATGTGATACACAGCCAGCTGCTGCATCGCCTCCAGAGTTCCCGCAACCGGCAGAAAAGCCATATCCCTTTGGCTGACAAGCTCTTCCACCAGGCCGCGGTTCTCCGAAAACCACTTATAATCCACCAGGGAAAGCTTCGTGCCCCGGTCCGCCACCTCACTCAGATAGAGATGGCCGTCGGTGCGCTCCCCCTTAAGCGGAACAAATAAAGTGCCCCTCCCGCACTTTCTGGAATCAATTTGAACATTTTCAACCCCGGCCCCCGGGGTCCCGACCCAGGATTTTCCCAGGATCTCGCCTATCTTTTCAGCTGTAAATAATATTCTGTCCACTAAGGGCGCTCCTCCGGCAGCTCGATCCGGATAATATCAGTCGGATCCTGCTTCTCCAATCCCAGTTCATCCTTTGCTATTTCATCTATTCTTCCGGGCGAACTGAGCACAGCCGTCCCGGCAATCAATCTCTTATTCTGCTCGAGAAGGCGCTTCTGCTCCAGTTCCAGAGCCGACACTTCATCGACAATCCGGTTATATCGAAAAGACTGCCACACATTGAGAAAAAGCATCCCCACGGCCAGAACAACAGCGGCCATAGCCATAAAAAAGTTAAGCCTTCTCACTTGAGCACTCTCCTCTCACCGAGATCCCTCAATTTTTCGACGACCCTCAGCTTTGCACTTCTCGAAGGAGCGTTCATGCGGACTTCCTCTTCTGTAGGAGCGACGGGCTTCCGGGTCAGAATATGGACAACCGGATTTCCACCGCACTCGCACTTCGGCAGCTCCGGAGGGCAGATACACTTCTTCCCCATTTCCCGGAAAAAGAGTTTTACCGCCCTGTCTTCGAGAGAATGAAAGGTTATAATCCCCAGTCTCCCGCCGATCTTCAACACATCAAGGGCTTCCATCATTACATCATCAAGCCTGTCCAGTTCGGAATTCACGGCAATCCTGATGGCCTGAAACGTTCTGGTAGCCGGATGAATCCTGCCGTGCCGGTAAGAAGGAGGAACAGCCCCTTTGATGAGCTCCGCCAGCTGAAGAGATGAGATAATCCGGTTCTGTTTCCTCTCCCGGCAGATAGCAGCGGCAATTTTACGGGAAAGACGCTCTTCTCCCAACTGATAAATCAGATCAGCCAGCTCCTTCTCATCAAAATCATTAACCACATCCTCTGCCGACAGTCCGCTTTCCCGGTTGAGCCTCATATCGAGCTTTTCATCGCGGGAGAACGAAAACCCCGCTCCGCTCTTCTCATAATGAAAAACGGAGATCCCCAGATCAATAAGAATCCGGTCGGGCCTTTCCGTTTCGGGGTAATCCCGGAAATATTCATTAAACCAGCTATGCCTGAAACCGACCCGCTCACCGAAGGACTCCAGTCTTTTCATGGCAATCTGCTGTATCTCCCGGTCCGCATCAAGTCCGATAACCTTCAAATCGTTAAAACGGGACAGGAACATCTCTGAATGCCCTCCCTCTCCCATCGTGCAGTCAATGAGAAGTTGTTCCGGACGGTCGGGTTTCAGATAGTCGCAGACTTCCTCTTTCAAAACCGAATAGTGAACTATATCCATAATCAGCCCTGATCCCCGAGGCGGCCCAGTTCTTCCCAGGCATCTTTAATATCGTGTTCGCATTTCTCTTCGAATTCGAGATAAAGCTCCTCGTCCCAGATCTCCACATGATCGTCAAGGCCGATGAAAATACAGTCACGGACCAGACCTGCCGACTTCTGCAGTGATGACGGAATATTGATCCGACCGTTTTTATCAACGGCCATGCCGGTTGCCGGAGCAAGAAGCCGCCGCTGAATCATCTGGGAACGGGCGCGGAATAGCGATGAGTTCTCAAGCAGAATCTTCGAAACTTTTTCCCATTCATCACCGGGGAAAAGCCAGAGACATTTATCGACTCCCCGGGTCAGGACCAGAGAGCTGCCTCCCAGCTGCTCCCTCAGCTTCGAGGGCAGCAGAATCCGCCCTTTTTCATCCAGAGTACTGTTATATTGCCCGCTTAAACCACGAATTTCCACAAATACCTACAATTTCCCACTTTATCCCACTAATATTACCATATTATGATTCGTAAATTCCATTGTCAACAATGAAAAGTGCTTCTATTCCGGCATTATGAAAAATAGAGGAAGAACACTAAACACACGTTTAGATAAAAAGAGAAAAACGTGAAAAATTCCACATAGTGAAGAAAAAAAGGCTTAAGTAAGAATGAAAGGATAAAAAAAAGCGGGCTGCAGCCCGCTTTATCATAGATACTCTTTACCGAACATGCGGTAATTTATACCCGGGAAGATGTTATTTCTCTTCTCGAGCTTCGTCAACCATTCGGTTTTGACAACATTCCTGGAGAGAGAATCATAGATAAAATTGAAATTGTGAATATGGGTCTTAACCCGTTTCACGGCGTAGGGAACTGTCGTTCCGGTTTTCATAATAAAAGGCCAGTCCGAAGCCTGCGAAAGAAGAACTTCTCTGGCGGCCTGGTTCAAAGCCCGTTCCTTCAGACCGGATTCATCGGGATACCGCTCCACAAGCTCCCTCATACGCTCGATAACCTTGTGAAGATGCCGGTAGATCCAGTCATTGGAACCATCGATCCAGACCTGCCCGTATCCTTTATCGCCCCAACTGGAAAAAGCCGGCGTCGCTTTCTGATTGTGGGGATAAATTTCCAGATAATCCAGAGGAGTGGCTGCAACGAGGTCTGTTGAGGCGATCCCCCTGAAAACCTCTTCAATAAAACGGGGTCCTTCAAACCACCAGTGACCGAATAATTCCGCATCGTAGGGGCAGAGGATAATCGGTTTCCGATCCATAAGACCTGCAAGGACGTCGACCTGCTCGACACGTTTCTGGACAAAATCAGCGGCATCGCAGACAACCTGTTTCTCAGCCTTGGCTATATCATAGAAATTTTTATTCCCGAGATCTTCCTTATCGGTAATGGCGTAATATTTAAAACCGGTATTAACGCGGTTACCCGCATTGGTATAAGGATCGATATAATCTCTGGGTCTGTCGAAACCGATATCCCGGTAGAAATCTCTATAAACCTCGTTTCCGGGGTAGCCGTCATCGGTACTCCAGACCGCTCTGGATGACGCTTTGTCCCTTCCGAAAACATGAACGCCGTTGGGACAGCTGATCGGACCGTAAACACCATACTCAGGTCTTTCGTCGGCATAAAGGATCCCATGTGAAGATGAAACGAAATACCTGAGCCCGAAAGGCTTGATAAATTCTTCAAGACCGGGGAAATATCCGCACTCGGGAAGCCATAAACCATCGGGCATGACTCCGAAAATGCGGTCATGCGATTCTACAGCAGCCAGAATCTGAACCTTGATCATTTCCGGATACTCGCGGAAACAGGGCAGAAAAGCGTGCGTCGCCGTGGTAGTCATTAATTCCAGGTTGCCCTTTTTCTGAAAGTGGGAGAATTCCCTTATCAGATTCCGATCGTATACTTCCGTATAATCCCTGAGATTTCTCGAGAAAAGCTCTCTGTACATCAAGGCAAGTTCATGGGATTCCGGTTCATTCTTCTGCGTGAACTCAACTTCCTGTTCGGCCAGAGCGAGCACTTTATTCAGGTGCTTGATATATCTTTCCTGAAGGAACTCATCTTTGAGCATGGAGGCAAGAGTCGGAGAAATAGACATAACCATGCGGAATGGTACGGAATCTTTTTCAAGGGACCGGAAGACTCTCAAAAGAGGCAGATAGGTTTCTGACAGAGCCTCGAACAGCCAGCTTTCCTCGAGAAAGCTCTCGTATTCAGGGTGACGGACAAAGGGAAGATGAGCATGGAGGACCATGGAAATCAGGCCTTTTTTATCTGTGAAATTATCGATCATTGATCATCCTCTTCAGAGAATTCATCATCAAGAGGCAGAATCCGCTGAGGTATTTTTATATAGGACGCCACAGGAACTGCAGCTCCGAATTCCGAAGAAAAGCCGGATAGCCTGATCAGCTCATCGCTGTTTGTCATCCCGGAATTTCTCGATGGGAGAATATAATTCCGGGAAGTTTCAATAAAATTCGACCGGACAATAAGTTTCTCATCTTCATTGTGCATGGAAAAAAGTTCGATCGTGTAATATGAATCCTCATTGGGGAATTTTATATAACGTCTCCGATCCGTCAGATTAACGGGAATATCAAAAAAGTCGAGAATATCATCTTTACTGTACCGGGCTTCCGGCAATTCCACCATCCTGAGGAAAAGACCCTGAAATGAGGGATCATTTTCCAGTTCCTTTACAGTATCGAATTTCAAATCCCAATAAACAAAACCCCAGGTCGGCTCTCTAAGCATAAGCATAATCTTGGTTTCATTGTATCTTTCGGGTAGATTGATCTCCTCTGCGGAGCTGAAGTCGAATTCTTCATCCAGAGACACATTGAATTTAGTGGCTTCAATTCTCACAGCAAGATTATTCAGCCTTTCTCTGTCCTGTCTTTCCTCTTCGAGAGAATCGAGAACAAGAGAGATAAGCTCCTCTTTATCTATTCCCTCATCGTAAGCCAGATGGTCTCTTTCTGCGATTTCCAGAAGTGATTTATAAGAAAGCGACTGCAAACGTTCTTTCGTCATACAGACCTCAACAAACTCAGTTTAACTTTATTCAATACGTTATCCTATTTAAAATCAGGGGGATGAGTCAAGGGGGTAGAGAGTCAGCAGACTTTTTGTGGGATCCCTTCAGCTTTTTCGCGATGAAATAATCATCACATCACCGAAATTCAATTTCTTGGCCATTCGATCAAGAAAGACTTTGAGATAAGCCGGACCGTATCCTTTTCCGAGGCCGCCCCATGTTTTCACTTTCTCTATTGTAAAAGATTTCCCGACCAGTAGCCTGCTCAGCGTCTCTATGGAAAAAAGGAACATATGATCGCCGATTGCCGAACGCCAACGGGATTTGAAAAAACGAGCCTGAAGACCCGAAGCATTGGGAGTCGTACAGATAAAACGCCCGCCCGGTTTCAGAATTCTGTAAACCTCATCGAGGAATGACGCGGGATCGTTCAAATGCTCAATAAGGTGGGAACAATGGACGACATCGAATGATTCATCGGCAAAACAGGCCTGCTCCACCGTTCCTATACGAATATCGATTCTCCTCTCTCGGATTCCCCACTCCGCCGCGGGACCGCAGATCTCCACTCCGCGGGAGCTCCAGCCTTTATTCTGCATATGCCATACGAGAAATCCCGTCGCACAGCCGATATCGAGAAAATTCCTCTCCACGCCGGATTCGGGGTACAGACTGTCAAAACCGATATCAGAGAGCCCCTTGATCATCAAGTTAAAAAAGATCCGGTCATTCTCCCGCTCGTATCGGAAATATTCCTCATCGTACCTTTTATCCAGCGCCTCAAAGAGAGGTTGCGGGTTCTGTAAAATCAGCCGGCAGGAGCGGCATAGACTGAAGGAAAATCCTCCGCAATCCCATTTTTTTTTAAAATCAGCTCCCCCGCAGACGGGACAGTGAATTTCTTCGGATTTTTCAGGACCTTCAGGAACTGTGGAAAAAGTTTTCATCAATCTATATTCAACTGGAATGTTCTGACACTATTATTGCCGCTTATATCAGAGGCGGAAATCTCCAGATATCCGATACCGCGGTTCAGGTAGATCTCACCTAAAAACAGCGATTCATCATTGTACAAATCCTTAAATGTTACTGGATGCCCGCCACGAAGTACCAACTTTCCATTTTCCTCTTTCAATGTATCAAATTTTATCTGGTTTATTTCATTCCCCAGATAAAACATAGTTATGCTGTAGGGAACTGTTTCTATAGTACGGGACACACTTCCGTCTGAATCGACGATACGGGCATAAACCTGAACTCTGCCGGATCTCAAACTGTTCCGGTCATTGAGAAAAACGAGGCTCTCCAATGATTTCAATGTTACAGATTCGATACGGGGAGGGGTTGAATCTCCCGAGGGCGGCAATATAATCTGAGGATTTACATACTGATTCATTTTAGTATCATAAACCATAAAAAACAGATTTTTCTCATCTGTACGCCCTGAATCTCCAATGAGACCGAGCTGATCCCGTTCTTCCAGATAGACCTTCTGCTCACCGGAAAAAGGTTCGAGATGTCCGTAAATCGAACGGAAACCATTCTCGTGATGAAGAACCTTGACATTCCCCAGAACAGGAGCCTGCTGATCCTCCACATTACCGTAATAGATAAGTTCACCGCTCAGAAAGGGAGAGACTATGCTCCCCGGCCCAGATATGTGAATTCCCTTCAGAAAAGATTCTCTACTGTTTTCTCCGAAAGAGGCTGTTAAAAAACCTCCGGCAATAGGCCACTGAAAGGCAAAAAGAGAAGGGCTTAGTGAAAAAAGAAGAACCGCCAATATTTTCTTCATCAACCATTCTCCATTTTCAGAAACATGAGCTTACTGTCGAATCCGATATAATAATTATCACCTTCTTTCCTGAAATAAAAATCTTCACCGGGTATTTCCTTTTCATAAAGATTGCGGTTTGCAGGAGTAAGAACTTTCAAGACCGCACGATTCCCCTCATTCAGGAGGAGAGAATAGAAACCCGAACTTTCATCCAGATATATATTTTCAAGCCTACCCGATCCGCCGATGGTTTTGAACTCCTGCGAAAAGATATTGTATACATTCACCCCTTCGGGGTTTTCAAAAAAGATTTCAGTATTATCGGATGAAAAATACATATCGACGGTTCGCCGGTATTGAGCATCAAGCTCGAAGTGCTGAACCGTTTTATATTCGTTTTTCCTCTTCTCCAGAATGATAAACCGTTGCGGATCAAGACCGGCAATCAGGGCAACGGTCTGACTGTCTCCGGAAACGGCTGCAGAGTAAATAGCCTCTATCCGGCTCCCTCCGGGACGATAAGCAAGAACAACTTCTCCTGAATCGGCAATCAGTTCACAGGAACCGTCCAGGTATCCGATCAGAACAAGCCCACGGGTTATTGATAGTGATGTAACAAAGGAAAGAATCTCTTTCTCCCAGAACAGATTTCCCTCCAGGTCATAGAAGCTGATATAATCTTCAGAGAGAATCACAATTCTATCGTCCCGGATAACAGGATAACCGGCTGTTTCAATAATGGATCGCCCCTCACCGTTATTGTTCTGAATATCCAGAATTCCCGGGACTTTGCTGTAATTTATAAAGGCCAGATCCCCGATAGCAACACCGAAGTTCTTTATTCCCGAATATGAAAGTCTGAAATTCCCAGAAAAATATCCGAAATAATCTCCCAGAGAGAAAGCATAAAGCCCCGAATCTCTATCCGCTGTGTGATGAAAAATGGATTGATTATCGAGATCTATAACCCGTTCGGGGACAAGATACCGCTCTTCCCCAGTCGGAATCGGGAAAAGAAAGAAAACAAACAGCAGTAATACGAAAAGTGTAGCGAAATAGCCTTTTTTTCCCATGTACAATAGACCCGCAATTGTTTATTATTAGTAGCTTTTATAGTATCAACAAGACGAAAAACTGTCAAACACAGAAAAGGAGAGACACGATATGGATAAAGAGACTCTTTTTTCAGAAGCAGAAAAAGCAGCGCAATATTCCTATTCTCCATACTCAAAATTCCGGGTGGGAGCTGCATTGCTCTGCACTGATGGAGAAATAATAACCGGAGCGAATATCGAGAACAGATCATTTGGTCTTACAAACTGTGCGGAAAGAAGTGCCATATTTACCGCTCTGTCCAAAGGCAAAAAAGACTTTAAAGCACTTGCCATCCACTGCCCCGATGCGGATTACGCTGTAAGCCCCTGCGGAGCCTGCCGTCAGGTAATAAGTGAGTTCACAAGTAGCGATTTTCCTATATTTTTTTCCGGAAATGATAAAGATTATACGGAATCCACAATAGGTGAATTATTTCCCTACAACGCCCTGGACGAATTAAGGGAACGATAGGGTTTACGAATCAGAGGGTCCGACACCGAGACGGGCCCTTTTCTGTTTGTCTTCCATTCTTTTCAGGTCCGTATCCATTTTCTGTTTCCAGATATCTATTTTCTTTTTCAATGCTTCAACATCGCTATTCCGCTTCAGAACAATCGACAGCCTTTTCAGGGATGCCAGAAAACCTATGGCTCTCTTGAAATCATCGATACGGAACGTCGATAGTTCATATTTCTTTCTGAAATCATCAGCTGATTGCTGAAGAAGCCTTCTTGTCAGGTTCAGCTGTTTCAAGCGGGTCTGATACCCGGGGACACGGGGATCCATTCCGGCAGACATTTTCTTAAGATCCATACAGTTCTTTGCAACAACCGCCAGCCTTCCGTTCATATCGACAAAGGACCATTTCCATTTTGACCCCTCCCCGAAAGCCGAGTTTATGGAATCGATAGAGAAGCCTGTCTTTCGTATTAGATTAAAGCGGTCGTCGTCGGAAAAGCCTGCGACTTCCTCCAATTTATCTTCATATTCGGAATAGGGGACATCGAGGTAATCAGAAAAAACCTCTTCCAGATAGATCAGGGCTTTAAAACAGGCTTTGCGACCTTCGTTTATAAAAGCATCATTTTTTATACCAAGAAGAGCGAGAGATAATTCATTCATTAATAGATAATAGGAAACAACATTAAGAGTCTCATTGGCCAGCATTAGTTTCTTGTATCCGGCACCTTTATCATCGCTTTTAAGAATCTGGAGAATCTGTTGTTCACTCAGAAGCTGATCGTCGATTTTCTTTTTATAGACTTTAATCTTCTCCGAGTATTTCCTCTTCGCTTCTTCGCTGACTTTTGCCATCTAGAACACCTTAAACCGAACCGTAGGTTCGAAGCATTTCTTCCGCATGAGAAAGAGATGCCGATCCGTCACGATCGCCGGACAACATGCGCGCAATCTCCCTGGTCCTTTCACCATTTTCAAGATTGGAAACGGATGTAACGGTCCTGCCTTCGATTAATTCTTTCTTCACTATTATATGATTATCGGCAAATACGGCAATAGATGCAAGATGAGTTATACTCAATACCTGCTTATATTGTGCAAGATCTCTCATATGAGCTCCAACAGCCAGTGCGACTTCTCCTCCGATGCCCGTATCGATCTCATCAAAGACAAGAGAAGAGACATCATCCGAGTCGGCTAATACCGTCTTCAAGGCCAGCATAACCCGTGAGATCTCCCCGCCAGACGCGACAGATTTCAGAGGTTTTTCCGGTTCGCCGCTGTTGGCTGAGAGCAGGAATTCGATCGAATCAATTCCCCAGGGTGTATATACGGAGTTACCGCTCCGATTCTTCTGCCTGTCGAGATCGACAATGAATCTCGCAGATTTCATCCCCAGCTCTCTGAGATTGCTTTCGATCTTCTGCTGGAGATTAACTGATGCTTCAGACCTCTTTTTTGAAAGAGTCTGTGCTGCTTCCTTGAGCCTTTCCGTTTCGGCCTCAATTTTCTTTGCCAGCTGTTCCATATCAAAGTCCGAATCTTCGAGGTCGCTGAGTCTCCGGCGGTTCTCCTCACACTTTCCGATGACATCTTCCAGTGTATTGCCGTATTTTTTCTCCAGAGAACTTATAAGCGCCAGCCGTTCCTCCTTGCGGGACAGTTCCTCCGGATCTACTTCGAACTGCTGTTGATAAGTCCTTAGCGTATCGCCAATATCCTCCAGCTCGATGAAACTGCTCTCCAGTCTTTTCTGCAGGGGTGACAGAGTGGCATCGATTTCCGAAAGATTCTCAAGAGTTGCACCGGCTTCCCGCAAGCGGCTCAAAACACCCCCTCTGTTTTCGGAAATAAGATTGCGGAATGCGTCAATGGAGCTGAAAACCTCTTCCCTCCTGGCAAGAATGGCAATGTCCTTTTCCAGATTTTCCTCTTCACCGGGAACCAGCTCAGCCTTTTCTATCTCGGTAATTTCCTTTTTCAGCTTCTCAACAAGAAAGATATGATCCTCCTGCGACTCCTGCAGCTGCTTCATATTTCTTTTCATCCTTGAGAGAGACTGGAACATCTCATTGAAGGAGAGCGCCTCCTTTTCCAGACCGGCAAAACGATCAAGCAGTTTCCTGTGGTTTTCAACGACAAAAAGCGATTGATGTTCATGCTGGCTGTGCATATCCACAAGATAGGAAGTCAATTCTTCCAGATCGGTGCGTAAAACAGGTACGGACTGGACATAAATTGCCCCTCGACCAGTTCTTTTCAAAGTTCTGCGGATGATCAATGCACCGTCTTCGTCGCTGATCCCGTGTTTCTCCATCCACAGGGAGACTTCCCTGTGGCCGCTGATGTTAATTATTCCGGATATAACAGCTTCCTGACAACCATTACGGATGAAAGAAGTATCGGACTTTTTCCCGAGTAGAACCCCCAGAGCCCCTACAAGAATGGATTTCCCTGCACCTGTCTCTCCGGAAAGAACATTAAAACCTCCGCTGAAGGAAACGGTTATATCATCTATCAAGGCAAAATTTTTAACATTTAGCTCTTCAAGCATTATTACCTCCGGACCACCGAAGCTTGGATTTAACGACTCCGAAAAATGACCGTTTATCAGATCTGATAATCGGAATCCGATGTTTAAATTCTGTAATATGGATTTCATCCCTCTCTTCAAGGGGAAATGTGAGCTGACCGTCCACTGTCAGTATGACTTTTGCTCTCTGTTCCTCTTCAACACGGATCTTAATGATATCGGAAGAAGGAACAACAATCGGCCTGTTAGAAAGAGAGAAAGGACAAATAGGAGTTAATATCATGGAAGTCATATCGGGGTGCATAATCGGCCCGCCCGCTGCAATAGAATAGGCGGTAGAACCGGTAGGAGTTGCGATAATTACCCCGTCAGCACGATAAATTCCCAGATTCTCATGATTGATATCAACATTCAGATAGAGAAGCTTGGCTATTCCGTCAGCATTGACAACAACATCATTCAAACCTTTGAAATGTCTGATCAAGTCACCTTCTCTGAATACGGAAACATCTACCATAACGCGAGGACTCACCCCGAGAACCCCGGATCGGTACTCCTCAAAGGCATTGATCCACTCCGAAAATGAAACTTCAGTGATGAACCCGAATGTTCCGAGGTTTATTGGCATCACAGGTATGGAAAAATCAGCCAGGAGTCTGGAAGCATATAATACAGTACCATCGCCTCCGAGGCTGATCGCGAGATCAATTTCCTGCAGTTTGCCGATTTCTCCCAAATCGGTCTCTGTTTCATGTTGAGCCGTTTC
This sequence comes from Spirochaetales bacterium, assembly GCA_016936555.1. Taxonomy (GTDB): domain Bacteria; phylum Spirochaetota; class Spirochaetia; order DSM-2461; family DSM-2461; genus Spirochaeta_F. The sequence continues at coordinate 3,179 of JAFGXR010000001.1, read as the reverse complement.
AATATTCTTTTCCTGAAGATAGGAACGAATTTCTCCGGCTATTGATAACGAGTCTTTTTTTTTTCTGTTAACTATGATCAGTACTTTATTTATCTTTCGCATAACTGTTATTTCCGATTCATGGTAATGTGGAAATCACCTTAGAAATCATTTCAACATTCTTTTTACCGAGCGAGGGATAAAGCGGCATGAGCAGTGTTCTCAGAATCAGACCCGATGCAACGGGGCATAAAGCGGAATCATTTCCGCTGATTTCAAGGGCTGTCCTGAGAAACGCGCGTCTGGGCTCAATATTCTTTTTCATAATATATGACTTAGCTTCTTTCATTCCGCTTTTCAGCATGAGAGGAAAAGAAAAATAGACATTTTCACCACCATCTACAATGGAAAGTGTTTTATGATCAGTTTTATTCAGAGATGACTGATAGATCTCAGCAATCCTCTCTCGTTTCTGTAAATTCTCCTCTATATTCTTTAACTGGACAATTGCCAGCGCCGCATTAATGTCCGGTAAAAATATTTCATTTCCATAAGAACTTTTCAACGCCTCAATCTGCTGAGAGAGGTATGAATCTCCGGAAAAGACAGCAGCCCCGCCACCGCAGGTCAAGACTTTATCCGGTTCCATAGAAAAAAGGGTCAGTTTTGAAAAAGAGCCGCATTTAGCTCCGTTAAATGCAGCACCAAAATTTTCAGAAATATCCTCAATCAAGGGAATATTGAGAGATTGATAATAATTCATATCTTCAACAGAACCGAGAGGACAAAAAAGAAGCAAAGCGTCTGCGCCCTGCTCAATGTATTTTTCAATATTTGCCCGATTCATTAATGCCGTATGTGAATCGACATCTGCAAAAAGAGGAATAATCCCTTTCTCCCTAAAAACATCAATATAAACTCCGGGACTCAAAGGTGACAGAATAATTCTTGAACCACTTTTCAATTCAAGAACCTCGAGAACAAGAGAAACGGCTCTGTAGTAATCCCTGAGGAGCACACCGTTTTCAAGATTGAGGTAATTGCTCAATTCCGATGTCAGGTCCTGGGCTATCGGTCCGGGACCGAGCTCATCAGAGATTAGGCAAGAAAGGACAGAATCCATATCCGCCCTTCTTATATAAGGTTTAAAAACAGGTAATAGCATAGAACTCCGCTATCTGTTGTAAATGGCTAAATGTTTGAGTTCCTCGGGATCGAAGAGACGCCTGATATCAAGAATGATAAGATACCCCTCATCTTTATGAACAACACCCTGAATATATTCAGCGCCAATCCCTGAAATCATCTGAGGAGGAGGCTGAATCGTTGATGTTTCAACGGTGACGACTCTTAAAACCTTATCGATTATTATACCGACCTGCATTCCATCCAGGGTGATAATGACGAATCCGCTCAACAATTCATCTTCTTCCTGAAGTTCTGCTTTTTTGATATGGAAGCGTCTGTGCAGATTAATAATGGGAATGATATTTCCGCGAAGATTGAAAATTCCCTCTACATAGGAAGGTGCATTGGGAATAGGCCGGACATCCTGTTTACCATAGATCTCTTTAATATCCATGATATCGATACCATATTGTTCCGCGCCAAGCTGGAATGTCACCATTTGAACTCTGTTGTCTGATTCAGCCATCTTACCTCCCTGGGAGGGGATAAGGAAAATTATATCCCCTACTCAGTATTTTAAATGTTAAAATGAGATTCTTCAATGATTCTTAATAATTTTAAAGATACCCGATTTTGATTTTTTTTTCTTCATTAAGAAGCGAAAAGGTTATTCATGTCCTTTTTACATTGAAGATGGATACCAAAAAATCAAAAAAACTGCTTAACCGCCTGCTCGCTCAAAAGAAATTCATTTTCGATATTTGCCTTATCCAGACTGCTTGCGATTACCTCAGCTGTCTGAACATCCAGCAATCTGAATTTAAGATAATGATTAAACCCTACCATACTGTGGGTACCATTGACAATGACCTGAGCTTCGGCAATCTTCCGATCTGAACAGCAGCTGCTTCATCTGTCAGCCAGGTCAATTGAAAATTATATTCTTCGATTATTTCTTCTATTGATTTTTGATTTTCGACAGGAACTATCCCTGTCTTTACAAAACTGTTCTCAATGAAAAGTAAAAATCCGTCAAGAGTTTCCTGACTGACTGAATTGGTAGTAGATTTAATCCCGACGATGGCGATTCTTTTCTTATTTAATTTATCTGAAACTCTTTGAGTACCAACCCTCTATCCCGAATTATCGCTTACTCCGATCGATTCGATAGTCACTTGCGGCTCTTCTACAGCAGCAATATCGTCTCTCATAATTCTATCTCTTATTTCTATATCTCCTGAATCTGGTAGAGTACCCGCCCCATACATAACCCATTGCCGAGATTCGGATAAATAAACATATGTATTAAATGAAATATCTTTGCCAGATGACTCAGTAACAATTTTGATATAATCTTCCATAGATCCATCTTTTCATTAAGAATCAATTACATACCCATAAGGACTGTCGAAAACAGGTGCACCAGAACCCATAGTTGAACCGTATCAAATATTTCGTCAGGAAAAAAACACTAGATATAAGTGAAATAAAAAAATCAGTAGAGACTCAACTCTGTTTTTCATAGAAGTTCTCACAACAACTTTATACAATAAAATTTTAATTATATATGCCACATTTATTGATGTATTACAAAAAAACTCAAAGCCAAGCCTTTGAAACCAGACTTTCCTATACAATACATAAAAATCGATTATTATAAAAAACAGGAGAATAGACTCGAACGGGACTTATTTATTCTTAATTTTTTTTTTTGCAAAAATCTGATCACAGACTGAGGCAGGTTATTGTTCATTCTTTTTTTCACTGCAAACGCCAGCAATTAGCCAAAACTACTTCCCAAAAACCATTCTGGCAAAAAAAAGCCTGGCGACATCAGGATCGTACCGCAGGCTTGCCGAGGAACGAGTCCGCCAGTTCCGTTCGCTTCGCTCACTACCATCGTTCGTTTTGACTTCGTCAAAGCCACACTAGCCCAGGGGTCGTCGCACTTCTAAACAAACTCGTTTTTGATTCTATGAAGATGTTTATAAATAAAAAAGCCTGGCGACGACCTACTCTCCCACAAAATTGCAGTACCATCGGCGCAGTTGAGCTTAACTTCCGTGTTCGGG
>JAFGXR010000034.1 GCA_016936555.1 Spirochaetales bacterium | reverse complement strand
GCCGATCAAGCTGATATGGTCCGAATGAATTAATTAAATTGTCAGCCCTGAGGTGGGGTTATGTGCAGGTTGTACGGATTCAGGTTTCAATAAGAAATTGGTCGGTGTTCAAGCCATTACCGCTCCAGTGATTCTTGCTGTTGTTTTGTATTAAATGCTGTTATAATGCCGTTACAGCTTGTTGAGTTAGAGTCCGGATCTCCGGACGGGGAGCCGCCTGTGAAAAATAAATGGCACAGAGCCTATATCGCCTTAGGGTCCAATATGGGGGACCGGATGGACCACCTTCGCAGGGCGTTGAAACTCATTAATAGTTCCGGGGATTGCCGTGTAACAGCCCTCTCTTCAATATACGAGACAGAACCCTACGGCAATAGGGATCAGGATCGCTTTCTCAACGGTGCGGCGGAAGTGCAAACCCTGCTCGGCCCCGGGGCGTTTATGGACCGCCTGCTGGAAATCGAAGTCGAACTGAAAAGAGAGAGAATTGTCCACTGGGGACCCAGAACGATTGATCTGGACATCCTTTTCTACGATGAAATCGTCAGTTCCGACCCCCATATCATCATTCCCCATCCGGGGCTTCAGGACAGACTGTTCGTTCTCCGGCCGCTCTGCGACATCGCTCCCGGTTATATCCATCCTCTCCTGAAAGAGCGGTGCGACAGCCTGGCCGGCAATCTGGAGGAGAAGCAGGAGGAACCGCACCGTCTCGAAGAAGGGATCAATCTGTAATAATATTAAGGATAAGCAGCCTTCCGGACCATTGAAAACCGATCGATTTTCTCCTATGATTATCACCTCAAAAGAAATAATGAAATACTAATTTAATACAGGAAAGCCCATGGCAAAAGACAACAAGACAGCAATCAATCCCCGCAGGGATGAAGACTACCCCATCTGGTATCAGGAAGTGATCAAGGCGGCCGACATGGCGGAAAACAGCGATGTCCGCGGCTGCATGGTTATCAAACCCTGGGGATATACCATCTGGGAAAATATACAGAAGGAACTGGATGATATGTTCAAGGCGACAGGCCATAAGAACGCCTATTTCCCTCTGTTCATCCCCTTAAGCTATCTGCAGAAAGAGGCTGACCACGTCGAGGGGTTCGCGACGGAGTGCGCCGTCGTCACCCATCACAAACTGACCAAGAACTCCGAGGGAACGCTGGTTCCCGACGGCGAGCTGGATGAGCCGCTGATCGTCAGACCGACCAGCGAGACCATTATCGGCGCCACTTTCTCCAAATGGGTCAATTCCTACAGGGACCTCCCCATCCTCATCAATCAGTGGGCCAACGTCGTCCGCTGGGAGAGACGGACCAGGCTGTTCCTCAGAACGGCGGAATTCCTCTGGCAGGAGGGGCATACGGTCCACGCCACGAAAGAGGAAGCGGTCGACGAAACCATCAAGATGCTGAACGTCTATAAAAACTTCGCCGAGAAGGTCATGGCCATCCCGGTCATCACAGGGGAGAAGAGCGAATCGGAGAGGTTTCCCGGTGCTGTTTCCACCTATTCCATCGAAGCGATGATGCAGGACCGCAAAGCCCTCCAGGCGGGAACGTCCCACTTCCTCGGACAGAAATTCGCCAAAGCCTCCAATATCAAATTCCAGTCGAAGGATATGCAGGAAGAGTACGCCTGGACCACCTCCTGGGGCGTTTCCACAAGGCTTATCGGCGCGCTGATCATGACTCATTCCGATGACAACGGACTTGTTCTCCCCCCGAGAATCGCACCGGCCCACGTCGTTTTTCTTCCCATCTACAAGACTGATGAAGAGCGCGATACGGTACTGGCTTTTATCGAAGAGATCAGAGCGGAGATCCGCGGACTGGGGAGATATCACGAGCGCCATCTCGTCGCCGATGTGGACGATCGGGATATGCGCGGCGGCGAGAAAAACTGGAACTGGATCAAGAAAGGTGTCCCTCTGAAAGTGGAAGTGGGAATGCGCGATATCGAGAAGAACTCTCTTGCGGTTATGCGCCGAGACAATCCCGAATTGAAGAAAGATTTCATCGACAGGGATGAGTTTGTGAAAAACCTTCATGACACACTGGATGATATTCAGAACACTCTGTTCGAACGGGCTAAAGCCTATCGCGATGAAAATACAAGAACTATCGATGACAAAGATGAGTTCGAGGCTTATTTCACTCCGGAAAACAAGGATAAACCTGAGATTCACGGTGGATTCGCCCTCTCTCACTGGTGCGGTTCAGTAACCTGTGAGGAAGAGCTGAAGGAGCTTAAGATTACCATCAGGAATATCCCCCTCGACGGGAAAGAGGAAGACGGGACGTGTATTCACTGCGGGGCGCCGAGCAAACGGCGGGTCGTGTTCGCCAAAGCCTACTGATGCCTCAACACCGCCGACGGGTTATGCCGGGCGGTGTTTGACTTTATAAGACTTTTGGGTCGACAATTAACTGATGAAGCGCTTTTTCTATCTGCTGATTCTCATATTCTCATTTCCCGCTTTCTGCGATGATTCTGCGGACAGTTCTCAGGAGCTTTCATTTTCTCTGTCCGAAACTGCCGGGAGCGAAAAATCCCCGGTTCCCGATTTGAAACGGCGCCTAGAGAGCGCGATAGATAATAATGAATCGCTATTCGATCTGAGAGATGAAATGACTGAGGTTCTGGAGCAGATGCCCGACCGGATGAAGGACAAACCGGTCCTGAAAGACTACAGGCTGAAGGTCCTTATCGAGATTGAGAAGCGCAGGGCCATCACTGATTTTATCTTCGGCGATGAAATCGATCCCTCCTTTTTTTCGGCGGACTATGACTTTGCTCTCTATGACAGCCAGACCACGCCTGCTTCCTACGATTTCAAATGGGCTCTCAGGGATGTTCTCGTTCTTGAAAGACTGGAACTTCTCCGCATTCTGTACAAATCAGACTTTCAGGCTTTTGCCGATGAGTCGGTCCGCATTGAATCGCAGCTTCTTCTGGCTGATAAAGTATCTCCCGAGTTCAGTGACAGCTATAGAAAGGATTACGAATCGCTCTACAATCTCTATAGGCATTATGTCGATGATAGGCGAATTCCCCGCAAGAAGACCTTACTGGAACAGCTGGAAATCCGCTATGGAGAGTTCTGGTCTTTTTTTATAGAGGTGTTGTCGGAAGGGCTGGAACTCGATACCAGAGAAGTCATGGCCATAAAAGCCGCTTACAGCTCTCTGGACCTGTCCCGACTGTGGACTCCCGACGTTTTAAAAAACGGACCGAGAACTTTGAAATTCAATGCTTTTGCAGGAGGCGGCTCCCTTCTTTCCGCCGGGCTTTTCTGGGAACCCAGACCCTGGTTCGGCCTCAGCCTGGGTGTCGCCGGGGCATATGATTTCTTCGAGAGAACCGAAGCGGATCCTCTTTACAACAAAGATAATCCCTCTGTCACCGCGACGGTACCCCTTGAACTCGATTTCTTTATCGTGAATAAAAAACTGGAAATCTTTCTGGGTATTACATCGGATGTCGTCCGAATTACCGATGTTCCGGTCAGGCACTGGAGCACGAGTTTTCTCAAGGATGAGGATGGAATGAGGACAGGGAGCCTTTTTGCCTTCTGGACTTCCCTGGGCGTGAATATCGGGATCGGTCTGGATCTGGGAAAAGTGGAGATATATCTGTCCAATTACTTCTATATGCCCGATACCGGGAATTTTAATCCCTCGACACTGTCATATGCTCCTGCCATAGGAATGCGTTTATGAAAAAGATAGCGGTCCTTCTGTTTTCCGGTCTGTTTTTAACCGGCTGCCTTAACATCCTGCCCTTCTTTAAATATGAGTCCGATGTGGAGCCTGTTAATGTTCACTGGTCCATCTCCTCCTCCGGGCCCTCATACTGGAAGATCTATGAAAACCACGATTGGGGAGACGGGGAGGCCGGTTTCAGCTTTGACGGATCCCGTCTCAATGTCGATTCATTCCGATCCGGTGGAAGCACTCCTGTTTTCGGCTATCTCTCGTCCCTGAATTCGGAATCCACCGAGTCTTTCGAGGCTATGGTCAATTATGTGAGACTCTTCCTCAATGATGTCACTTTAGGCGCTTCCGGAACCACTTATCCACAGGATACGAATTTCATGACTTATTCATCCTCAATCGGGCTTATGTCCTGCCCCATCCGCTTCAGCGCGACTATAGACGGCGTGGATTTTACAGATACGATCGATTCATCCAGGCTTTCTTCTCCCGGCAGTCTGGCCGTTGTCGAGTTCTCTGCCGATAGCTGGAGCTCTTTTATGCAGGGCACAGGTACAGCCGTATTTCATAATGGCCTCCCGGGAGGTCTCATCTATTTCGCCTTCGAGCATTACAGCGGTTATGTCTCTCTTTTTTCCTTGAAAGACTACACTTTTTCCCAGGCGGGAGCGTATTTCGGAAGTCTCGAAGGCGACTACAGCTGGGTCTTTTTTCCCAATCCGGTCAGCCCGGATGCCACATTCTGATCGGTCTGACAATCTTATTGATTTTATTCGGCAAATGCGCCACTATTTCAAAGCCCTATGGAACAGCAGTATCTATTTGATGACTTCGAAGCGGGTTTCCAGGAGCCTCGGCCGGAGAAAGTAAAAAAAACAAAAAAAAGCCCTTCGAAAGTCTCTGCGAAAAAAACGGAAAGCAAACCGAAGGAAGAGCTCCCTCTCTCTCTTTTCGATGATCTGCCCTTGTTCGCCGCTGCGGACCTGAACCAGTCGGATCTCTTTTCCGGGACACCTCAGGGGAAAGATGAAAGATCAGTTCCGGCCCGGACTGAAATTCCTGAAATCGCGGAAACCGCCGCCGGCGCCGCTGAGCTATCCGATCCGGCAGATGGGTCGAATAAATCCGCAACATCTCAATCTCATTCCGAATCGGTTTCCGGGGAAACCTCATCCGGATCCGTTGCGGAAATACCCGGAATCTCCAGGGAAACAGATCGGGAGGCGGAGACACCTCCGGAGGAAACTGCTGAACCGGAGAGTGAATCCGCACCGGAAGAAAAAACAGTAGAGGAACCGGTCGAAGAGAAACCGCCCTGGTCCCACGGTTTTGTCATTGAACCGGACTTTTTTACCGATACAATGACCAGGGGGCTTTCGGTAACAGCTTATCATGTCAATAATTACCCTGCCGAAGAGGAGAATCCCCTTCATCCCTGGGGAACCTCCGATGAAACCGGCGAGCTGACAAGCTGTGAACAGAAGCTATACAGGCTTCTTAAAAAGAACAGGGAACTCTACCGCCTGTCCGATTCTTTCGGGCAGATAGACGCAGGGGAAATAGACAGTTTTTTTTATCGCGACTACCGGGGGCTGATTGAGGTCGATGTCAGGAAAATCGTTGAAACACGCATCAGCTTCGTTTTCTACGACCACAAGGGCGGCGATCCCTACTACATGCCACAGGTGACCTTTTCAGACGGGAAAACATCATCGAGGACTCTCTATCTTCCCCATGAATTCTATAACGACAGCGGCCTTTTCTATCTCTTAGATATTCACAGCGCCGTTATATTCTTTATGCGCGAAACCGGAGAGGCTTCGGACTGGATCATCGATTTTTTCGCCAACTCCACCTCCATGAGCGAAGAGGAGATTATCAGGCTTTCCGAGAGAGTCGGAAAGGGGCTGCCCGAAGGGATTTTCGTCGAGCTGCCCCAGAGCAGAATCGAGTATCTCAATCCGGAGCCCCTTCCGGTCCTCGAGTTCTCCGAAAGGGGAAGGAAATCCAGAATCTCTCTTTTCTTCCGCTATGAGGACAGGGAATTCGCCTTCAGAACCAATACATCGGCCTCTTTTATTTCAGAAAAAACCGATGATGTGACGACTATCATCAATAGAAATACGGATTTTGAGATGGAAGCCTTCAGCTATTTCTGCGAAGTCATGGAGGATAAGCTGATTTACAGCGATCTGGAGTTCCGCGACGGCTTCACCTTCGAATTCAAGAGTTCCGTGGACAAAATGCTCCTCAATTACGGAGAGCAGCTGATCGCCGACGGAGCCGAGCTGCGCCGGAGAGGGGCCAAACAGAAGATCCGCATGGCCGCGGGATTTTCCTTCAGTGTGAACAAGAGCAGCGACTGGCTCGATATAAAGACCCGTATCAAAGACACCGACGGGAATTTTGACGATCCGGTCTTCGACAGTTTTACGCCCGGGGACCCGCTGATGAAGGGCCGGAATGGCTTTTATCTGATCCGCCAGGCCGATCTGGAAAAGCTGGAACAGCTCCGGAATATGGGAATGGACGGCGACGGGGAGCTGAGCATCTCCTCCTTTAATCTGGGGATGATAGACGTTCTGTACGAAGAGATTGAGAACCGCGATAACGAAGAGGTCCGCCGCCTTGGAAAGGCGATTGAAGGGCTTCAGCATTTCGATGAAATCGGGGAAGCGGAACCGCCGCAAGGGCTCAATGCCACCTTGCGCCATTATCAGCAGGCGGGGCTCAACTGGCTCTATTTTCTGAATCAGTACAATCTGAACGGCTGTCTCGCCGATGATATGGGGCTGGGGAAGACCATACAGACCCTGGCCCTTCTTATGAAGCTGAAGAACGAGGGGCGGCTGGAAAAAGCCCTGATCGTCGTTCCCGTCAGCACCATGCCCAACTGGCAGGATGAGGCGGAGAAGTTCACCCCCTCTCTGAAAACAATCCGTCACTACGGGCCGGGGAGGGCGACGACGGAACTGGAGCTTCAGGGCATCGATATCATTCTTGTAAGCTTCCACACCCTCAGAAATGATATAGAGCTCTTCTCATCCATGGATTTCACCTACATTATCCTCGATGAGGCGCAGAATATCAAAAATGCCTCATCGCAGATTTTCAAAAGCGTCAAACTGGTCAACGCGCGGCACCGCCTCTCCCTGACCGGCACGCCGATCGAGAACAACACCATGGATCTCTGGTCCCAGTTCGATTTCCTCAATCCGGGGCTACTCGGTTCGGCGGAGCAGTTCAGGAGGCGTTTCGCCCGGCCTATCGAAGATGAAAACGACGAGGGGGCCACGGAACTGCTCAGGAAAATCGTCTTCCCCTTTATCCTGCGGAGAAAGAAAGAGGATGTGGTGAAGGACCTTCCGGAAAAAGAGGAAATCATCCAGCATATCGAACTGGGTTACGAGCAGCGCAGGCTCTACAACGAAATCCGCGAATACTACCGCAATAAAGTCAGCGACTCGGTCAATGATAACGGCGTGGCGGGATCCCAGATGGTCATATTCGAAGCTCTTCTCAGGCTGCGGCAGGCTGCGAACTTCCCGAAGATGGTATCGGAGGAATACAGCCATATCATTCCCGCCAAATTTGAAATGCTTAAGGACCTTATCAGGGAGATCATGGAGGAGAACCACAAAATCCTTATTTTCTCCCAGTTCGTCAAATCCCTCCATATTATCAGGGATTTTCTCAATCAGGCGGGGATCTCCTATTCCTATCTGGACGGACAGACCAGGGACCGGGACGGGCAGATCAAGAGTTTTCAGAATGATGAAGAAAACCGCGTTTTTCTTATCAGCCTCAAAGCCGGCGGGGTGGGGATCAATCTGACTTCCGCGGACTACGTGGTTCTTTTCGACCCCTGGTGGAACCCCGCCATCGAGGCGCAGGCCATTGCCAGAAGCCACAGGATCGGGCAGCAGAACCGGGTCATCGCCTATAAGTTCATTGCCAAGGACACGGTGGAAGACAAGATACTGGAGATGCAGAACCGCAAGAAGATGCTGGTGGAGGATGTCGTTTCCACGGAGAGCAGTTTCTTCAAGTCTCTGGGGAAAGAGGATGTGGTGAATCTTTTCTCCTAGGTCGTCAGATTTATCCCGATCTCCGCGTTGCTGCGGTGCTCCTGTGTTCGATCCGTTCCTCCGCAAATCGCCGTGCCTTGACTATGGAACAATTCAGATTGGTCAAGGTTAATAACATTCCTGGAACGGCCTTAAAAAACAAAAAAATAGCTCTGGAAATTTGAACTGATTCTCATCCTGTCTATAATTATAATAAAAACTAACGTTAGGTAGGTTATGATGAAGAAACTATTGATTATTTCATTTTTTCTTTTATTGGGGATTAGTTCTCTGTTCAGTCAGGTTGTCCGGATCAAATCCGTCGATGTGGGTGTTATGAATGCCATTCCCATAGTCAACTATTCCGATCTTGTTTCTTACGGGGTCGGATTGCAAGCCGGCCTGGATTTGGGGTTCGGCAGTGGTGATAAAGGTTCTTTCTGGGAGAACATCAATTTATCCCCCGATCTCGCGCTGACATATGAGCTTCCGGTCATCGATTCCATTTCTCTCATTCTCGATTTGCTCTGGCAGTTGGAAATCGGTTATGAACTTGAGTTTATACCGGACACTTTTTATTTCACGCCCTCTTTTGTATATGGAGGAATCTTGCATTTTGTAAATGATGACAATCTGGGGTTCGGAGTTTTCTACGATTCGGCCATGGGAGTTTCGTTGAATTTCAATTTCAGATTTTCAGACAGATTAGGTGTCTTTATATGCCCTTCATACCAGGTTTTTCTGGAAGAAGACGTAAACCATGGGCAACAGATACTTATACCGGCCGGTCTGCGGATCTATTTATAGGGAGATAAAATATGAAAACCCGATATATTTCTTTATTATTAGCGATTTTTCTCACTGCTTCATGTTCTGATTTGATTTCACTTTATTCAGCTCAGGATGTAACGGATGCTCAGTCCGCAGCTGATGCTCTGACAGAAAGTGACATCATCTTTTCCGGAACAGATACCGGTTCTGCGGTTACGGATGATTTCATTTTGCCCTTAACAGGAGATGTTGATGGTACTACAATCACATGGACATCAGACAATACAGATGTTGTCGATATAAGCGGAGGCGCAGCAACTGTTACCCGGCCGGCTGATGGAGATAGGGATATCATTCTTACGGCCACCATAACCGACAGCAGCGGAAACACCGCCACGAAAACCATCACAGTAACCATAGTTAAAGCGACGGATGCATCTACGGATGCTTCAGCTCTGGACTTCAGTGATTTCACTTTTGCAGGAAGTGATACGGAAACAACGGTTACCGATGATTTTACTGTTCCCACTCTGGGTGATGTGAATGGCAGCACCATAAGCTGGACTTCCGATAATACTTCCGTTGTAAGTTTTTCCGGCGGAACCGCAACTGTGACCCAACCTTCGGGGAGCAGCGAAACAGTAACCCTAACGGCTACAATCACCGATGGTGACGGCAATATTATTACCAGAACCTTTGCTGTTACAGTATTGTCTCAAGTGACTTATACGATAACTTTTGACAAGAACAATGCCTCGGCAACGGGAACCATGGCGGATCAGACCTTTGATTTCGGAACAAGCGCAGCGCTGACCACAAATGCTTTCGCTCTGAGTGGTTATACATTCTCAGGATGGTCGACGACATCGGGGGGAGCCGTTGAATTCACTGACGGAGAGTCCTATACAATGGGTTCCGGCGATGTGACCCTTTATGCGGTATGGACAGTCAATTCCTATACAATTACTTTTGACAAAAATAACGCCTCGGCAACGGGAACCATGGCTGATCTGTCCCTGGATTACGGAACCTCCTCCGCTCTTACGGCCAATGCCTATTCTCTTACGGGGAATACATTTCAGGGATGGTCAACGAGTTCATCCGGATTGGTAGGGTATACCGACGGTCAATCCTACACCATGGGAGCTGCGGACGTGACTCTCTACGCGGTTTGGGAACCGGATTTCCCTGTAGTCTCAACTTTTGCCGGAACCGCAGAAGCATCCGGCACTGATGATGGAACGGGATCAGATGCCAGGTTTGAGTCTCCGGAAGGTATAGCTTCCGATGGAACAAACCTCTATGTGGCCGATACCTTCAATAATTTGATCCGGAAAATCGTCATTGCTACCGGTGAGGTGACTACCCTGGCAGGATCTGGAGCAGCAGGTTCTGACGATGGTACTGGTACAGCGGCGACGTTCAACAAACCTTCGGACCTGGCTACAGACGGCACAAATCTCTATGTTGTAGATGCAGACTCTGCCAATATCAGACAAATCGTCATTTCCACGGGAGTCGTCACGACCCTGGTTTCAGGTTTAGGGGCTTATCCCTATGCCATCACTACGGACAATACCAACCTCTATGTGACAGACCCGATTCAATGTGTTATCCGTCAGATTGTTATTTCCAACCAAGCGGTTTCCGTTCTGGCAGGATCAGGATCACCGGGCTCAGCCGACGGAACAGGTGCTGCTGCCTCTTTTAACTGGCCTTATGGAATAACAATTGACGGAACAGATCTCTATGTAGCCGATACGTCAAATAACCTGATCAGAAAGATTGTTATCGGTACAGGAGTGGTCACCACCATAGCCGGTTCGGGTAGCAGCGGCTATGCCGACGGAACTGGAACCGCCGCTGTCTTCAATAGTCCTCAGAATCTCACTACCGATGGAACCGATCTCTATGTGTCCGATAAATCAAATCAACGCATCAGGAAAATCGATATTTCCACCAACGAGGTAAGCACCCTGGTGGGAACCGGAGACACTGGCAGCGATGATGGGAAGGTTTCGGTAGCGACGTTTAACAGCCCCTGTTTCTTTTTAGAAAAATTGAGTATAATGCTTAGCCATGACTTCAAGAGAAGAAATAGTCGTCAGTTCTCTCAATCTCTTCCTCGCCCATGGTTACAGCAATACGACCATGAAGATGATCGGCGATTCGGTGGGCATAAAAAAACCATCGCTCTATGCTCATTTTGAAAATAAAGAAGACATCGGCCGCTCGGTTATGATTCATCTTCTCGAGGGATCGGAAGGGCATAATCTGGATATGGATCAGTATTCCATGAAAGAGCTTGTCTATCTCTTTATCGGTTCCTCAGCTGTGGACTGGACTGTTGAAGAAAAGGGTCTTCATTCCCATGACACATTATTTTCGGAACTTCTTTTCTATTTTCCCGATTACAGAGACCGCTCGGTCAAGCTGATGGAAGGATTCAACAAGGCCCTGTCGAAGAGGGTTGCCAAAGCCCTTGCCGAAGGGGAAATCTCTTCTGCTGTCGATCCCGAAGTCCTGGCTTATGAGCTGGTTCTCCTTCCCAAGGGATTTCACTATCTTCAGAATCAGTCCATGCCCTATGATAAGGCCCTGTTTGAAAAAATGGCCGATAATATGTGGAATAGAATCAAGCCTTAAGTATCAGTTCTGGAGCCGGCTTAAAAGACCGAGCGAATTCAGTAAAGCTTTTTTATCATTGTCTTCCAAACCGATAGAACAGGATTTATAGATATTCAGTCCCTGTTCCCTGTATTCATCGAGAGTTCTCCGCCCTTCTTCTGTGACGCTGACCAGTTTCGATCGCCGGTCATCGGGGTTCTCTTTCTCCTCTATCCAACCCTGTTTGTTCAGACGATTGACCACTTCAACTCCCGACGACATTTCCATATTGTTGGAAAAGATCAACCGGGATTTTGTCATGTCTCCGTGTTCGTTCAGAACGAAAAGGTACTGGAAATCCATAAAGGATGAAAAGGGCGTTTCGGTCGCAAACCGGTTCTGTTCTTTTTTCAGGAGGTTGGCCATATTGACCAGATGCATTCCGATCAGAATATCCTCCATTCCCGAACCTGCGTGTTCCTCTGCGATGCTTTCCTTTTGTTCAGAGCTCAATAACCAGCGGGAAAAATCCACGACCCAGTCAGACTTGAAAGCCTCAGCACCGGATTGCTTCAGATAATCTTCCAGACAGGTCAGTAGTTCTTTGGCGTGTTGTAGTGTCGAATCATTCATCTATCTCATAATAGTGCTATAAAGCATTAAAAATCAAGCAGGAAAGTTGACTTTAGTAAAATATCACAGTATATTAAGTGCTATAAAGCATTAAATATAAGGATTTAGTATGAAAAAGAAGCTTATTAAGAGAATTTTACTCATTATCGCTATTGTGATTGCCTCCCTTGCATTGCTGGCTGTCATAGTTCCTCTGTTTATCTCGCCAGCACCTCTAGAGGATGTGGTCTCTGCTGAAGAGGTTCAAAGGAACGACAGCCGTTTTGTCACCATTCCCTTTCAAGGGACTGATAGCATAGAAATACATTACAGGGAAAAGGGCGGGGCAGATAAGGATGAACCTGTTTTTGTTCTCCTTCACGGTTCCATGTATAACCTGTACTCCTGGGACAGGGTCATGGACTTTTTCGGTTCCATGGGACGGGTCATCGCTAATGACCAGGTTCCCTACGGACTGAGTGAAAAAATGATATCCGGTGACTGGACCGGAGCCAATCCCTACACACAGGAAGCGGCGGTAGATCAGCTTGCGGCTCTGCTCGATGAGTTTGATCTCGATCAGGTCTATCTGGTCGGTTCATCATACGGAGGTACTCTGGCGGTTCGTACGGCCCTTGAGCATGAGGAGAGAGTCGCCGGTATGATACTGGTCGATGCGGCGGTGTTTGTCAGCGAAACCATGCCCGAATGGCTCCTGGAGAGTCGTCAGATGGAAAATATCGGTCCCCTTATGTCCCGGATGATGGGAAACAATGTTCCCTTTTATGAATCCTGCTATGCCGATCCCGCTTTTTTCAATGGAAAGCGGAAGGAGGATACAATGATCCTGACAAAAGTGGAGAATTGGGATGCCGCTCTCTGGCAGTACCTGAAGGGCACAGGAGATAGGGGAACCCTGATTCGGACTTTGAAAGAGCTGCCTTTTGTCGAAACCTTGGAAGCCATAGGCGATATGGTCCAGATCGGCGTTGATTCAGGCAATCGCAGGCTGGCGGAGGTTGTGGAAAAGGCATTCGGCTGCGGTTACAGAATTGAAGATATCACTCTTTCGAAACCGACCCTGGAGGATGTTTTTCTAAAGCACACAGGGCGGCATTTAAGAGACTGAATAAGGATAAATATGAACGCTACATTTATATTCTGGCAGAAATATATGCACAAAACGGTGAAGCATCCGGAGGAAATAGCCGGAATGCTCATCCAGCCTCTTCTCTGGGTCGTTCTTTTCGGTGTGGGTATGGGCGGCATGATGAAAGGGGATAATTATATGACCTTTATGATTCCCGGAATCGTCGCCCTTACTGCTGTAGGAGCCGCTATTGCCGGGGGATCGACCTGGCTGAATGAAAGGTTAAGCGGTATCGTAAAAAAATACAGAGCCGCTCCCGTTCCCCGGGTAAGCATCCTTTCTGGGCATGTTCTTACGATCACTACAAAAGTGCTCATTCAGGCACTTATCATTTTTCTGGTCGGCCTCATCCTGGGAGCGGAATTGAACGGAAACCCTTTCGAATGGTTGGGCGGTTTGATTCTCATTGCCGCTTTCGGAATCGGTTTTTCCGGATTGGCTCTGGCCGCGGCAACTATGACTGACAGTTCCGAAGGATATCACATGCTCATTTTCCTTCTTCAAATGCCTCTGCTGTTTCTGAGCAACTCGCTGTATCCCCTTGCATCACTTCCCCTGTGGATGCGCATCGGAGCTCTGGCCAATCCGACGACTTATGTGGTTACCGGGTTGCGGCAGACTGCACTCGATTCCGTTCAATCGGCAGGAGCCGCTGCGATTCCTCTCTGGATCTGTTTTGCCGTAAGTGCGGGGTTTGCCCTGGCGGGGCTGGCCGCAGCGGCTAAAGTCTTTAAAAAGGAAGACAGGTAAAATTATACATATTCCAGTCTGTGGTGTGTCTTTTCAGTTGAAGCAGCATGTGTTTTTTCTTTGTAGATCTGTCTAGAGAAATATATACTGGAGATATGAGGAATATGGGGATACCTAAAATCAAAAACGATCAGATCTACACCTATGGAGATTACGCAACCTGGCCCGACGATGAGCGATGGGAGCTGATTGACGGGGTCGCCTGGAATATGAGCCCGGCGCCGGCAACCCGGCACCAGCGGATATCTCGAAAACTCTCAACGGAAATAGATACATTTTTAAAAGACAAAACCTGTGAAGTCTTTGCCGCTCCCTTCGATGTCACATTCCCCGATTTTGCCGGGCAGGAGGAAAGCGATATCCGGACCGTCGTTCAGCCGGATCTCTCGGTCATCTGTGATCCTGATAAACTGACGGAAAAAGGGTGCACCGGCGCCCCTGATCTGGTTATAGAAATTCTCTCTCCCTATACGTCGAAGAAAGATCTTAACGAGAAATTCAGGCTTTATGAAAGGGAAGGCGTCCGGGAGTACTGGATCATTGATCACGAAAGCCGGTATGTGCAGGTTTTTCTCCTGAATGATAAAGGAACTTATGATGAGGGAACTATTATTCCTCCGGCTTTTCTGAAAAATGATGAAAGCGATAAAATTGTGAATTCCTTTGTTCTTCGGGAGTTCTCTGTGAATTTAAACGATCTATTTATAGAATGACTTCAAATCGGTTTATCCTTGTGATAAACCGTTTTTTAACATACATTTGGATTATATGATTGAGAAGATCCAGACTGTTGCGGCAGATATATTCAGGAAATACGATAAGGTCGTGGCTGTTTTTTTACTGGGAAGTGCTGCCACCGGTAAATTAAGACCGGATAGTGATATAGATATGGCTGTACTTACCGAATCAGGTAAAAAAATCTTGCCATCTGATTTTTTAAGCCTCTCATCGTCTTTATCTTATGAATTCTCAAGAACTGTTGATCTGGGAATTATCTCTTCGAAAAACCTGATATATGCCAGAGAAGCCTTGCTGAAAGGTATTCCTGTTTTTGTCAGAGATGAAGACAAAATGAATCTGCTCAGGGCTAATCTTCTGGGAATGTACATTCAATTTAATGAAGATAGAAGGGAAATTGTGGAAGCCTATGCAAGCCGATAATGTCATATTGAATAAATCAGCCATTATTGAACGGTCTCTTAGAAGAATGAGAGAGGAATATAACGCAAATCCCCAACTGGATAATTTTACTCATATTGATGCATTAATCCTCAATCTGGAGAGGGCTTGTCAGGCAGCTATTGATTTGGCCCAGCATCTTGTCGCTATTAAGCATTTGGGAATGCCCCAGAATAGCGCGGAATCCTTTCATCTTCTTGAAAATTCCGGAATAATATCATCATCTTCTACTAAATCCATGATTGCCATGACAGGTTTCAGAAATATCGTAATCCATGAATATCAGAAGTTGGATATGGAGATTTTGAAGCAGATAGTAGAAAAAGAATACAAATCGCTTATACTTTTCTGCAAAGAAATAGGCATTGAAATTCTTGTAAACGAATAAAAAAAGGAGCCGTTTCCAGCTCCTTTCAAATCCAATCTTAAGCTTTGATTATTTTCTGTAACCCAGGGGAAAAACTTCTTTTCCGTAAAGTTCGTTCAGAACTTCTCCCATGGCCGTGTAGATGGCGCTGGATCCGCAGAAGATTCCCACGATGCCCGCAACGGTTCCCACAGGGGCGATTCCGGTGAAATCCTTAATTGCCAGCAGGAAGAAAAGCAGCGTCAGCGTACCGAAAACAACCTGGAGAGCTCTTGTGAGTCTCAGAGTTCCGATAAACATGAATCCTGTAAAGATTCCCCACATAAGAAGGTAGAATCCCATGGACAGATCATCAGACGCCGGTGCCCATCCCAATCGGGGGAGTTCGAGCAGTGTAACGAAGGATAACCAGAAAGCTCCGTAGGAAGTGAAGGCGGTCGCGGCAAAAGTGTTACCTTTTTTCTGTTCGTGCAGACCTGCGAAAATCTGAGCCAGACCTCCGAAAAAGACTCCCATGGCAAGTATCATGGAATTGAGCTCAAAAAGCCCTATGTTGTGAATATTCAGCAGTACGGTTGTCATACCGAATCCCATCAGTCCCAGGGGGGCGGGATTGGCTGTTTGATCGAGAATTCTTCTCGCTTCAGAGTTGTTGGACATGAAGTCCCTCCTTTTTTATATAGATATCCACAGGGGATAACTCTTTACGGTGGCCAATTATAGATAAAAAAATATACCTGAGCAAGACGGCGGAATGAACTGATCATTTTTTGTTGAAAGAATTTTACAACTCTCCCTGTTTCATGGTAATATCAGACAATCATACTTTGTTTGATCATTAGTGAAAAAATTGAAAAACAGGAGGCAGTCAAAGTGGAAAAGAAATTGGCTGTTATTGCTATCGGGGGGAACTCCTTAATCGCGGATAAAGACCATCAGACAGTAGAAGACCAGTATGCGGCAATCTGTACTACTGCAAAGCATATCGTAGATCTCATCGAGGAAGGTTTCAGCGTTGTCGTGACCCACGGCAACGGACCCCAGGTCGGGTTTATCCTCAGAAGATCTGAAATCGCCCATGAAGTGGCGGGAATGCATGCCGTTCCCCTGGTCAGCTGCGGAGCCGATACCCAGGGCGCCATCGGATACCAGATCCAGCAGGCCATGGACAACGAGTTCAAAAGCCGCAACATGGATAAAAGTGCCGTGACCATCGTAACCCAGGTCGAGGTGGACAGAGCGGACCAGGCCTTTGAAAAACCCAGCAAGCCTATCGGAACCTTCTATACGGAAGAGCAGATGGAATCCATCAGGAAGGAACATCCCGACTGGAATATGGTTTCCGATGCGGGCCGGGGCTACAGAAGAGTCGTCGCCTCTCCCAAACCTCAGAGCATTGTTGAGAAGGAAGCAATCAACACGCTTATCGGTGCGGGATTCAATGTCATCGCCGTCGGCGGAGGCGGTATTCCCGTTATCCGTGAAGAGAACGGATTTGTCGGTGTCGATGCGGTCATCGACAAGGACTTCGCCACAAGCCTTCTCGCGGCCGATCTCGAGGCGGATCTGCTGATTATTTCGACAGGTGTTCCCCAGGTCGCGCTCAATTTCAATACACCTGAAGAGAAAAGACTGCAGAACGTTTCGCTCGAAGAGATGAAACAGTATATGAACGAAGGACATTTCGCTCCCGGAAGCATGCTGCCCAAAGTTCAGGCTGTCATAAGCTTTCTGGAAAAAGGCGGAAGGGAAGCTATTATCACTGATCCGGAGCATATCAGGGAAGCTGTCGCCGGTAAGACTGGAACCCATATTACAATTTAACTACAATAGTAGAAGGATATAAAAATAGGCTGGTCGGCTGTTAACAGCCTGCTCGCCTATGCAACCAAAGGAGATTTCAATGAGTAAAATTCGTATCGAAGAGATGATAAAGGAACTGTCCCGTCTGGCCAGTGACAAAATGTACAATGATGACTTTTTCCTGACCTGGGATAAGAGTGACGATGAAATCAAATCGACTTTCCTCGTTGCCGATATCCTCAGAAACCTGAGGGAGGAAAACATTTCCACAAAACTGTTCGACAGTGGGCTGGGTATTTCTCTGTTCCGGGATAACTCGACAAGAACCAGATTCAGCTATGCCAGTGCCTGTAACCTCCTCGGTCTTGAAGTGCAGGACCTCGACGAGGGAAAATCCCAGGTGGCGCACGGGGAAACAGTCCGGGAAACCGCAAACATGATATCTTTCATGGCTGATGTCATCGGTATCAGAGACGATATGTACATCGGAAAAGGCCATACTTATATGCAGGAAGTGTCCGACTCTGTAAAACAGGGACACCTGGACGGTGTTCTGGAGCAGAGACCGACACTTGTCAATCTTCAGTGCGATATCGACCACCCCACACAGTCCATGTCCGACGCTCTTCACCTGATTAATGAGTTCGGCGGAATCGAAAACCTCAAAGGCAAGAAGATCGCCATGACATGGGCTTATTCTCCTTCCTACGGTAAACCCCTTTCCGTACCCCAGGGAATCATCGGTCTTATGACCCGCCTGGGAATGGAAGTTCATCTTGCCCATCCTGAAGGATATGAGGTTATGCCCGAGGTGGAAGAAGTCGCAAGAGTCAACGCCGAAAGATCGGGCGGCAAATTCGTTAAGTCGAACTCCATGGCCGAAGCCTTTAAAGATGCGGATATCGTTTATCCCAAATCCTGGGCTCCCTTCGCCGCTATGGAAAAGAGGACTGACCTTTACGGAGAGGGCGATCACGACGGAATCAAAGCACTTGAAAAAGAGCTGCTTGCCCAGAACGCGAAATATAAGGACTGGGAATGTACGGAAGAATTGATGGCGACGACCAAAGAGGGCAAAGCGCTTTACATGCACTGCCTTCCCGCCGACATCACCGGCGTCAGCTGCGAGCAGGGCGAAGTAGCCGCTTCAGTATTCGACCGCTACAGAGATCCTCTCTATAAAGAAGCCAGCTACAAGCCTTACATTATCGCCGCCATGATTTTCCTGAGCAAATGTCAGAATCCGGCGGACACTCTTCAGAAAATGCTGGAAAAAGGCAAAAGAAGATTTGACGACTGATTTTTTCTCATAAAAACTCCTGAACCGTCCTGTCTCCGGGACGGTTCTTCTCTTTATAAGTCGGCATCAACCCATTGACTTCCATCCCCTTTCCCTGTAAATTCCTATTGATATGGTCGATTAGCTCATTTGGATAGAGCGCTTCCCTCCGGAGGAAGAGGTGGTGGGTTCGAGCCCCGCATCGATCACACGTTCAGGCACCCTTCGGGTGCCTGTCTTATTTATAATTCGCGGGGCTCGATCGATAGTTCCGGTGCGATCTTTTGAGCGCAAATCGGCAGGAGAGCTGGAATGAGAGGCGGAAGCCGATTCAGAATGTGCGACTTTTTGATCCGATCCTACCAATTTGTAAACCCGGGTTTTGACTTTCTTATACCTAATTGTTGTCTTAATATCAATTTTTATCGACTGTAATCATTATAAAATATCTCTGGAAAAGTGGAGTAGGTTTTGTATTTTTGCGATAGTAAAAACTAAATCTGTTCTACAAAAAAATACATCTTGTGTTTTTTTTATACATCTAATTGCTGTCCATACCGAAAATATAAAAAGTTGTATTATTTGTGATCCAACTATCAGCAAAACTGTAGTCTTTTTAGTATTTTGAGCTATATTTGTAGTAAAAGTTATTATTATTAGGATACTGAAAAAAGTAAAACGTAATGATAAAAGAAGTTATTCCCAATTTCATCTCAGAATTTTTTATTCGAGGATTAGGGGAAGACGACGATAAGAAAATTCCTTTCTTAGTAATCGAGCAAATTACTATTTTTTTCTTATCAACAAGTCGACATTCAGGGCGAATTATCGACTTAGCTGTCGAGTGTTCAATCTTGCCAGGGGCGGAAAACTTGAATTTTATTCAAAAAAAAAGATATTGAAAGATATTGCTTTATCTTGGCATGAAAATTGCAATTAGATGTATGAAGGATTATGTCCATTTGTCTGTTTACATATAAAGGAGTTTTTTTATGAGAGAAGTTAAGGCAGTTTTTCGCTCTTTATTGGCGGCACTTCTTGTCAGTTCAGTTTTAAACCTGGTGTCCTGCGACCTTTTCGCCCCCGGACTCGGAGATGTCGTTGATATCTCCAGTCCCGAGCTGGCGATTGTCGATCCGCCCATTGAACCCATGTCCTATTTCAATAGTGATTTTACCATATCGGGTACGGTCTCTGATGATATCGGCGTTCAGGAAGTTCTGGTCAGCTGGCCAGGATCACGGGCTGTAGCGGAAATTCAGGCCGGTCAGTGGTCCGTAACTGTTCCCTTTGCTTCCATCACGGCCAGCGGTGCTGTCCTCTTTGATGTCGCTGCGAGCGATCAATCCGGGAAAAATGCGGCTCCCGCTTACAGAACCATAACTATCGATAAAAAAGCTCCGACAGTTTTAATTACAGCTCCCCAGGTCTATGCTCCCGGCCCTGAGAACAGTAATTACATACTCATCAGCGGTGAACTCTGGGACGAATCTCCTGTTACATCCGTACAGGTTGAAATTATCGACCCCGCATCTCCCTCCACCCCTGTCTATACCGAATTGGCTGATGGCGACAGAACCTGGTCCGCCAGAATTGATCTCGATAACGCCTCCGTATTCCAGAGTGGAAAAGCTTATCTTTACCGTATTGTTGCCGAAGATGCAGCTGGAAATATCAATACCTATCAATACCACAGTGCGGATTTCTGGACCCGTCTCTCTTCGGGTGAAACATTTCCCTCCATGACCGATATCGGTTACTGGGATCAGGATGGCGGAACTCTCGACGGATTTACAAATACGGACAGAACTGATATGCAGATTTCCGGAGCTTTACCCGGACTGACTCTGGATTTTACCTATAATTCCGACAGGGACATCCCTCAGATATCCCTGTCCAATCTGAATATGGACGAAACAGTTGCAGCAAATAACTCCCTGGGGCAGTACGTTCCCATTTATGCATCGGCAACAGATGATAAAGAAGGGATTGATAGGGATTCTGTTATCCTCCATATTACAGGTGCCGGAGTAGATCTGACAGTCGATGCCGGAGAATTCAATGATCCTTCCGGAGACGGTCTTTTTACGACATTCCAGTTTGATCTTTCAGGAGATAATACGCTGGAACCGGGTGAGTATACGGGCACTATTACGGTTAAAGATAAAAAAGGCACCTCAAAAACTGTACTGTTTTCCTTTATGATCAATAAGGGAGCACCGAAGATTCTAAGCCTGACACCGTCCTCAAGTTATGCTTCAGTTGATGGGGAAGGGAATCTAATTGTTTCTCTGGAAGTCAGCGATGACAATCCCGGCACAACAGTAACCGCCAGAGCTTATAATTCGGAAGGCTCCGAAATCAATGGCGTAACAGCATCCCTTTCCTCTGCGCTGAGGCAGGAGGATGTTGACGGAGAAACCGCATATGTTGCTGATTATACTGCGGTGGTTCCCTCTCCTGTTCCCGATTTTGTTAGACTCGACATCATTGTCAATGACAGTTCAAACATCAAGAGCTCCAGAACGGTCAGTTATACGATAGACCGCGATATTCCCACAGCGGCTATTACAGTGCCTTCCGACGGAGCCGCAATATCCGGATCCGCTTTCACAATTGCCGGAGTCGCCGAGGATACCGGTTCCAATGTCTATATCGTCAAGGTTCTGGTCGCTCCGGGAGAACTCGATACGCCGCCGGCTGACGGACTCTGGCTCAATGCCGAAGGCAATGATACATGGTCCCTTCCTGTGGATCTTTCCGCATCAGACGAAGGAACCTATACTGTTTTCGCCAAAGCATACGATGTGGCGGATAATGAAGGACTGCCGGTTTATTCGAAATTCTATTTCGATAAAGATGTTCCGGAACTGACTGTCGATTCGGGTACGGTCAAGGCTTATCACAACGGAGATTACACAATCAGCGGAACGGTTTCCGACAGCAACGGTCTCTCGGAGCTTCACGGCTTCGTCTCAAAGGACGGCGGAGCTTTTGCCGATCTCCCCGGGTCTCCCGTGGCTCTTTCCGGGACGGCGGCGAGCTGGTCTTTCGATATGACTGTAAACGGGGACGGAACTGATGACGGCACATACGAGTACCAGTTCATTGTTCTCGATATTGCCGGCAAGAGTGCCGAAGCTGCCAAAATCGTCATAGCTGATGTAACGGCTCCTGAAATGTTTGTCTCCAATCTGGCAGACGGAGAATCGGTCAGCACAGCTACCTACAAGATCAAAGGTCTTGCTTCCGACTTTTCGGGACTCGCCGACAAGAAGATTGAATATCTGCTCAACAATACGCTTCCCTGGCAGGAAAAATTAGTGGCCAGCACCGGAAACTGGGAGCTCGATGTATCGGGCCTGAGTGAGGGCGCCGGCAATACAATCGATTTCAGAGCCACAGATATACTGGGCAACTCAATAACGCTGGATACTATACACTTCGGACTTGACCTCAATCCCCCGTCGCTGACTATTGATAATAAAGCGGCTTTCAACGGGACCTGGCAGAGACAGGATTTCACTCTGAACGGAACGACGTCAGACGCCAATAGCGTTCAGTCTGTACAGATCAGCACGGACGGCGGTGCGACTTATGCCGATGTTTCGGGATTCGCCTCTGGTGATTCATCCTGGTCCGCTCTTGTTTCCATTCCCGCCGGTGGATCTGACGATGGCAATCATCTTATAAAGGTCAAAGCCATCGACGGATATGACAAGGAAACAGTGGATTTCCTTTCTGTTAAATACGATACCTCCGCCCCGACATTTGTCGTTGCCAATCTGGCTGACGGAGCACTCGTAACGGCATCTCCCTTCGGAGTACAGGGTAGTTCTTCCGATAACGGTGGAAGCGGCGTTGCCATGATGCAGTACAGTCTTGATAATTCTACATGGATCGATATCTCGGCTCTGACAACCTGGAATGCTGACATTACCTTCCCGCTCGGGCTCGGCACTTCCGGGTATTTTAAAGTTATCGATCTTGTCGGTAATGAAAGCGCAGTTTCCACTGTAACCTTCAATACCGATTATCAGCTTCCTGAAACCGATGGGAACTGGGCAGGCCTTCATTATGAATCCGCTCCTTTTTCACTCTCGGGTACGGCGACCGATGACCTCGGAGTCGCTTCCGTTTCTGTTTCGGGAGACGGCGTCGGAGTTCTCGCCATAGACGGTTCCGCCGGCGATCTAAACCGGAACTGGTCTGTTCCCGTAACTCCTTCGGGAGACGGCACTTTCGAATATGTTGTCAGAGTGACCGATGCCGCGGGGCGGTATCGGGAATACACAAGATCGGTTTCCTATGACACGACACCTCCTGAACTTAATGTGTCCAACCTGGCAGACGGGGATTCCGTTGAGACAAACTCTTACATCATCCGCGGTACCGCAACAGACTCTTCGGGAATCCAATCTGTAGAATACTACAATGGATCCGCCTGGAACGCTGTTACCGGAACGATCAGTTGGACTCAGGAAGTAACCGGTCTTGTAGAAGGGGCGGGAAACTCCATCCAGTTCAGGGCGACCGATAATGCCGGTCATACAACGACGCTGCCTGCGATCAGCTTCGGTCTGGACCTCAATCCACCGGCACTTTCCATCGATAACAAAGCGACCTTCGATGGAACCTGGCAGAACAGTTCGTTTACACTTAACGGTACGTCCACCGATGCCAACGGGCTCGATACGATCGAAATCAGTACCGATGGCGGTTTGACTTGGACTGAAGCAACGGGCTTTGTGTCAGGTGTAGATGCCTGGACAGCTGATGTCGTCATTCCTTCCGATCAAAGTGAAGATGGAACCCACGTAATAAGAGTCAAAGCTGTTGACACTTATAATAAAGAAACCATCGAATCCCTGACGGTTAAATACGATACGGCTGCCCCGACATTCTCACTATATAACCTTGAAGATGACCAGCTTATCACTGTAGCCTCTTATCCTTTACTCGGCGGATGGAGCGATAACGGCGGAAGCGGAACAGTCGGCGGCAACGCTGCTCTCCAGTTTTCCACAGACGGCGGATCGGGGTGGACAACCGTCACCACTATGACGGCTTCGGCTTTCACTCACAATCTTGTGCTGGCTGAAGCAATAGATAAAGAACTGCAGTTCCGGGCTATCGATTATCTCGGTAATGAATCCGATATACTGATCCTGACGGGTATCGATATCGATACGGCTCTGCCTGTTGTTGACGAAACGACCGTTAATACAGACGCTCAGGTTTATAGAACAGCTGATCTTTCCCTTTCCGGAACAGCCTCTGATACACAGGGTCTCTCCTCACTGATCATCACGGCGGCAAAGGACGGAGCTGATCAGGGCACGGTCTATACGGAAGCCTCCGATCCCGGAAACTGGGGCCCCTATACTCTGGCTTCAGGAAACGATGGCATCTGGACATTTACGATTACGGCAACCGATATAGCCGGGCGCACTTCCTCTGTCACACGTGAAGTTTTTATGGATTCGACGGATCCCAGCGGGGCCATAACATCGGTTCCCGCGACTCTGACCAATGACGGCGCCAGTTTCCTCTTTGAGGGAACCGCCGGAGATGCCGGCAGTGGCATCGAATCGGTAAAAATCGCCTTTGCCGCCGATGGAACCGGGGCTCAGCTTGCCGCCGGCAAAACGGCCTGGTCGGCAACCGTTGACCTGGTTTCGGCCTTAGGAACTGAAGGAGAAAAAACCCTCTATGTTCAGATCGAGGATAAAGCCGGCAATCTGAGTGATTGGACCGCTGTTCAGCAGGGCTTTGTCTATGATACGGCCTTACCTGTTGTAACCCTCAATGAAGCAATCAACCGTGATGTGAACGGATCGTTCGATCTTACAGGTTCCGCTTCCGATAACTACGGAATCGCTTCGCTTTCGGTTACTCAGAGTAAAGACGGCGGTGCGGACATTCTAATCGACACGAATGGTCCGTCCGGTCTCGGTTCCTGGACTCTTTCGAATCTGCCCCGGGATCCCGCTGATATAGGAACCACCGATACGACGGACGGAACCTATGTGTATAAAATTACCAGCACGGATCTGGCCGGTAAGGTCAGCACCACTGTGCTATCCACCATAAGACTCGACCAGACGGCACCTGATGTCTCAATTGTAAATCCGGGAGCAGGCCAGACCGGTTTGAATGCCCTGTCGGGCAGCGCCTATACATTCCGCGGTTCCAGCGATGATAACGGCGGTGTGGGAATGGCTAAAATCTATTATCTCATAGATCAGAATGCCGCGGCCTCGACAACATTGACGGACTATACGGCACTTACTACTACAGGTCTGTGGAATTTTACAGACGATTTCGATACGGACCATACCGGTCCCGATACGGGCCGGGCGGAGGGAACCTGGTATATCCATGTTCTTGCCGAAGATTCTTCGGGAAATAGAACCGATTTCGCATCGGCAGAGACTGTCGAATTCGATATTGACCAGGCTGCACCGCTCTTAACTGAAACTTCATCGGGTATTTCCGGATCAACAACTGTTTACAGAAATGCGGTTATTACTCTCGGCGGTGATGTGACCGACGGAAACGGGATCGCCTCGCTTGTTATCAAATACTCCAAAAACGGAGCGCCGGAAGTAGAGCTTCTCAATGAAACTTCCGTCGTAAGCCCCTGGGAAGTCATCATGGATGCCGCTTCTCTGGGCGACGGTTCTTTTGCAATAACAATCACAGCCGTTGACGGAGTCGGTAAAAGTACGTCCCTTCAGCGCAATATCGTCATCGATACAACTCTGCCGGATTTGACAGTCGAGAATCCCGTAAACAGCGAACTGGTGGACTCCGCCAGCTATACGATCAGCGGAAAAATTTCCGATAACGGCGGCGTCGGCGTTACGGCGCTCCAGTACAGCCGCGATAATTCGACCTGGACCGATATTACCATGACCGGATTCAGCTGGAGCGTGGCGGGCATTGATTTCAGTTCACAGGTCGGAGCGGAAACGGCTCAGGGTGCCAGAACCCTATATGTCAGAGCTACGGACGGATTGAACGGATACACAAGTAAAACCATTTCGTTCTTCTATGATACGGAAGATCCGGTTCTGACAGAAACGGCGGTAGCTACGGAAGATGAGCTGATCAGCGCAGCGTCAGTGGATTTCAACGGACAGGCCAGCGATACGAATACCCTTTCCAGCCTTGTTCTCTCCGTAAATGGGGGAGCAGCTGTTCCCCTGGCAATCGACAGCGACGGACCGGATGATATAGAAGGAAACGGCGACGACAATTCCTGGAGCTATACGCATTCGAATCTGATGGACGGGGAATTCGCTCTTGTTTTTACGGCGACGGATGGAGCCGGGCGGACAACGATTGTGGAAAGGAACCTTTTAATTGACAATACCGCACCGACAACTCCGGTCATCTCTTCATCTCCTGGAGCTTATGTTTCCTACAGCCTCAGTGTTACGGGAACTGCCGGCGACGCCACCAGTGGAATCCTCTCTGTACAATATTCGGTAGATAATGAAACAACATGGCATAACTTAAGCGGAACGACCAACTGGTTCGGCAGTATCGACGTTTCAGCCCTGTCGATCGGCGGCAAAACAGTATATATCCGCAGCATCGACAGAGCCGGAAAAATCAGCGCTAGCGCAACACAGGCTTATATTATCGACCGGGCAAATCCCGGTGTTACCTTGAATGAAAGTGTCAACCGAGATGTCAACGGCGGATTCTCTCTTACCGGAACTTCTTCAGATGATTACGGTATTGATACTGTAGTCATTACACAGAGTAAGGATGGCGGAGCCGATATACCGATAGATACGAACGGACCTTCGGGAACGTCTGTCTGGTCTCTTGCCGATCTGCCGAGAAATCCCGCTGATATCGGCACTCAGGTGACATTTGACGGAACATTTGACGGTTCCTATGTTTACAAAATAACCAGTATGGACAGCGTCGGAAAATCCAGTACGGAAATCCTCTCCACGATTCGTCTCGATATGACGGCTCCCGAAACTCTGACTGTAAGTAATCCCGGTGCAGGACAGATCGGAGTCAATTCACTGTCCGGCGATATATTCACATTCAGCGGCTCCAGCTCCGATGCGGGCGTCGGCGTTGAAAAGATCTACTATTTAATCGATCAGAACGCTGCAGCCTCCACAACGATTGGTGATTACACTCCCTTGTTGACATCGGGTTATTGGAGTTTTTCCGATGATTTTGATATCGACGGAGGAGGTGTTGATACGGGGAGAGCAGAAGGAAAATGGTATATCCATGTTCTCGCCGAAGACTCTTCGGGCAACAGAACCCCTTTCGCATCTGCTGAAACGGTCGAATTCGATATCGACCAGGCAGTTCCCGTTATTATTGAAGACGGATTGATCGGCACAAATATTACCACGAACAGCAATGTTGTCCTCGAAATAACCATTAATGAAACGAACGGCCTTGTTCATGGTGATCTCCTGGACGGTGGACCCGTAGAAGATGTTGTTTACTTTGAAATGATGATTAACGGCTCTGACTGGGCTGCTGATTCGAGCCGGACCGAATACACCGGTGTTGATATGACTCTCGATATAACTTCAGAACTTTCCGACGGAAATAATGAGGTTCTCATCAGAGCGACCGACCTTGTCGGTAAAATCAGCACTGTTGTGAAAAGAGATATCTTCTTTGATGATGATCCTCCGGTTGTCTCTTTCATCAATCTCAACGGATCTTCAGTAGTCAATGGTGAGAGCTATATCATTCAGGGAACTGTCAGCGATGCTTTATCGACCATCAGTTCTGTTGTAATCGATATTGACGGACCGGGAACCCTGGCCGACCTGAATGATCAGATCGTTACGGGAACATACAGCTGGAGCTACAATCTCGATCTGACTCCTTCTGGATATTATGCCGATGGACCAATATCCATCACAGTAACGGCTGTCGATTCCGCGGGCAACAGCGTCGATGAAAGTCTTTCCTTTGCCATTGATCAGGAAGAGGATATGCCCTCTCTGAGTCTGTCGGGAATCAGTGTGTTCTCCCAGCTCTCAACGGCCTATGTCTCGGCTGACGACTATATTCTCGCCGGCGTGCTTCTGGACAGTGACGGGGTTGATATCGATTCAATCGTTTTAACATTCGATGGTGTTCCGACTCCTGTCAGAGTTATAAATGGAGCCGATGAAGATTCATCCATAACCTGGTATGCCGATTTGAGTGCCAAAGCCGGTGCCACCTATACTTACTCTGTCAGCGCAGTTGATACGAATACAGCTGCGGTAGAAAGCAATTTCTCCGGTATGGTTGCAACAGATATACCTCTGCTCGGAACGGGTGCAAAAATATCCGGAACAGCCGAAGATGATGACGCTTTTGATGCCTCGTCTCTCCTTTTGCTGCAGAACGGAACAGATGTATCCGGCAGTGTTGTTGCAGGAAGTAATTCAACCTATGTGCCCTGGTCCTATGCACTTCCGGTCTCCGACGATCTCTATTACTTCGAATTGAACGGTGCCGATGCCACTTCGGCCGCCATACCTGTTGATTGGTCGAAATACAGCGGACAGACTTTGAAAACCATGGTTCTCAAAGACTCTGGTTCTCCTGTTATAACTGTGAATTCTCCCGCGCAGGGTTCCTATGTCAGCGGAAACGTTACAACGGACGGTGAAGCTTATGACAATCTCGCAATTAATTCTCTGACAATCACAGCTGTTCAGTCCGACAATGTCACTTCGGTCGAGCTCACTTCCGATCCCGGTGTGGGGCTTATAACGACTGAAGGAACCGGTGAGTACTACTACGATTCAGTCGCAGGTAAATATGTCTGGGATTTCGCTCTCGAGAGACTTCCCGATGCCTATGAAAATGATTCCATAACTCTGGTTTATGAAGCAACGGATATTGCCGGAAACAGCACGGTCAAAGAACGGTCCGTAACAATTGACACGGTCGATCCTGCTATAAACATCCAGTACCCTTCAGACGGCGCTCTGGTAACAGGCGAAGTCACCATCCAGGGAACAACCACCGATGAAAGAATCGCCTCTGTAGAAATGAAACGCGGACTTACAGGTTCCTGGGAAACTCTTTCCGGAACTTACAACTGGAATTACACTTTCAATTCCGTTACGTCAGCTGTAACAGATGATGCCACAGATAATGGTGACGGAACATATAATTATCCTGTTGAAATCAGAGCGACCGATGCCGCCGGCAATCAGACAACTATCTCGTCGTACAGTTTCAATATCAGTCCGGATCTTGATAAGCCGGTTGTCAGTGTTACAACACCTTCTGATAATTCAACATTGGGCGGTGCCATTCTGATAATCGGTACGGCAACGGATAATGAAGCTGTCGATGCTGTTTATGCCAGAATTGACATTAACGGTGACGGCGATTATGTCGATTCCTTCGACCTCGATGGAGCAAACGGCACCAATGATCCCTTCGAAAGAGAAGGGACCTGGTATGAAATTTCCGATTTCCAGAGCGGTGTTTGGAAACTTCAGATCAACTCGACAGGAGAACTCTACCGTTCTAAAGCCTGGAATACCGTGTCGGCTGAAAACTATATCCATATTCAGTTTATGGCTGAGGATATTGAAGGGGCTCAGAGTATTGAATTGACCAGAACGATCACACTGGATGAAACCTTCCCCGATATATCCAATTTTGGATTGAACGGCGGTGGTACGGATATCAGCGGAAATATCAATCTGCTGGCGGATCTTACGGATAATGATGGTATTACAGCAGTCGATATCAGCTATAACGGAGGATTGAGCTACGAATCGGTTTACAGTGGAAACACATTAAGCTATTCACTGGACATCAATAAAGATTCCGAAGCGACAGTCGGTGCCGGCGGATTGGGTCTTGCTGATAATTCCGCTATCGTTAAAGTACGTCTTAAAGTTACGGATACAACCGGATATCAGTCGTTCAGTAATCTTGAATTGAGCGTAGATAATATTGCACCGACTGGTGCCTATACGGGCAAAGTTGATGATATCGGATCAGCCGGCGGAGTATATGATGCTGGTAACAGCATTACCATTTCGGGAACGGCAAAAGATACGGGAGTCGTCAGCAGTTTTGGCCGGGTTGAAGTGTACATAGCCCAGGAAGGCAATATCATTACTCCTCTGACCGGTGCTGTCAGCACATCGACAACCCGTGACTTCGGAGACGGTAACGGTGATGTCATTTATCCTTTAGATTCCAATGCTTCCGATTTTATCGTGATTGACGATACGACCGAACAGGGACTTATAGATAATGATGGAGATGGTTTTATTGAGGATATATCTTACGCTTCGGGAGAAACAAGCTGGGCAACATGGTTCAATACGAGCTATATAGATAATAACCAGGCCGTCGAAGTACATTACGTTATCTACGATAAAGCCGGTAATGCCTCTCATTACGTGGAAATCATGCTTATCGTCGGATCGGACCTCGATAATGACGGTACGGTCGAACCTTCCGAACAGATTGCCTATCCCCAGGCATTCCAGGCTCGCCGGGGGCTTCTCTATTTTGAACTTTTCGGCGGAACCAAAACAGGATTCAATCTCGAGATTGATGATAATCTGGGCAACCCGACAATTTTTACTTCCGCGCCAACGACGGCAGTAATTATAGATACATCAAGCTCGGTTAACTATCCGGAAGGAGATGCTGTTTTCACAATACGTCTCTATGAAGGC
This sequence comes from Spirochaetales bacterium, assembly GCA_016936555.1. Lineage (GTDB taxonomy): Bacteria > Spirochaetota > Spirochaetia > DSM-2461 > DSM-2461 > Spirochaeta_F. Next base: position 60,254 of record JAFGXR010000034.1, on the reverse strand, counting down.
GCAGACCTGAAGCTTACCAAGAATATCAGTGTGGAAATCAAGGGTGCTGATACGGCTCCTCCTGTTTTGACCATGACCGCGCTCACCCAGTCTTCTGTTGTTGATGGTCATCTCGATCAGGGTGACAACGGAAACGGTGCGGATTATGACATAAGCGGTACCGTTAAATTCCAGGGAACAGTTACAGACGATACTATGGTTCAGGATATCGTTCTCAATATTGAAGGCGAAACACCACTAATTCTGGCGGAATGGGACTCCGGTCTGTTTACAGCCAAAAATGGCGGCGTTATCACAAATCAGTCCCTCGATTGGAAGGAAGGCCACTCTGTCTCTTTCAGTTATGAATGGGATTCGGCTACAATTACCAATATTGCTGAACTCGATCTCGATGTAACATTCGAGGCCCGGGACTACTCCAACCCGACGGTAAGCGATGTGGAGACTTATGATATCGTTCCCTATATTGAGTCGATAACAAGAACAGGATTTAACACGAACCGCTCTAAACTGGGATTCTATCCATTGAGACGGGGAGAGACCGGCGTTCAGATCAATGGATATAACCTCCGCGCCGGTGGTACAGGGGACTCTGTAATGATCGGAGCTACTTCTACAAGCAACAGTTCCGCTTCAGGAGAAATCACTACAAATGTTCCTGCTGCTGCAGCCAGCGGATATCTGACTGTTACGGTAAACAGTGTTACGGCGATCAATAACCTCAACAGTAATTCTTCAACATATAATAAGGAAAGCAATCCCTATGTAGAAGGAACATCTCTCTGGACTGATGACCGGTATATTCATATCTGGCAGTCTGATGACAATCAGACGGGATCAAACCGCGGATATTTTACTGGTAGCCAGGATCCCATACATCCCGCGATGACGATGGACGGAAGTGGAGTGCTTTATGCATCCTGGAGCAATTATTCTCTGGCTGATGTTCTTGTTAATTCCAATGATAATGATACTACAACAAGAATATTCTCATCCTATGATCCTGCAGAGCACACTGATATAAGTTACGGCACCCAGCTTTCCGTTGTATACAATGCAAATACCTATGGTAATAGTAGCTGGGATGCAAATGGAGCAGGCGGTGTCGAGGTATGGAGATCCGGTAGAACATATTACATGGAAGAACTCTATCATGATGAAATGCTGATGCAGTTCATAAACCAGAGAGTTAAGACCGTAGGGAATATTTCGCATATCAGTTACTATGATACAGATACAAAATCGATTAAATATGACAGAAAGGATTTGACATCATTCCAGACTGCTGAACAGACTTCCTGGATTAATATTGATGGATATTATGATGCAGATGATGGAACAAGAGTTGTCGGTGGAACAGGATCAAGAAATGTGAATATGAAGGCAGGAGAATATAACGCTATTGATGTCACACCATCCACATTGTATCCTGTAATAGCCTATTACGATGTCGCAAACCAAAAATTGAAAATTGCTTATTCAAACAGTACAAATCCATCTGCGGCGAACTGGACAACTCAGGATGTCACTGCGAACAGCAGTTATTCCGGAAAATATGTCTCGATGAGAATAGACAGTTCCGGATATGTCCATCTTGCTTACTATAAAACCAGTACGGGAGACCTCTGCTACATCAAATCGACGAATAATCCGACTGACGGTAATACCGCTTATTCATTCGGGCCGGAAGTGACCGTTGATTCTATTGGATCTGTCGGTATGTGGGCGGATCTTTCCCTTAACGGGGCAAGCCCGGTCATATCTTATCTTGATGTCTCTAAAGTGAATTCCTTCGATGGCCTTAAGATTGCGACAATTGAAAGCTCCTTTGATACGAATTATGATGGAAGTGTAGATGCTTCTGACGAGGTCTGGGAAACTCAGAACATACCTCTGGCTTACGAGGTCGACAGTAAAAGGACAAGTATTGAGTTTGATACAGGAAATGATAACCTCTGGGAGAAAGCTATCGGATACGCTTCCAGTGATTATTACAGAATTACCTATTACATACCGGAGTAATAAAGTTTGAAACGAATAGTTATATTAACAGCAATCGTTCTCGCTGCTCTGGCAGCGGGAACTGTTGTTCTGTGGACAAGACCCATTGAGCTGACAGTTGTCTTTCCCGAAATGGATGCTTCTCAACGGGATTTTATCCTTCCTCTCGTTAACGGTTTTCATGAAAAAACGGGAGGTTTCGTTCATTATTCATACAAGCCGGTTCAGGAAATGCATAAACAGATCCTGGAGGAAGACGGGAAGGCTGATCTTTATTATTTCGTTAAGAATTATCAGGTCAGGGAGCTTCATGAGAGCGGACTTCTTGCGACACCTAAAGTGAACTTCGATAAGTCTATACCAAATGTTTTTTTCAGCGATACCACGTTCTTCCCTGTTTCATGGTACCCCTGGGGTATTTATTATAGTCAATCCTATCTTGATGACCTTGGTATCAAACTTCCTGCCTCTTTTGAGGAGCTGATTGATTTATCTTCCCGGTATCATTTTTCTATTATGTCCAGAATACGCTGGACTTCATCTATCTGGCTTGATTATCTGGACTTGAAAAATAACGGTAAGGACTTTCATGACCAGCTCCTTTCAGGGAAAATTTCTTTTTCTGATGACCGTGTTCTGGAGTTGTTTGAATTAATGTCATCACTTGTAGAAGCCGGGGTGTTCCTCCAGGAAACTCAATCAAATGACTGGTATGATACGATTCATTCCCTAGAGGGTGAGAGGGCTCTCTTGTCTCTTTCCGGTAGCTTCTTTTACGAGGAAGCGGATGAAATTTTTAGAGAAAATCTTGGCTGGATGCCTTTCCCCGATACTGATACTGCTGTTTTATCCACTTCCGGCTTTGTCTCTCCCGGTTCCAGTGATAACCAGAGGAGCATCCGGAAATTCCTCGAGTATGTTCAAAGTGCCGAAGGACAGAGAATCATTCAGGAACATTCCGATCTGATTTCTATCAGACCGGATATTGCCGGGTCCCTCGGCAGAGAGGATTTAAATACTGCTTTTACTTTTTTGGATACCTTCGATTCTTATGTTCCATCCTTTGAAAGAAACAGTCACGAAAAATTAACAGTACCATTTAAAAATATTTTCCATTCGATTATTATTAATAATGAAAATTTCGACTTAAATGCATCAATTGACTATCTGGAAAAAATAAGAAAAACCATAGTTGAATAATCTTCAATTCTACCCATTCTCTCCCTTGAAAACAAAATTGGGTTTTCCTACTATTTAGAACTATATTCTGAAAGGGGGAGGTCCATCTTATGCGCACTATCAACAACATCCCGTCCTCTTCAGGCAGCGGTCTCTGGTTTCTGCTTAAAGGGTTCCGGGTCAGATTCTTTTCGGCTCTTTTTTTTCAGGCCGTCGAAGTGGCGGCAGGGACGGCCGGATATTTCGTCCTCCGTTACTATGTCGATGACATCATCAATACGGGAGACTGGCGCTTTCCGCTCATTTATTTCTCTCTCTTTTATATAGGCTTCGCCCTTTTAAGAGGGTTGTTCTCCTTTCTCACGGCCAGAGGGGTCGGGGGAACAGCCGAGGGCATCGCCCGTAATCTGAGAAACTCCATTTTCGATCATATTCAGAAGCTGTCCTTCTCCTATCACGATCAGACCAGAACCGGGGAGCTGATTCAGAAATCGACTTCCGACGTCGATGCGATCAGGCGCTTCTACAATGAAATGATCTCCGGCCTGTCCCGGATATTTTTCATGTTTCTCATCAATCTGTTTTCCATTTTCTACCTCAATATGAAGCTGGCTCTTCTCTCCATCATCGTCGTGCCGCTTCTGGTGGCCATGTCCGTTTTCTTTTTCAGGAGGATCCACGACTCCTATGAATCCTATCAGGACCAGGACGGCAAGGTTTCGTCGTCGGTACAGGAGAATCTTACGGGAGTCCGCGTCGTCCGGGCCTTCGCCCGCCAGGAATTCGAAATGGAGAAATTCGACGATGAGAACAAAGAGAAATTCAAAAGGGGCAAACGGTTTCTCATCAACCATGCCATGTACTGGCCGAGCTCCCATATCGTCTGCGCGGCGCAGCAGGTCTTCGGAATTGTCACGGCGGCTTTTATGGTGATGGATGGCAAACTGTCCATCGGCGATATGGTCGCCTATATCGGATTTCTCAATACCATTATCTGGCCCATACAGCAGATGGGCCGCATCGTCGCCCAGCTGTCCACGGCATCGGTTTCCTACGGGAGAGTCGCATCGATCCTGCTCAACGATCAGGAAGACCTGACCACCGGTCTCGACGATGCGCCGCTGAAAGGGCATATCGAGTACAGGGATCTCTCTTTCAGTTACGACAACTCCGGAAAAGTGCTGAAAAAAGTGAATATAATCTGCGAACCCGGCCATTCGGTCGCCCTGCTCGGGGAGACCGGTTCGGGTAAGACGTCGCTCGTCAATCTTCTGCCCGGATTCTACCGGAAAGACGGCGGGGAGTTACTGATCGACGGACGCCCTATTGAAGAGTATTCCCGTCATTTTCTCCGGCGCAATATAGGCATCGTCGAACAGGAACCTTTTCTCTTCTCCACATCCATCAGGGAAAATATCACCTACGGGGTGGACCGGGATGTTTCGGACGATGAGGTCTTCGAAGCGGCCAGGGCGGCTTCCATCCACAAGAGCATCATGTCCTTCCCCGAAAAGTATGACACGATCGTGGGAGAGAAGGGGGTCACGCTCTCGGGCGGGCAGAAACAGCGCATCGCCATAGCGCGGACCATTCTCAAAAATCCCAGGATTCTCATACTCGACGATTCCACATCGGCCGTCGATGCCGAGACGGAAGACAACATACGCGACGCCCTCAATTCGCTGATGAAGAACCGGACGACTTTTATTATCGCCCACCGGGTCCAGAGCCTCATCGATGCCGATCAGATTCTCGTCTTCAAGAACGGGGAGATCATTCAGAGGGGCGTTCATCAATCGCTCATCGCGGTTCCGGGGTTTTACAAGCACGTTTTCGAACTGCAGAACAAAATTGAAGCGGAACTGGATGCGGAGCTGGAAAAGGAGGCCATAAGTGGCTGAATCGCATTTTAAAGAGGAGAGCTTCAGCAACAAGCTCTCCTTTAAAACGGCTACGAGGATTCTGAAGCAGGCGGCGCCCCACTGGCCGCTGCTCATCGGTTTCATCATCTTTATCATGATAACGGCTTTTACGGAGGCTTTTAATACATACATGGTCAAAAACGCCATAGACGAAGCGGTCATTCCCGGAAACGGGCCCCTGCTTCTCCGGTATATGACTGTGTACGGTTCTCTTCATATTCTGCTGGCGGGAACGGTTTTCGGTTTCATCTACTGCGCCGGAAGACTGGGCGAGCAGATCCAGTACGATTTGAGAAAGAAGCTTTTCAATCATCTGCAGGATCTCTCCTTTTCCTATTTCGACAAGACTCCCGTCGGGTGGATCATCTCACGCTGTACCTCCGATATTCAGAGAGTCTCCGATCTGGTGACATGGAACCTGCTCGATATGGTCTGGGCTTTGACCAACATCACTTCGGCCATGGTTTTCATGTTTCTCATAAACTGGAAGCTGGCGCTAATCGTCGCAGTGGCTTTGCCCGTATTAATAACCATCGCTCTCAGATTTCAGAAGTACATCATCGGCGAGTTCAGGAAAGTGCGGTCCATCAATTCGAAGATTACAGGGGCCTTTAATGAAAACATAACCGGCGTCAAAATCATCAAGGCGCTGGTCAGGGAAAAGAAAAATCTCTCCCAGTTCGGAGAGCTGACCGACAACATGTACGGGGCATCCTACAGGGCCATCTGGCTGTCGGCCATCTTTCTGCCCATCGTCCAGCTCCTGACGGCGGTCGCCTTCGGGGCCGTTCTCTGGTTCGGCGGTTTCCAGTTCAAGCTGGGGCTCTTCACCATCGGGGGGATACAGGCGTTCATCAGCTATATCACCTTTATGATGTGGCCGGTTTCCGATCTGGCCAGAGTCTACGGAGAGATGCAGCAGGCCGTGGCCAGCGCGGAACGGGTGTTCTCGCTGATCGATACGGAGCCGGAGATCAAAGACTCCCCCGAAGCTTATGATGTCGAGTCGGTCAAAGGGGATATCGAGTTTAAAAATGTGGATTTTTACTACGAAAAGAACAACCCGGTTCTCAGCGATTTCTCCCTGAAAGTCAAACCCGGAGAAACGATCGCCCTTGTCGGACCGACGGGCGGAGGCAAATCGACCATAGTCAATCTGGTATGCCGCTTCTACGAACCCAAAGAGGGTCAGATCCTCATGGGCGGAAGGGACTACAGGGAATTTACCCAGCAGTCCCTCCAGTCGAAACTGGGTGTCGTTCTCCAGACGCCCCATCTTTTTTCCGGTACGGTTATGGATAATATCCGGTACGGACGGCTCGACGCGACTGATGAGGAAGTCATCGAAGCGGCGAAACTGGCTCATGCCCACGATTTCATTGCCGGGCTTGAGAATCAGTATCAGGAGGATGTCGGAGAGGAGGGAACGCTTCTGTCGGTCGGACAGAAGCAGTTGATCTCTCTGGCCCGTGCCATTCTGGCCCGCCCTGAAATCATCATCATGGATGAAGCGACCAGCTCCATCGATACCATCACCGAAGACCTGATCCAGAAGGGAATGGACACATTGCTCGAAGGATCAACCGGTTTTGTTATCGCCCACAGGCTCTCGACCATCCGCCATGCCGACCGCATTCTCGTTATCGAGGACGGAAAGATCAAAGAGATGGGAAGCCATCGCGAACTGCTGAGCCGGAGAGGACATTATTTCGATCTGTACACCAGGCAGTTCCGGCGGGAAAGACAGCGGGATCTCCATGTTTTCAGCTGACGGGAGAAGGCCTCTGGCTCTCATAACGGGAGCCAGCCGGCGCATCGGTATCGGAGCGGCCATCGCCCGCTCTCTGGCTGAAGAGGGCTGGGACCTGGCCTTGAGCTACTGGCAGCCCTATGATAAATCCATGCCCTGGGGCAGCCGGGACCGAGACGTTGAGGAATTGAGAGAGGAGCTGAAACTCTGCGGCGCCGCGGTCCATCTCTATCCTGTGGATCTGAGCGACAGCTTTGAACCGGAAAGGTTATTCGATTCAGTCGAGTCGGAACAGGGATCTGTCGGGGCTATGATTCTCTCCCACTGCTATTCTGTTGACAGCGATATTCTCACGACCACAATTGATAGTTTCGACAGGCATTTTGCCATTAATGCCAGAGCCTCCTGGCTTCTGATTCGGGAATTCGGGCTGCGGTTCAGGGGAAATCCCGGATCGGGGCGAATCATCGCCCTTACCAGTGATCATACGGCCGGAAATCTCCCCTACGGTGCCAGCAAGGGAGCTCTGGACCGTATTGTCCTGGCATCGGCTGTTGAGTTCCGGGACAAGGGTATAACAGCCAATGTCATTAATCCCGGAGCTACGGATACGGGGTGGATGGATGACAATCTTAAAAAGATTATTGGCGATATAACCCTTTCCCAACGATTGGGAACACCTGAGGATTGCGCCAATCTCGTCAGCTTCCTCTGTTCCGAAAAAGGGCAATGGGTCAACGGCCAGCTGCTGTACAGCAACGGCGGAATCGCCTAATCCATAATCGTAATCATTTTCTTCAGGATCTCGGTTTCCTTCTTGTTTATCTTCAGTTTGCTACCCTGAATGTGGGACTCCGTTTGCTTCAGGATTGTCTTGTATAGGAATTCTCCCGTATCGGTCAGATAGACTCTCACTTTCCTGCGGTCATCGGTCTGCCTTTCGCATTTTACAAAACCTTTGTTTACTAGCGAGTCTATGAGAATTGATAAATTCCCCTTTGTTACATTGAGTATCTCCCAGAGCTCTTTCATCACCGATCCGTTGTAGAGGCCGGTGATCATAATTGTCTTTATCTGAGTTTTGTTGAGTTTATATTCTTTCTGTAATTCCGGGAGTTCGGGATATACCAGCCTGTCGATACTCGGGAGCAGGCGGACGAATATTTTTAACTGTTCTTCAGTCGTATCATTTTGAACCATATACTAGTTGTATGATATTTTTCCCTGACCGTAAAGTATTATAACTTTAGTTGAATAGACATTCTTTATAAATCGTCTTAATCTGTCTCCGGAGTGAACTATGAGTATATCAGGTTTTATTCAGACAGAGTATTTTGTAAACGATTTTCAGAAGCCTCTGATCAGCGGACAGGCTCTATATCAGAATTCCTATTTCGAAAATTTTGATGAAGTTGACTACTCTTTTCTGAAAAACGAAGTAACAGGCAGCGTCTATCTCTACGTGGTCAATGATCTCTACGAATCGGTTATACTGATCCCTTCCGATGTAATCGCCAGACTGGTCAGTGCCTGGGAGGAGAAGAATTTCCGGTTTACCACAACTGTTGACTGGCTCTTCGGCGATATGTGGCACAATTCCTCCGTACTCACCGTTTCTCTCGAAAAAAAGGATCTCGGAGGGCAGACTTATCTGGTAGTCGGTTCGGAATCAGTTGTCAGTGATGAGGATTGCGATTGTATCTATCAGCTGTACGATATCTGTTTTAATCTGACTGAAACCGGAAGAATCATCTCCCGGTTCCAGGGAATGTGACTGGAGTTATCTATACTCCCACCAGTAAGCTCTTGCGTCCTCAAATGAGATAATGTCATCCATAGCCGGACAATCAACCGAGTTTATTTTTATTTCCAGTTCACTGGATATTTCATCGAAATTCCAGATTCCCGAAGAAACTGGATTGTATTTCCCTTCTGTTTTGTCAATTCTGCAATCTTTATTGTGGTCGGCGAGCATAATAACAGCAAGAATATTCATCCCTCTGTCAATGATTAACTTATTACCCCCCTTAAAACTTGAAATGGGTTCAAGTCTATTCATTAAAGATTTGTTATCGGCAAAGTTATGGCTGAAAATATCTTTTCCCGCTTTATGTGATGCAAGATATGTAATAGTAAGATGAGAGATCGCAGTTCTGTAGGGATCGTCGCATTTTGCTAAAAATGGGAGCGCAGCAATCAGCTTTGCCAGTCTGTTTTTCTGGAATCTTATTTTTTTCTCTTCAGAAAAATCAAAAAGAATTGCCAGTCTATCAATCAAATCATTCCAGGTCGTTTCTGAAAATGTTCCCGCTTCTGTTTTTTCATTGTACATTAGGGCTTTTTCTGTCATGGGAGTACCTCCGGTTTTGGGTAATGGTAAACAAGAAATCCAAAACATCAAATATAACTAAAGTTATACGACAGGTAATGTTTACCTTTATGATTCTCTTTCTTTATATTACACTAATCACAAAAGTATGAGGCCTTTATTATGAAGAAAAACTATATTTCCCAAGAAGACTCAGACAATATTCTTCAGGTTCAAAGAAGAATATCCGTTATTTTTTCCATTTCAGGACTTTTCGCAACTGTTGCAAATATAATGCTTAGCTTATTTGTCAGTCACTTGAATCTGAGAGAAGTAATGACAGATATAACTGTATTTCTAACCTTACTGCTGACAATTCCATTCATTGTTTTTTCTTATATACGCAAAAGCAGCTATATCGTACAGTTAGTTCAGATCCTTGTAATTTTTGCCGCTTTTACCATATCCGTTTGGGATCAGTACAATGGTATTTACGGTTTGACATTCGGTATTCTGGCTATCGCGCTCATGTATAAATACAGAATGCTGGAAAAGAGTCTGATAGCCAAAATCATGATTCTTTATTTTATGGTCATTTCATTTATCGGGTTTTCAGCCTGGCATGCGGGAAGAGTGGTCGCCGGTCTGCAGGTTGTTATGTTCATGACTTTTTTCCTATTCGTCTGTTATATGGTTTTTAAACTGGAACTGGATAAAATCATCAGCAATGAAAAGAGGATGAAAAACGAAATCCTCAATCTGGTTATAGACCGGGACAAGCTCAGGGACCGGATCTCCCAGAGCCAGAAGCAGTTTGAAGAGCTGGAAAAGCAGTATCTCGATTTTAAAAGCACGAAAGAGCCCTTTGATTTTGAAAAATGCAATCTGACACCATCGGAGATCAATGTTATAAGGATTCTCGTTAAATTCCGGGCATCGAACAAAGAAATCTCCGAACAGCTGAATATCAAGGAGAGTACGGTGAAACAGCATCTCTACCGGATATTCAACAAGATCGGTGTGGATAACCGCATACAGCTTATAGATCTCTGCGAATATAATTTTGAATCATAGTTGACAGTTTAAAAATTATAAAGTTAAATATTGAACATAAGCACACATCGGGAAGAGGTAGTGTTTGTGGAAGCTGTCGAGAACAGGATCTGGAGGCATCAATATCCCGTACGTTTTTTTCATGTCTCCGAAGAGAGGTTTGTTCATCCCTCTTTTTTGTGCGACTTTATGCAGGATTCCGCTGTGAATCATATCGAGGCTCTGGGGCATAGCCTCGATATGCTGCAGCTGAAGGAAGTTGATATCGAATTAAAGGAAATAACTTTTATCGAACTCAACTATAACAGCCAGAGTTTTGCCGGTGATAATTTAATTCTTCTGTGCCGCATGGATTCTGACGGGGAGAAGGAAAGAATCTGCCACCAATCCATTATAAGAGAGAATGACGGGGCCATTATCTGCAATGCACGGTTCCGGATTGCCTGTTGAGCTGAAAACCTTCTTGTTTCTTTTGGTGAAATCCCCTATTTTACATTTATGGCCCTTTTCGAAGCGATAGATGAAAAAACTGTAAAGATTCCCCTCAAGTCCAAATACAAAGATAAAGTGATCGTGGAGCTTCTCAACATCCTGAAAGATGCGGGAAAGCTGAAAGATATTAAGACAGCCCATAAAGCCATTCTCGATAGAGAAGAGCTTTCGAGTACAGGTCTCGGCGGAGGAATCGCCATCCCCCATGCCAAAATACCGGGAATCGAAGAGCTTACCGTTGCCGTCGGGCTCTCCCCCGATGGAATTGATTTTGACTCGCTGGACGGGCAGCCTTCGACTATCTTTTTTCTCATTCTCGCGGCTCCCGATCAGACGGGACCTCATCTCCAGGCCCTGACGGAGATTGCAAATATCAGCCGGGACTCGGCTTTCTGCGAAAAAGTCCTCCGCGCCGGGTCAGCCGCGGAGGTGGTCGGACTTTTTAATTACCTTTCCGGTAATTGACGTTCAGATTTTCAAGAACAGATTTGTGATTTTCAAGCCGTTTTGAAAATGAGGAAAAATCTCTTTTCTCTTTTTCCAGCCAGAGAACTTCGGACAGTGCGCAGACTCTCGGAAAAGCCATATATTCCAGATGTTTGAAATCGGGAATATATTCGGACCATAGCTGCCCCTGCGAACCCAGAATCAGATGCTTCTGTTTGTCGGGAAGGACCGGCGGGACGACATCATAGGAATAGACTTTCTCCACAGTGGTATAGCCGTGAATGGCCAGCGGCTCGCTTTCCTTATCTCCCTGATAATGGTCGAAATAGACGTATTCTTCCGGTGTCATAACCACTTTGTGGCCCAGGGAAGCGGCTTCGATCCCGCCTTTTTCCCCGCGCCAGCTCATGACGGCAGCACCAGCAGCCAGACCGCCTTCCAGGATCTCGTCCCATCCGATAACTTCACGGCCATTCGACTGGATATGCTCTGCCATCTGACGGATAAACCAGCTCTGCAATTCCATTTCCCCTTTTAGACCCAGTTCCGCCATTCTGTCCTGGACCCGTCTCTGCTCTTCCCATTCGTATTTGAGGGCCTCATCGCCGCCTATGTGTATGTATTTCCCCGGAAAGAGCTCCATCACTTCGTCGAGGACATCTTTCATAAAGCTGACGGTCGACTCCTCGACATTCAGTATGTGCTCGCAGATGCCCCAGTGGCAGAGCGGTCTGAGTGTCTGATCCGTACAGCCCAGTTCGGGATAAGCGGAAATGGCCGCCTGCATATGTCCGGGCATATCGATTTCCGGAACTATGGTTATTTCCCTCATGGCGGCGAAGGCAACGATCTCCCTGATATCATCCTGTGTGTAGAACCCGCCGTACCGTGTATCGTCGTAGCGTTTCGGTTTATCCAGAGCGTGGCCGATCAGTGTCGAATCCCTCCAGGCTCCGACTTCCGTCAGGCCGGGGTATTTTTTTATTTCAAGGCGCCAACCCTGGTCTTCAGTCAGATGGAAGTGGAAGCGGTTGAATCTGTACAGTGCTATCAGATCGATAAAACGCATCACCTCTTCTTTGGTGAAAAAGTGACGGCACACATCGAGGTGCATTCCCCTCCAGGGGAAGCGGGGCGAGTCGGAGATCTCACAGCCGGGTATTTCCCAGGCAATTATTTTGTCAGGTTCTGAAGAGAAGATCCCCGCAGGAAAAAGCTGTCGGAATGTCTGGACGGCTCTTGCCAGGCCAGCCGGAGCGGGTGCCTTCAGAAGGCAGTTTTTCTCCGTAATGCATATACTGTAGCTCTCATCTCCCGGTTCCTCCAGGCTTTTGTCCGGTTCTCCTTCGAGTATCAGTTGGATCTCACCCTCATGTCCGACAGATAAGGGGAGTGGGAATCCCGTCGGCACGGCTAAATAGCCGCGGAGCAGATGTCCCTTGTTCATAATCTCCCCGGTTGAGACAGAGATCGAAGTTGAGGCTGTTAATGTAAAAATCGAATCAATTGTTTTAATTTCCGAAACATCGGGAATCAGGCTTATCTTATTGCTGGTAGACATTATATCCTCCATATCACTCAGTTTAACTTGATTTTTAGCCTATGAGGATGTAAAAAAACACCATGGGTGATGTCAAAATCAACAATATAGATATAATCGAATACGATAAACAGCCGGGAGAGAGGGAAATTCACCGGAAAAGCGGATTCAGAATATCTCACTTCCAGAGAGGGGTGTCATACGAGCCACTGGAAAAACCCGTTCCCCGACGGTTTTCCTATTACAGTATCTGTCACCTGATTGAGGGGAAAGGCTGGTACTGGACACCGGGAGATCCTATCCGTTATTTTTCAGCAGGGGAAGGGGTTGTTTCCACTCCCGGATTTGTTCAGAGTTACGGCGGTGACGGAACGAAGTTTGTTGAAGATTTTATCTGCTTTGACGGACCTGTTGCGGATTTCCTTTTTCAGAGCGGGGTTTTCGATAACGGAATCGTTTCCATCGGAAAAAGCCGGAGGCTTCTGCCTGTTATTCAGGAGGCTCTGAATCTCTCCGATGCCGGGCAGATCCGGGCCAACGGGGCGCTTCAGCAGCTTCTCTACGACCTTTTCCGGGAAAGGGAAGAGGCCGGGAAGGGGGGCATGGAGGATAAGATCGGTCTTCTTCTGAATAAACTCAGCCGTTCCCAGGACAGATGGTGGACCGTCGGGGAAATGGCGTCTTTCTGCAATCTCAGTGAAAACCAGTTCAGGAGGGTCTTCCGGGAAAGAACGGGCATGGGGCCGAAGCACTATATAGACTCTCTGAAGATCCAGATTGCGGCGGAGCAGATACTCAGTTCCCGGGATAAGCTGGACGATATTTCCGCCCGGCTCGGTTACCGCGACAGATTTCACTTCAGCAAGGTATTTAAAAGAATCAAAGGGATTTCGCCCGACACTTTCAGAAGAAACTATCCATTGTAAAAAAAAAGGGCTGCCGGGGCAGCCCTATATGAATTGTCAGGCATTGTCCATCGGATCGTGTCCCACTTCCTGTTTGTGGAAAGAGCGGGGAAGCACGATATTGAGAAAGATTGCCGTGAGACCGCCGGTTGTGATAGCGGAACCGAAGATCTGCTTGATGATGGACGGCGCGTGGGAGAGTATCTGGGGCACGAATACAACGCCGAGGCCGAGACCGAAGGAGAGGGCCATGATCAGAACGCCTCTTCGGTTGATGGTGTTGGTGGCGATGATTCTGATTCCCGAAGCGGCGACTGTCCCGAACATGATGATGGTGGCTCCTCCGAGGACCGAGTTGGGAATGACGGAGAAAAGGCCTCCGACGATGGGGAACATTCCCATCAGGACCAGAAGTCCGGCGATCCAGTAACCAACGTATCTGCTGGCGACGCCTGTCATCTGTATAACGCCGTTGTTCTGGCTGAATGTCGTGTTGGGGAAGGAGTTGAAGATGCCCGCGATGGCGCTGTTGACTCCGTCTCCCAGAACTCCGCCGGAAATACGTTTGATATAGAGATCACCTTCGAAGGGCTCTCCCGAAATCATCGATGTCGCCGTCAGGTCTCCGATCGATTCCACTGTGGTGATTAGATAAAGCAGGGCCATGGGGATGACATAACCCCAGGCGATGTGAAAGCCGAAGCGGAAGGGGATGGGCGCTGTGATGATCTTGAGAGTGCTGATGCTCGAGAAATTTACTTTTCCCATAAAGGCGGCCACGGTGTATCCCACGACCAGACCGAAAACGACGGCACCCATTCTGAACCATTTGTTGGAACTGCGGTTGAACAGGATGACAACGACCAGCACGATTCCGGCGAGCATGAGGTTCACGGGATTGGCGAAGAGTTCCGGTTTGTTGTCGAGCAGCCATTGGCCCCCGCCGATATCGGTGATACCGACTTTAATGAGGGACATACCGATAAGCGTTACGACGATACCGCTGACAAGGGGGGTGATAATTTTTTTCAGCAGGGGAATGAAGCGGCTGAAAATCATTTCAACGGGGGATGCAATGATACAAACGCCGAAAATCGTTCCCAGCGCCTGTTCCTGAGTCCCGCCGCCTGCCAGAACCGAAAGTCCGATCCCGATGGAGAGGGTGAGAAATGTGAAACTGGTTCCCTGGATACTGAGAAGGCCGGAACCGATGGGGCCGATCTTCTTTATCTGTATGAAGGTGGAGATGCCCGATGCGAATAGAGCCATGCTGATGATGAATGCCTTGAGGTCGGGAGTCAGGCCCAAAGCTCCGCCGATGACGACGGGCGGGGTGATGATCCCGATGAAAATTGCCATCATGTGCTGCAGTGCAGCGAAAAACGATTGAGCTACAGGGGGCTTGTCATTCAGCCTGTAGATCATGTCCGTAGCGATCTTGCGATTTGTATCACTCATTATTGACCTTCCGTTGTATAGATTTTTGTCTATTGTATAACGGATTTCAGAATCGCGACAGCAAAAATTGACAGAATGTCTGATATTCTGAAAAATGTAAATATGGAGACGGCATTTTCTTGACATTTTTTACTTTGAGGGATAAATTTTCACTATTGATTTCTCCCTGTCTTTTTCAATTCAAATAGAAAGATTGCGATAAGAACTTGTTTACCTTTGGAGGCTGCCTGATTATGGAAGATTCAGAGAAGAAAGTATTTCGCAATGATGCGGTCGCGAAAGTCACCGGCCGGGCTAAATACGCAGACGATTATACGTTTCACGGTATGATACACGGTGTTCCCGTCTACACCGATTCGGTTCACGCAGAAATTCTCGGTATCGATACGGCTGAAGCGGAATCCTTCCCGGGCGTGAGAAAAGTTCTCACCTGGAAAGATGTGCCCGGCGAGCCGGCATGGGGCCAGATCGAGCACGACCACTATATCTTCGCCAGGGAGAAGATCCGCTATCACGGCGATGTTATAGCTCTGGTGGTGGCCGATACGAGAGACATCGCACTTCAGGCTGCCGCCCTTGTCAAATGGGAGCTGAAAGAGCTGGAACCGGTTCTCGATCAGAAAACTGCTTTGGGAGCAAAATCCAATCTGGTAAACGAAAAGTTTCCCGGGAATAAGGTGACCCATCATCATGTGCGCCGGGGAAATGCCGAAGCGGTGTTTCCCGCCTGTTACAAAATCGTCGAGAGAGAATTCCGTACGCCTTTCGTGGAACACGCCTATATGGAACCGGAGTGCGCTTTCGCCAATCCCTTGACTGACGGGACGATCGAGCTTTACGGGACATTCCAGCACCCCTTCAGTACGAGGCGATACTGTTCCGCCTTTCTGAACCGCCAGTTTGCCGATTTCGTCGTCTACAGTCACCCGACGGGAGGCAGTTTCGGAGGAAAGGACGACACCATTTCGGTCATCGCCGCACGGGCCGCTCTCGCCGCGTCTCTGCTCCGGGTCCCCGTAAAAATCCTATACGACCGCGAGTGGTCTTTCCGGGAGAGCTACAAGCGCAACCCCTACATCATGAAATATAAATACGGTCTTTCCCCTGAGGGAAAAATTCTCGCCCTCAATACCTATATGCTCTCCGAGTCGGGGGGGATCACTTCCACCACGCCCTGGTCCACCTGGCGGTCCACCGCCCAGTGCGCCGGCCCTTATGTCGTGGACAACGTCCATACCGATGTGATCGGAGTGGCAACGAACAATGTTTTCACCGGCGCCATGAGGGGGTTCGGAACGCCTCAGGTCAACTTCGCCATCGAGCAGATGATGGATATCTGCGCCGAGGAACTGGATTTGGATCCCGTGGAGTTCCGGCGGATCAATATGGTCCGGCAGGACAGTATCACCATTACCGGCCAGAAGCTGGACAGCCATATCGTCTCCATGGAAGAGGTCATGGACAAGGTCATAGCCAGATCGGGGTATCTTGAAAATGTGAAGAAGAGCAGCCGGGGAAAATCCGATAGCGATGAATTATACGGCACGGGGCTGGCTATCTCCTACAGGGGATCCAGTGTCGGTGCGGAAGGTCTCGATTTCGCCGCCTGTATGGTCAACTGCCAGTTCGACGGATCGATCGTACTCGATACGGGGATTCACGAGAACGGGCAGGGCGCCCAGTCGGTTATGATGCTGGCGCTGGCCGAGGAGTTTGATGTTCCCCTTTCGCGTATCCGCTACAACCGGTCGTCCACAACCTCCATACCCGACAGCGGAACCACCGTGGCGACGCGGGGAACCATGATGGGGGTCAGCGCCGTCCGGAAAGCCTCGGCAAAGCTCAAGAAGATCATCCGGGAAACTCTGAGCGACGATTTCCGCTGCGACCCCGAAGACATCCGTTTTGAAAAGGACAGGCTCGTGGCCGGGGGAAGTTATTCTCTCACCTGGGAAGAGGCCATGCACAGGATGTTTCTCCACAGAACTTATCCCTTCGCCTTCGGCGAGTACAAAGCTCCGCGGGTCTCCTGGGATGATGAAGTCGGCGCGGGCGACGCTTACTTCACCTACGTCTACAGCTGTAACGTCGTGGAATTGACCGTCAATAAAAAGACAGGGAAAGTCAAAGTGATCAAGGCCACAGCCGGCCACGATGTGGGGCGGGCTATCAATCCCGAGCTGGTGAAAGGACAGATCTACGGCGGCATCGCCCAGGGACTGGGAATGGCTCTGACGGAAGACCTTCAGATTGAAGGCGGGAAAATCATGAACCCGAACTTCAACAAATACAGGATTCCCAAATCGGTGGATATGCCGGAAATCGAAGCGATCATTATCGAAAACGAGGACAGAACCACTCCTTCGGGAGTGAAGGGAATAGGCGAGCCGGCAACGGAAATAGCCGCGGCAGCCATTGCCAATGCCATCTATAACGCTACGGGAGTGCGGCAGTTCTCCCTGCCCATCAAACTGGAAGGAGCAGCAGAATGAACGAGATAACAGTAAACGGCAGGGTCTACCATTTTGACGACTCTCTTCTGGATAAAAAACTTCTCAACTACATCCGCGAGGACCTGGAACTGACGGGAACCAAAAACGGCTGCGGAGTAGGGGCCTGCGGCGCCTGTACGGTATTGATCGACGGAGCGGCCAAAAAATCCTGTGTGGTTCCCCTGAGTAAAGTCGTTGGAAAATCAGTTGTCACTATCGAGGGCGTGGAAAGCTCCGACGGGACGCTTCACCCCCTTCAGCAGGCATTTATCGATTCCGGGGCCATTCAATGCGGATTCTGTACGCCCGGTATGATTATGAAGGGGCTGGACCTTCTGGAGAAGAATCCCCATCCCTCGCGGGATGAAATACGCAAGGCATTCAGCGGGAATCTCTGCCGCTGTACGGGATATCAGCAGATTATCGATGCGGTGGAGCTCTATATCGTCAGAACGGAATAAAGTCGATTATCCCCTTTCCCTTGTCCAGTTTGAATGTTCCGCTTTTCATCTCTTCGGTAACGGTCCGTCTGGCATTGCAGATATGGATGACCGTGCCGGGATAAACCGTGCCGCTTATTATTATCTGTGCCTGTTCATCGTGGTCCAGATGCTCAAGCAGGTATTCCATGCTCAGGTTGCATTTGAGAATCTGTTCGTCGAACTTCAGTTTTTCATCGGAGGGTTTCTGCGCCTGCAGCTGGAGCAGGGAATCGCGGAAGGATTTTATCTGGATGAGCATTTTCATCAGCTTGTAATCGATGCCCGTATAGACTTCAGTTTTCAGGTTTTTATCATTTCCCAGGTCTGTGACTTCCAGACCGTTCTGGCTGTAGGTCTCTCCTCCGATAAGCTTTCCCCCGGGCTGAAAGACGACTTTTCCATTTGTGTACAGGTAGGACAGATAGGCTTCCTTTTTAATCAGAATGCCTTTCCTGGATTCCAGATGGACTCTTTCGACAAAATTGGCCTCAGTCCTTTCCTCGACGATAACCTTGTGTTCCTTTCTTCCGATTATGCCGCCGCCGTGAATTGTCAGATTTCCCCCGCAGAGAATGTCAGATGCCGCAAGGGTCTCATGGACATGGATATCCTTTCCGGCCTGAATCTTGAATCCGTCCTCCACCTCTCCGAAAATTTCAACGGCGCCGGGAAAATGGATATTTCCCGTATGGTAATTTACACCCTTTCGCAGTGTGAGGACTTCGTTGATGGATATTGTTCCATTTTCATAGACGAACTCCCCATGCCTGTCTGCCAGAACATCACCCGAGTCATTCAGTACAAGGTTGTCGCCGATTCTGACCGTTTCAAACTGTCTGATCCGGCAGGGAATTTCCTCTCCTTTAACATTGATTCCGTTTTTCCCGGGAATGGCATCGCACTTGATGGCGACAGGAGTATTCTTTTCCAGAATACAGAGACGGGAGAAGTTTCTGTAATTGACATTCTGTTTTTTCAAATCCCTGCGAATGAGATTCATCGCCATGATGTACTGCCGGGGGTTCAGAAGCAGACTGATGTGTTCTTCCTCTCCGTCGGCCGGCTCAATGCCTCTGGCCACTTCCACATCCTTCAGGGAGCTGGAGTTTTTCTCGCAGTTCCACAATGCATCATCAATGACTTCTTTCCTGATAAGACTCCGGTCGATCCCCTGTTCTGTCAGAACAGATACGATATCTGCTGCACTCTGTCGTTTCCCTGATCCGAGATGGGGGAAAAACGTGGCCAGCACAAACATTTTATCGGGGCTTATATGAATTTCCACGGAACCATCGCGGTTCGGCTCATCAGCCTCCCCGTCATCGAGAGCCTGCAGTTCGGGGCAATCCTGTTCCATAAGGGATTCAATGACTTCTTCTACCTGTTCTCCAATCGGGTCTTCATCGGCTGCCATATTTCAATTATCGTAATAATCTGTTTTAAAAGCAAACAATCATAAACGCTTTTAATGTATAATTGAAGGCGGAAGCATTGTGAATAAATATCTATGGCTTTTAATTATTGTTTTCATCTCATTCCATCAAATTCTCCGGGGAGAAAATATTGTCATAGCCTATGAAGACAAGGAACAGCCTCCCTACTATCTCGGCTCCGGAGGTCTGATACCGGAAAATTACCCCGGAATAGCTGTTGAAATGGTTCAGATGCTGGAAGAGTCCATAGAGGGATTGACCATCGAACTGGTTCGCCTTCCATGGCCCAGATGCCTCTACAGCCTGGGCAATAATCTGGTCGATGGTATATTCAATGCCAGCTACAGCCGGGACAGACTGGAAATCGGATGGTATCCGACCCTTGACGGAACTCATGAAGGAGAGGTGGATAAATCCAGAAGCATGGCTGTCATCTCCTATTCTCTCTATAAAAAAGCCGATGCCATGCTCGATTGGAACGGCACCCTCTTTACCGGATATTCCAGGAATTCACTCGGCGCGCCACTCGGTTACTCTATAGTCGGAGATCTGGCGCGCTCAGGATATGAGGTTTTTGAATTCCAGAGTACCGAAGGGGGCTTCCTGATGCTGGAAAACCGCAGGCTGGAAGGAATTGTTGTCCAGGATATTACAGGGGACAGCATCCTTCGGAGCAATAGTCGTAATTATGGGGATATTATCAAGGTGACGCCTCCTGTGGTAACGAAAGAGTACTATCTCATGCTTTCCGATCAACTGGTCAGAAGCGATCGGGATCTTGCAGAACGGATCTGGACAGAAATTTCCGTCTCGCGGGAAAGGGATTTTGCTGATCTGGAGATCAAATATTCCGGATTCTCTGTAGAAGAGTGAGTTCGGAAATGAGCCATAGGGTGATGTATCGAAAAAAAAGGACCGCCGGCCGGCGGTCCATAAGATTCAAGGGATAGATTATACCCCGATAATCTCTTTGTAGTGGTCGAGCAGTACGGCTCTTCCCTCCGCGATGAAGTGCCTGTGGTGTTCAACCAGTGAGCAGGCTTTTTCGATATGAAGCTCGGCGACCTTTTTCTTCCTGTCGCTGTGCTTCCCGTCTCTCATCATCAGGTAGGACTGGATAATGGCTGTTGCCATTTCAACCAGTCTCTGAGAATGGTAGTCGCTGTACACTTTGTTTTTCGCCGAGTTGACCAGCTCTACTGTGGCGTAGAGTTTCTCTTTCGCCTCTCTGACAAGAGCGAGAGTTTCTCCCATGTGGCTGTTATCTTCCTGATCGTATTCATCGATCAGCATTTTCGCCGTACCGGACGTGACGCCGGGGCTGGCCGCGACGATCTGGAGCTGAGTTGTCCCTTCGTAGATATTGGTGATTCTCGCATCCCGGGCATGGCGTTCCACGTTGAACTCCCGCATATAGCCTGTTCCGCCGTGGATCTGGATAGCATCGTAGGCGACTTTGTTGCACATTTCCGTTGCGTAGGCTTTTACCATGGGCGTGAGCAGACCGGCGAGTTTCCTGTAGAGCTTCATATCGCTTTTCAGCTCAGCGGCTCTTTCGGGATATACCTCAGCCATATGCTCCAGGCCTTCTTTTATATCGACGACTCTGGCGGTCTCGTAGAGGAGGGTCCGTCCCGCTTCAATGGACACTTTCATATCAGTCAGCATTTCGTAAACGGGAACCATGGTGTCGATGCTCTTGCCGAACTGTTCTCTTTCCGAGGCGTATTTCGCCGCTTCTCTGTAAGCCGCTTCGGCGATTCCCACGGCCTGGGCGCCGATTCCCAGGCGGGCGCTGTTCATCAGCCACATGGTGTATTCCGTGAGACCCCGTCCCCTCTCTCCCATGAGTTCGCAGGGCGCGTCGTTGAACTGGAGCTCACAGGTCGGTGAACCGTGGATCCCCAGTTTGTCTTCGAGACGGCGGATAACCATCTTCGAATCTCTTTTATAGATGAACTGGGAAAGCCCTCTGGCCCCTGTTTTATCTTCGGAACGGGCCAGAACCAGTCCGATTTCCCCGCATCCGTTGGTGATGAATCTCTTGACCCCGTGGAGATACCACTGCCCGCTCTCATCCTGATAGGCTCTCAGGGCAACGGCGGGAAGGTCCGATCCGGCATCCGGTTCGGTGAGGATCATGGAGGAGCCGTGCTCACCGGTACAGAGCTTGGGAAGGTATTTCATTTTCTGCTCTTCCGAAGCAAATTTGTTGATGGTTTCGGCAATGTCCTGCTGGAGACCGAAATTGAGAAATGAACCGTCGGCTCTCATAACCATTTCGGCGGCGATGGAAGTCATGAGAGTGGGGAAGTTCAATCCTCCGTATTTTCGCGGAAGGGCGAAGCCCATCAGATCGGCCTTGGCGAAGAGGTCGAGAACTTCGGCTGTTCCCTTCGCGTACTGGACTTCTCCGTTGATGAGTTTGACTCCCTCTTTGTCGATTTCAGCAGCCTGGGGGGCCAGGTAATCACCGCAGATTTCTCCGACGATCTCCAGGACTTTTTTATAGGAATCCCTGGCATCGTCAATATCATTGGGGGCATGGGGATATTTGCCTCTGTCGGCGAACTCCAGTTCCTTCAGAGTGATGACTCTGTCCATATCCATATGTTCCAGGTGGAACAGTATATCTTCGTTGTCGTGTAGAAAATTGGCCATTGATCGGACTCCTTATGCTTTTGCCGTAAAGGCTTTTTTCAGTTTGGGGATGACGTCGTTAATCTCTCCGACGATGCCGTAATGGGCGATCTGGAAGATAGGCGCGTCGGGATCATTGTTGATGGCGATGATCTTGGCGCTCTGGTCCATACCGGCTCTGTGCTGGATGGCCCCGGAAATTCCGCAGGCGATGTACAGTTTGGGCCGGACGGTGACGCCGGTCTGCCCGACCTGGTGGTCCTTATGGATGAATCCCGCATCGACGGCGGCCCGCGAGGCCGCCAGATCGGCTCCGATTGTTCTGGCGAAGTCTGCGATGATATCGAATCCCTCTTTGGTTCCCACGCCCATACCGCCGGCGACGATGATCTGGGATGCTGTGAGATTGACCGCTTTCTCCTGCTGGACCCGCTCGAGGATTTCCGTCAGACAATCGGCATCCTCAACAATAGACGGGACATCGGCGATTTCCCCTTTCCTCGAAAAATCCGGTTCGTTGAGTTTCATAACCCCTTCGCGGACTGTCGCCATCTGGGGCTTTTTCTCGGGAGCGACAATGGTCGCCACGATATTTCCCCCGAAAGCGGGACGTATCTGGTAGAGGATATTGCTGTAGGTTTCCCCTTTTGATTCGTAATCGCCTATCTGAAGGTCTGTACAGTCGGCCGTAAGCCCTACCTTAAGGGCGGAGGCAACGCGGGGGCCGAGATCTCTTCCGGTTGTCGTGGCACCGTAGAGGATAATCTGAGGATTTTCTTTCTGAATCAGATCGATCAGAACTTTGGTAAAGGGGACGGGCGTGTAGTGTTTCAGCCGCCTATCATCGACACAGTAAACTTTTTCCGCTCCGTATTTGACAGGCTCTGCCGCCAGTCCTTTGATATTTTCTCCGAAGAGAAGCGCTTCCACCTGAACGGATTCTCCGGTTCTGCTGTTGTAATCCCGGGCCAGATCTGTAGCCTTGCTGACAAGCTGCAGGCTGACATCGGCTATTTTGCCGTCATCCTGCTGGATGAAAACCCATATATTGTTGCTCATAATCTTCTCTCCTCTATCCTAACGTGTGATCCGCAATAAGGCTGTGCATAAGATTGCTGAGGCCTTCGTCGCTGTTCTCAATCATCTGAAGCTCCTGGGCTTTCAGGACGACCGATTCGATCTCTTTTACTTTCGTGGGAGAGCCTTTGAGCCCGCAGGCTTCGAAATCGGCGCCGATATGTTCAATACTCCACATGGGGATTTCCGGATCGCCGGCTTTTTTGTTTTTATATGTCATGACTTTGATGGCGGAGGATGTCCGGGGAACGTGACCTTCATCGGTCATGGTGACGAGAACGGGATAGGCCGATTTGACAACTTCGAAACCGCCTTCTATGGACCTTCTGGCAATGAGGGAATCTTCATCGGTCTGCTCGATGTGATCCACACAGGTGATCTGGTTTATGCCTAGCTTTTCTGCCGTCTGGGGACCGACCTGGGCCGTATCGCCGTCAATAGCCTGGCGTCCGCAGAAAACGATATCGTACTTTCCCGTTGTTTCGATGGCGCATTTGAGAGCGTAGGATGTCGCCAGAGTATCGGCGCCGGCGAACTTTCTGTCGGTTATGAGGGCGACCGAATCGGCCCCTCTGTACAATGATTCCTTCAGAACCTGCTCCGCCGACGGGGGACCCATCGTCAGCACGTGAACTTTCGAACCGGGTGCAGCTTCTTTGACTCTAAGTGCCGCTTCCAGCGCGTAGAGATCCTCGGGGTTGAAAATCGCCGGGAGAGCTCCTCTGTTGACTGTTCCGTCTTCCTTCATAGCTTCGCCGGTTATGTTTTGAGTATCAGGCACCTGTTTTACAAGCACCACCAAATTCAGACCCATCATATCCTCCAGATACTTTTTGTTAGGTTATTTTCAATACGGTAATACAACCGCGGGAATAATTCTATAAAAAAATATTTTTATTCAGATAGACTTTTATATGTCTCTCTAGAATGATTTTTTATTTACACTTTTTGAATAAATGTATAATTAAAGCATTATATCACGGATGCAGGGCTTGTAAAGAAATTAAAAAAAACAGGGTCTTGTTAGTCAGAATTAAGGGATCCTATCTGCCTTGGACAGGCAGATAGTCGGCATCAGGTAAAATCGGGATATGTGTCATAACGTTTGCAATACGCATATGGCGAACTGGAAGGAAAAAAAACAGGTCATATCACCGGACCCATTACCTTTGGTGAAGTAGCCTACCAATTGATCAAACAGACATTGGTCTACCTGAGGATCGTCTGACCCGATGATAGAGCCGGAATTACAGAATGAGGATTCAAACAGGATCCCGCAGGCTGCCGGGAGAGGCTGTATGGGGGCTGAGTGTCAATGGACATTGGCAACAGCCCCTCTTTTTATCTATTCCACCGCAAACCTTTTAATTTTCCGCGTCGTCGTCATTTCCATCGGCTCGTCGAGGATTCTGTGACGGTTGATTTTCTGGAAGGATTTCAGCTCACGGTTCACTTCATCGATTATCGCCTGGAACCTTGCCTCGCCGGCATTTTTCCCTTCATCGGAGGGATAAATCAGGCATTCGATCCCTTCCACTTTCATTTTCTCGTCGAGGAGAAAACCGCGGATGAGAATCTGTTCGATTTCATCGTAGAGTTGGAATTTATCTTCTATTTCTTCCGGGAAGACATTCTTGCCGCCTTCTGTAACGATCATGGATTTGGCCCGACCGGTCAGATAGAGGTAGTTATCCTCGTCGAGGTAGCCCACATCGCCGGTTTTCAGAAATCCCTCTTCCGTCAGAACTTCCGCTGTCGCTTCAGGATTTTTGTAATAACCCTTCATGACCATGGGCCCGCTGATGGCAATTTCTCCGCAGCCTCTTTCGTCGGGATCGAGGATTCTTGTTTCAGTTCGGGGAATCATTTTTCCGACCGACGCTTCCCTGTAGGCTTCTTTCGGATTGAGCGCGACGATCGGCGATGTTTCTGTCAGTCCGTAACCCTGAACGAAATCGATACCCAGCTGGTTGAACATTTTAAAAGTCGATTCGGGCAGAGGGCCGCCTCCGCAGATGCAGATTCTGTTTGTATCGAGGGACACCTGCTTCAGGATCGAGCCGAACATTTTCTTCCCCGGATTGACATGAATGTATTTTTTTATAATGCCGCTGACCCACATGAGAAAGCGGATCAGTCCGTAAACGATGATTCCCTTATCTCTGATTCCCTTCATCAGCCCTTTTATCAGTTTATTGAAAAGCATGGGAATACCCAGGAACATGGTCACTTTACCGTTTTTCAGATCTTTGAGAATCTGCTGGATAGCCAGGCCTTTGGCAAAAATCACTTCCGCACCAACGGAAAGAGACTCAATGAAAACGGCCAGCATGGAATAGGAATGGTGCAGCGGCAGCAGGGCGTAGAACACATCGGTATGAAATATATTCATATTGGCCTGAGCCAGATAACAATCGCTGACAAAATTGCTGTGAGTCAGCATGACCCCTTTTGAAACGCCGGTCGTTCCCGATGTAAAGAGTATGGCTGCCAGATCCTCTTCCTCAGGAAGCTGAATTTCTTCTCCGCTACCCTGATTCAGATCAAGAATGTAGTTTTCCTTTTTGGGTGAAAGGCTGATCAGTTCTTTCAGGCCGGCCTGTTTAAAAAAGTCATATTTCTCTTCATCGCAGAAAAGGATTTCTGCTCCGGCCGTATCCATCAATCCCTGAATTTCCTCGTTTTTCAATCCGTAATCGAGGGGAACCACAACGGCGCCGGAAAAGAGTATTCCGAGGTACGCGAGACCCCACTGAGGCGAGTTCTTTCCCGTGACTCCGACGCGGTCGCCTTTCCGGACTCCCAGATCGTGGAGAAAGCGGCCGTAGTTTTCGACTTTTTCCAGAACTTCGCTGTAGCTGAACTCCAGCAGTTCGGGGGAAAAGCTGGTGAAAGCACGTCTTTCGGGATACCGTTTTGCGGTTATTTTCAGCATTTCCGGAAGAGTGGGCCACTGACCTTGAAAGTCAGTCCCTCTGTATTCATCCAGAAATGACCAGGGTTCTTTGTTCATCTGTCATCTCCTGCCTTTATTCTATCAAAGAATAATATAAACAGACAGTGAAAAAAACAGAAAGAATATCTTCATATCTGCCGGGATAATCTCGAATATTCCTCCGGAGTGTTGATGTTGGTCAGGTATCTCATGAAAGAATCATTAACAGGAATTTCCCTGACTTTGAGGGTTTTATCCTCAAAAATCCCGGTTATTTTATATTGCTTCCGGGAAATCATCTCCTCTATCCGGGGCAGGCAGTTCCTGGAATAAAGGGCGAACAGCATTTCGTGTTTGCCTTCGTGGACCGGAACGACTATATCGTATTGATCGCCGGCATCGGCCAGGGGGGCAATAACGTCATGGCAGATAAGCGGCATGTCGCAGGTCGTGAAAAAGACCCGATCTTCATCAGAGTGAGTCAGTGCCGTATATATCCCCCCCAGAGGGCCGATGCCGGGAATGATGTCGCTGTAGAAATCGGCTTTCACGAAAGGGAATTTCCCGGGATCGCTGTTCGAAATGACCAGGACCCTTTTAAAGTCTGCAAGTTGGGAGATTATCAGTTCGAGAAAGGTCATTTCATTGTACAGGAGAGTTGCCTTATCCCGGTAATGCATCCGGGAGGATTTGCCTCCCGCCAGTACGGCTCCATTCATAGGGATACTTTATCAGAATAAAAGATCTAAAACAATTTTTTTTAGTGAGACTCGGTTAATAACAGATTCAGGGGGAAGTGTTATTATTGACATTTTATTAAAATGTGTTAACAATACGGTTATTACTGTTATGTGGTTTTAAATCCCGGAGGATATTTAATGGCGGTAGAAATTTTATCAGTGGGCGCGTACACTCCGCCGAACCGAGTGACGAACGATCAGCTCGCTGAAATCTATAATATCGATACTTCCGATGAGTGGATCCGCTCCCATACGGGAATAGGTTCGCGCTATATCGCATCGGAAGAGGAAACCTGTACAGACATCGCCCATCAGGCTTCGCTGAGAGCTCTGGAGAAAGCGGGAGTTTCCGTGGATGAACTGGATTGTATCATATTTACAACCAGTACTCCCGATTACAAGATCTTTCCCGCTTCAGCCAGTATTCTGCAGGAAAAACTGGGCGCGGAAAACGCCGGTGCCTTTGACCTGGCACAGGGGTGTACCGGATTTATTTACGGGCTGGAAGTCGGCCGGTCCATGATCGTCGGCGGTATGAAGAAAGTTCTGGTTGTCGGGGCGGAAAAGCTATCCACTTATCTGAACTGGAACGACAGAAGTACCTGCGTCCTCTTCGGAGACGGAGCCGGTGCAGTCGTTCTCTCCCATACTGATGATGATAAATCGGATATATTCGACAAATACCTCAGGTCCGAGGGAAGCGGCGCTGAAGCTCTGAAAGTTCATAAGGGCGGTTCGAAGAACCCTCTGGTCATCGGCGAACCGGTCGATGAAGACTCCTTCATCTATATGGATGGAAGACAGGTCTACAACTTCGCTGTGCGGTCCGTGACGGAAGTCATCAGGCTTCTCATGGAAAAGCATAATATCTCTGTCGATGATCTGAAGTATATCGTACCCCATCAGGCCAATCAGAGAATAATTCAGGCTGCGGCCAAAAGACTCGGCATGAGTATGGATAAGTTCTTTCTCAATATTGAGGAATATGCCAATACTTCGGCAGCGACTATCCCCATAGCTCTTAATGAAATGGATGAAAAAGGACTTCTCGAGAAGGGAGATCTTATTCTCACAGTCGGGTTCGGAGCCGGACTGGCTTACGGCGGAAATCTTCTGCGCTGGTAAGGTGGATAAAAAATGGAGGCAAAAATGTTAGAAGGAAAAAAAGCATTGATCACAGGCGGTACTCAGGGTATCGGAATGGAAATCGTAAAAAAATACCTGGTTAACGGTGCCGATGTCTATATCATCTCTCTCGATGAAGGGCAGGATCTCGATTCTCTGAAAGCTCTGGCTGCCGGGAAGGGCAGAACGCTGGAACTCTTCCTGGGGAATGTGGCGGATGAAGCACAGATGACCGATCTCGTGTCTCAGATTCTTGAGAAAAGCGGCGGAATCGATATTCTGGTCAATAACGCCGGAATAACGAAAGACGGTCTTCTTTTCGGTATGAAAGCCGAGGACTGGGACCTGGTTCTCAAAGTCAATCTCTACAGTATGTTTTACATATCCAAACCCATTGTCAGGGCTATGGTTAAAGCTAAAATCAAAGGCTCGATCATCAATATGGCTTCCGTTGTGGGAATCCAGGGGAATGCGGGCCAGGCCAATTATGTCGCTTCCAAATCGGGTGCCATCGGTCTGACCAAGACCCTGGCCAGAGAGTTCGGAAGCCGCGGAATCCGGGCCAATGCCATCGCTCCCGGATTTATCGTCACTCCCATGACGGACAAACTCAATGACAAACAGAAAGATGCCATCATCGCCCAGATTCCCATGCAGGAGCTCGGTCAGCCCGAAGACATTGCCAATATGGCTCTCTTCCTGGGATCCGATCTTTCCCGATACGTCACCGGTCAGGTCATGAGCGTTGACGGCGGAATGGCAATGTAGGAGTTTTGTGAAAATGAGTGCTAGAAGAAGAGTTGTGATAACCGGCATGGGAACGGTAAACCCCATTGCCCATAATGTGAATGATACCTGGAAAGGTCTGATGGAAGGAAAAACGGGAATCGGTCCGCTGACCCGTTTCCCCGCTGAAGAGTACGGCGCACGTATCGTAGGCGAAGTTAAGGATTTCAATGCTTCTGACTATATCGATAGTAAAAGCGCCAGGAAAATGGCTCTTTTTACACAGTTCGCCGTCGTTTCGGCCGATCAGGCCCTGGAGCAGGCGGGTCTTAAAAACCCTGATGCTTTCGATCCCTGGAGAGCCGGTGTCATCCTGGGGAACGGAATCGGTGGTTTTGAAGTTGTGGAAGAGCAGCTTGAAAACATCATTGCACAGGGACCTTCCAGAGTCGCTCCCATGACCGTTCCCAAAATGATAACCAATGAGGGGGCGGGGAACATTGCCATAGAGTATGGTCTGAAGGGGCCCTGTTACGTACTGGCAACGGCCTGTGCTTCGGGAACCGATGCTATCGGTGCTTCACTCAACGCCATCAGGAACAATCAGGCCGATGTTATCGTGACCGGAGGGACCGAAGCCGCCATTACCAAGTTGGCCGCAGCGGGATTCCATAAGATACACGCACTCAGCACACGCAATGACGAACCTCAGAAAGCCTGCCGGCCTTTCGATAAGGACAGAGACGGATTCATTCTCGGTGAAGGTGCCGGTATTCTTGTTCTGGAAGAGCTGGAGCACGCCAAAAGGAGGGGTGCCGACATTCTGGCCGAAGTAACCGGTTACGGAGTTACCTGCGATGCGGGACACATTACAGCCCCCGACCCGGAAGGAGCAGGTATGATCCGCTGTATGCAGATGGCTCTGGAAGATGCGGGAATCAAACCGGAGGACGTTGACTATATCAATGCCCACGGGACATCGACTCCCACTAACGACCCTATCGAGACAAAAGCGATCAAAGGGGCTTTCGGAGACCATGCCTACAAGCTGAAAGTTTCGTCCACCAAATCCCTGACATCCCATCTTGTCGGAGCTGCGGGCGGACTGGAAGCCATTATTTCCGTACTGGCTATTCAAAATAACATATTCCCGGCTACGTTCAATCTGGACAACCCCGATCCGGAGTGCGATCTCGATTACGTGCCCAATAAACCTGTAGAAGGGAAGATCGATACGGTCCTCTCCGATTCCCTGGGATTCGGCGGACACAACGGCGCCCTGATTATACAGAGATACAAGGATTAAGAATTATGAATGAAATGGAAAAACTTCTTCCCCATAGAGATCCCTTTCTCTATGTGGACAGACTGGAAACAGTAACGGAAGAGAACATTGTCGGATACAGACTGTACACTGATAAAGAGTACTTTTTCAAAGGCCACTTTCCCGAGTACCCCGTGGTGCCCGGCGTGCTTCTCGTGGAAGCCATGGCCCAGTGCGGCGGCGCCGGTGTCAATCAGGCCGGCGTTCTGCCCGAAGGGTCTCTCTTCTTTCTCGCCACCATCGAGAAAGCTAAATTCAGAAAACAGGTCCGCCCCGGCGACGAAGTGAGATTTGAAATTAAAAATGACCGCATCTCCGGAAGAATGATCAAACAGAGCGGTAAAGCCTATGTCGGTGACGATGTGGCGGCCGAAGCGTCGTGGATGTGTGTTGTCGGCTCCAAAGAGGAGATGTAATGGCTTCAGTTCATGTAAAACCGATGATAATCAACAATGTCTGCCTGACTACTCATCCCGATGGTTGTGCGGCCATGGTGAACGAGCAGATAGAGTGGACAAAAGCTCAGAAAAAAGTGGATGGTCCGAAAAACGCTCTGGTTATCGGTTGTTCCACGGGATACGGTCTGTCCTCGAGAATAGCGGCTTCCTTTTCGTCGGGAGCCGGGACGATCGGTATCTCCTTCGAGAAAGAGCCTTCGGCTAAAAAGCCCGGTTCGCCCGGTTATTACAACAATGCCGAGTTCGACCGTCAGGCGAAAGCTGCGGGAATTTTCTCCCATACCATTAATGGTGATGCCTATTCCAACGAGATCCGCGAAGAAGTGATCGGACTTATCAGAGAGAACTTCGGCAAAGTCGATCTCATCATTTACAGCCTGGCATCACCTGTGCGGACCGATCCTGCGACGGGGATTATGCACAAATCGGCTCTGAAACCTATCGGAGAATCCTTTACGGCGAAAAGTGTCGATTTTATGAAAGAAACAGTCCGGGATTTAACAATCGAACCGGCCCAGGACGGCGATGTGGAAAACACAGTTAAAGTCATGGGTGGGGAAGACTGGGAAATCTGGATAAACACATTAAGCGAAGCGGGTGTTCTGGCCGATGATGTGAAGACCGTAGCCTATTCCTATATCGGTCCCGAAGTAACCGCTTCCATATACAGAAACGGAACGATCGGTAAGGCGAAGGAGCACCTGGAAGCGACAGCCCTCAAACTCGATGAGAAGCTGAAAGCCAAAGGGGGCCGTGCCTTTGTTTCGGTCAATAAAGCTCTCGTTACCAGAGCCAGTGCCTATATCCCCGTTGTATCCCTTTATATCTCTATCCTCTTCAAGGTGATGAAGGCGAAGGGCATACACGAGGGCTGTATGGAGCAGATCTACCGTCTCTTTGATGAGAGACTCTATGTAGGGGGGGAAACCCCTGTCGATTCGGAAGGTAGAATCAGAATCGACGACCTCGAAATGAGGGATGATGTTCAGGCCGAAGTATCCGGTCTCTGGGACAGGGTTTCCACGGAAACTCTAGCCGAGGTGACGGATATTATTGGATATAGGAAGGATTTTCTTCAACTTCACGGATTCGACGTTGAAGGGATCGACTATGGCAAAGATGTGGTTTTAGAAGACTAAAAAGTGTAATTTTTTACCTCACAATTCAGCGCAAGTATATCGAACCGGCGTTGCCGGAAAGCTGAAAATGAAAATTATATTTTATCCCTCTTGAAAAACCGCATGGGGGGCTTCATTTTTGTGAAGCCTCCTTTCTCTTTTTTAAAAAATGGCTCAGGAGAACGGTGAAGAATGCCTAAGATTATCAATCACGAAACCAGGAAGCGACAGATTCTGGAACAGTCTCTTCTCATATTCGCGAAAAAAGGTTTTCAGAATACCAATCTCTCTTACATCGCCGATGTCTGCAAAATATCCCGTCCCACCCTCTATCAGTATTTCAAAGACAAGGAGCAGATTTTCCAGTTCGCTATCAAGCATGTCACAGGAGATCTCTTCAAGGAATACAAGACCATATCCCGTGATGAATCGCTCAATTACGAGGGAAAGCTGAAAGCAATCTGCAGGGACGTTATCAACAAAAGCTACACCAACAAGCCCTTCATCGTCAGTCTCGTCGACTTTCTGTTCCAGATGAAGCGGAAAGGCAACGATTACTCAGAAGAAATCAAGAGAAGAACGCTCAGGCTCCATTATCTTTTTTCCGTGCTGATCAACCAGGGAAAAAGAGTCGGAGAGTTCAAGGACATACCCGTCGCCGAAACGGTCGATCAGATCTTCGCCATGATCGAATCGTTCGCCTTCCAGATGGTCCTCCTCGACAGCTTCGTTCCGGAGAATTCGGTGAAGCTTCTCGACCTGTTTATCGACACCTTTACTGTCGAAAAGAATTGAGAGCTGTTAATCTATTTTCCCTGCCCAATTCAAGCTTGATTCCAAAGCCTCGAGAATTTCCTCTTCCATGTAGAGATCCACTCCGGAAATGTTATTTTCTCTGTCGATTATCCAGACTGCGGGAATCCCATCGATATTGAATGCCTTTGTCAAATCGTTCTCCCATCCGGATTCCTCATCGAACAACTGCACCCAGGAAATGCTCTCATCCTTTATCAGTTCTGCAAGGGCCTCTCTGTCCGTGTCGAGAGAGACGCCGATGATTTCAAAATCCTGCCGGTCTCCGTATCTTTCGTATATTCGTTTTAATTCCGGAATTTTATCCACACAGGGCTCGCACCAGGTGGCCCAGAAATCGAGAAGGATTACTTTGCCCTTCTGATCTCTCAGGTTCCAGTTTCCGCCGTCGAGCAGAGCCATGGACACATCGGGAGCGGGACTTCCCAGCATTTCATTTTTTGCCGCCTCTTCTTTTTCCCATAAATGCAACTGATAGGGTGAATAGGTCCTGAAGCCTATGGCGAAGCCGATGGACAATAGAGCCGCTGTGTAAATAATTCTCAGTAACCACTTTTTCATTTATATTCCTTTCTGATAAACACGGTGTCTCTGTAAATTATTCTCAACCCTTAGCTGAAGTCAATAATAATTTATATATAAACAGTATAATTATGATCCAAAATCTTGTTTTTCCGAGAAAGGGGTCTATAATGATAGCGGGGCAGTTTCTCTTTTCGGAGGTGTGTTTGGAAAAGATGAAAATCGTCCTGGTAGATGACGAGCCGGAAGTTCTTCGTGCTTTGGAACGGGAACTCTTTGATTTATCCGATGAAAGCGATATGGAACTGATGAAGTTCGATTCACCGCTGCAGGGCCTTTCCTATATAGAACTTCACTCCGATTCCGTAGCGCTTGTCATTTCCGACCAGAAGATGCCTGTCATGAAAGGCTGTGATTTTCTGGAGAAAGTCAAAGAGCTCAATGAATCCATCATTTCCATTCTTCTGACGGCTCATACGGAAATCGAAGACATCATTAGGACAATCAGGACCGGTTTGTTTTCTTTTATCCTCAAACCCTGGCAGAGAGAGCCTCTTATTCTGGAGGTGGAAAAAGCGCTCGTTCTCTATAATCTGAGAAAAGAGAAAGATGCGTATGTACGGAAACTCAACGAAGAGCTCCGGTGGGGGGGCGAATTGCAGAAGCTGCTGCTTTCGCGACCCTTTCCCGTAGACAAGAGGATCGCCTTTTCAATTTGCTACAGCCCTGTTCCCCAGCTTTACTGCAGCGGTGATTATTACGATGTTTTTTCATTCGACAAAGACCGTTTCATGGTCCTGATAGGTGATGTTGCGGGACATGGTGTCAAAGCGGCTTTTGTCACTTTTATCATCAAAACACTCATAAATGAAGTGGTGGAGCGCAATAGAGATCATTCTTCATTCAAACCTTCGGAACTGTTGTTCTGGTTAAATAAACGTATCTGCCATGAGCTCGATCAGACACAGGCCATGATCGTCACCTTCTGCGCCTGTCTTGTCGATCTGAAGAGGCGGGACGTTACTGTTTCCAACGGAGGACATGTCCATCCTCTGGTTCTGCGGGACGGTTCTCTTTTCCCGATCGAATCCAATGGAACTGCCCTCGGTTTCGACAGCGAACTGGAGTTTTTCGATAGCCGGGAATCTCTGGAAGCAGGGGACCGACTCCTGTTGTTTACAGACGGCCTGCCCGAGGCCGAGCTCGAAGATACGTCATTTGAGAACGTTCTTCTTTTGACCTCGACCGCTGGAGACCTGAACTTCTCGCAAAAGGTTATCGACAGCATTCAGGGGAGTCTGTCCAATCGGGAAAGGACCGATGATATGACCCTCCTGTCAGTGGAAATCAACAGCTTATGACGCTCCGTCGAAGAATAACACTTACTGTTCTGATTATCTTTCTCAGCGTCGTAGCGACTCTTGTCAATCTCTATTATGTCGTGGATGGCTACCGGATGGACAATCGCAGGACCGATAACGCCTACCGGCAGTTTTTCATTTTGAAGCAGATTGAAAGCGAGCTCTTCGAGCTGGTCCGGAACTTATCCCTGTCGCTCTTAAACAACGATTCTTCATTTAGCGCCGACCCCTATTTGAACCGTATCAGGGAATCCGGTGAGATCTGGAACACTTATGTTGAGGAAGAAATCACATTTCTTCAGGAGAACGGTTTTCATGATTTCGCGGAAACGGACCAGGATAGAGCTGAACTGGATCAATTTTTCCGTTTACATTCTGATTTGAGTAAAGAATTCCTTACTGCGAATATAGATGTTTATCTATCGGTCATTTCCGGCGAAGATAAAAACGTTGAACGCATCACGTCGCTGATTGATTCAGGACTTTACAGGAAGGAACTGGAGATTCGGGAGATATTCCGATCCACTGTAAAAAAAAATGATACGATGCTGCGTAACGGTTTGAAAATCGTTGTCATTTTTACAATTGTTCTGGTTTCGGTCTATATCCTTATGTTCAATCTTATCGTCGTCCGCCTGGGGAAGCTGGAACGCTGCGCTTCCCGGTATATGCCCGGTGATCTGCCCCGCGTTCCCGAGACAAAAGTCCGCGATGAGATCTGGAGCCTGGGCCATTCCATATCG
Organism: Spirochaetales bacterium; assembly: GCA_016936555.1. Classification (GTDB taxonomy): domain Bacteria; phylum Spirochaetota; class Spirochaetia; order DSM-2461; family DSM-2461; genus Spirochaeta_F. Next base: position 25,210 of record JAFGXR010000034.1, on the reverse strand, counting down.
TCCATGATGGAGAGAATCAACAGGGATACGGTCCGGATCGGCTATGCGGAGAAAAGAATCGGAGAAATCCTTTCCTCCGTAGACGCCGTCGGAAAAGGGGATTACTCGGTTACCTGCCCGATTTCCGAAGAAGCGGATGTTTTTGATCACCTTTCGGAAGGTATTAACAGGATGACTCTGGAGCAGAAGGAGATGCAGCATTTACAGGCCAGGATACAAATGAACGAAAAGCTTTCCGGACTGGGGCTGCTCGCTGCCGGAATGGCTCATGAAATCAATAATCCCATCGGTTACATAAAAAGCAATCTGAGAACTCTGAGAAGACATATGGAAAAAATCAGCAGGGCCTTTGAAATTTTGAGGGCTCCGGAAAATGCGAGCGGAAATGAGGAACAGATCAGAAGCCTTAAAATTGATTATCTTCTTGAAGATATGAACCAGATTCTCCTCGATAACGAGACGGGAATAAATAAAATTTCCGGTATTGTCGACAACATACGCGGATTGTCTCAAAAAAGCGGAGATGCCTTCGTTTCAACGAGGATAATGGATCTTATAGAGGAGACGATTAAAATCCTGGAAGATAAAATCCGCTATGTCGGTTCCGTCGATCTTCAAACCGCGGGGAAGGGGATGATCCGGTGCGTTCCCGGCCAGATCAGTCAGATTTTGCTGAATATCATTCTCAACAGCTGCCAGGCTCTTGAATCGATAGACAGGGATGACAGAGAAAGAGGGGAGGGGCTGATCACCATAAGAGTTGAAGACCGTGATGATTCGGTAGTCTGTACTATCGCCGATAACGGCCCGGGTATAGATGAAAAGCATTTGAATCATCTGTTCGATCCTTTCTTTACGACAAAATCCCCCGGAAAAGGCACAGGCCTCGGATTAAACGTCTCCTACAATATTATGGAAAGCCATAATGGTTCGATTTCAGCCGATAATCTGCCGGAAGGGGGAGCTGTGTTCACCCTTGTCTTCCCGGCTGAAAGGAGTTTCAATCCTGATGTTTCTCAATAATAGGGTCGATAAAACCTTCGTTCTTTATCGCGTCAGACTTCTGTTGTTGATGTGAAAAAAATTATAAGTTCCTGCCGCCGCGGCTTTGAAGAGGCGGCAGAAACAATTCTTAACGGGATCCGCGGATATAGGGCTCGCCCAGAGTGGCCGGCGCGCTCATCCTTCGCTTGCCCTTTTTGCTCATGCCGTAGAAAAGCAGAACGCCGAGGGTCGTCGCATAGGGAAGCATGGCCAGAAGATTGGGTGAAATCCCGAGTGGCTGCAGAACGTACTGAATAACGAAAATTCCCCCGAAAACGTAGGCGCCGACAAAAGCCCGCGAAGGCTCCCAGAGAGCGAAAATCGTCAGGGCTATGACGATCCAGCCGCGGCCCGAAGTCATCCCCTCGATCCAGGATTTACTGTAGGCAGTGGAGAGATGGGCTCCCGCCATGCCGGCAAAAGCTCCACCGGCCATGACACAGAGGTATTTGACTCTGGCCACATTGATGCCCAGGGTTTCCGCCGCTTTGGGGTTTTCCCCGACCGATCTGACGGTGATTCCCACTTTTGTGTGCTTCATGAGAAACCAGACGAGAATTCCCAGCGCGACCGACAGGTAGAAGTAGGGATCCTGGTAGAAAAGTACTTTCCCGATAACGGGAATATCGGAAAGAACGGGAATCCTTATAGCGTGCATTTTGGTTGTCAGGGGGCGGCCGATATAGGGTTTTCCCCATAGGCCGCTCAATCCGAGGCCGAGCATGGTGAGGGCCAGTCCCGAAACGACCTGATTCGCTCTCAGCGAAACTGTGACGAAGGCATGGATTACCGAAATAAGCGCTCCGGCGATGGTTGCGGCCATGAGGCCCAGCCAGGGATTCCCTGTGGTGAAGGTGACGATAAATCCCGTCGCCGCCCCGAGGGACATCATCCCCTCGACTCCGAGATTGAGAATTCCCGCTCTTTCGGAAATTACTTCGCCCAGCGTTCCGAGCAGGAGGGGCGTTCCGGCTACAACGGTCCGGACAAGAATGGATGTTATTATTTCGAGCATCAGAGGACTCTCCTTTGAAATCTGACTCTGTGATTCAGGAGGAAGTCTCCTGTTATAAGGAAAATGAGGATCAGACCGTTAAAGACATTAACCGTTGTGGCGGGCAATCCCATGGACATCTGTATGGCGTCTCCCCCGACGATAATTCCGGCGAAGAAAAGCCCTGACAGTATGGAGAATCCCGGGTTCAGTCTGCCGAGCCAGGCCACGATGATGGCCGTAAAACCGTACCCGGCGCTTATGGTTTCGGGATAGCTGAGGTGGTGATGGATGGAGCTCAACTCCCCGACGCCGGCCAGACCGGCTACACCGCCCGATATGAACATCATTATCAGTGACGTTCGGAAAAAATCGATTCCGGCATAGCGTCCCGCTTCGGGGTTTTCCCCAATGACGCGTATCTCATAACCGAACCTTGTCCTGTATACGAGAAAAGCCAGAACCAGTGCCGTACAGACCGCGATAACCAGCATTAACAGAGATATTCTGGTAGAGCCTAAATGCTTGAGAATTGCCTGTGTCGGAAGGTCATCGGTGTAGGGATAGCCGTATTTCGTCTCGCCTTTCCAGGGGCCGACGACCAGAAATTTTACAAATTCAGCGGCTATATAGTTCAGCATCAGGGTGGAGATAACTTCATTGATGCCGAATTTCACTTTGAATATGGCCGGAATCAGTCCCCAGAGCCCTCCTCCGATAAAACCGGCGAGAAACATCAGAGGGAGAATGGCCCATGCCGGAAGCCCCGGTCCGAATTTCAGGCCTATCCAGGTGGCGAAGACTGCTCCCAGAAGAAGCTGGCTCTCCGCTCCGATATTCCAGAATTTCGCCCTGTAGGCCAAAGCCAGTCCGCTTCCTATGAGAATGAGGGGGATGGCTTTGGTCAGAGTTTCCTGAAAGCCGAAAGCGCTTCCGAAGGAGGCTGTGAAGATTTCACCGATAGCAAAAAAAGGATTGATTCCCTTTGCGAGAAAGACAACTCCCACGGCGACGAGTCCCGCCAGGAGGGAGCCGAAGAGTATCAGCGCGTTAAAGAGAGCTGATGTTTTCTCTCTGGGCAGTATGGTAACGGTCATCAGTTCTTCTCTCCTTTTAATCCGACGGAGGTTCCGGCCATCATCAGTCCGATATCATCAATATCGCAGTCCGACGGATCGACGATGCCCATAATTCTCCCTTCGAACATGACAGCTATTTTATCGCAGACCTGAAAAAGCTCTTCCAGGTCCTCCGAGACGAGAAGGACGGCGCCTCCCCGGTCTCTGGCATGAATCAGCTCTTTGCGGATATATTCCGCCGCGCCGACATCGAGGCCGTAAGTGGGGTGAGCCGCAATAAGAAGACTCGGTTCCGAAGCGATTTCCCGTCCCAGTATCAGTTTCTGCATATTGCCGCCCGAGAGGTTTTTAACCGGAACGTTTATGGAGGCTGCGTCCACATGGTATTTTTCAATAATGGAGTCGGCGTGATTTTTAATAAGGGGATAGTTCATCAGCATATTGGTGCTGTAGGGCTTTTCATGGTGCTTTTTCAGAACCGAGTTTTCAAAAAGCTGAAGATTGGCGACGGTTCCGAACTTGATTCGCTCTTCGGGGACATGATTGATTCCCAGATTGTGAATCGTCCGGGCCGATTTGTTGGTGACTTCCCGCCCCTGGAGCTTGACAGTTCCCTTTTCGGCTCTGCGCAGGCCTGTTACGGCTTCGACCATTTCTCTCTGGCCATTGCCCGAAACTCCGGCAATTCCCAGAATTTCATTGCGCCTCACAGTCATGGAAAAATCTTTGACGATAGGCAGTCCCTGATCGCTGTTCACCGAAAGCGAAGCGATTTCCAGAACCGGATCACCCGGTTCGAGAGCGGCTTTTTCATAGGAGGCGCTTATTTCCCTTCCTATCATCATCCGGGCCAGATCGACTTTGGTCACATCCTTTATTTCCGCAGCACCGGTTACTTCGCCCTTGCGCATAACCATAACGCGGTTGCAGATGCTGATGATCTCCTCCAGCTTATGACTGATGAGGATGACCGAATGGCCCTCCCCGATCATTTTTCTCAGAATCTCGAAGAGTTCATCAGCTTCCGGGGGCGTCAGTACAGATGTGGGTTCATCCATAATGAGCAGGTCGGCATTGCGGAGCAGGGCTTTGAGGATCTCGACCCGCTGCTGCTCCCCCGCCGAAAGTTCCCATATTTTTTTATCGGGATCAACTTCCAGACCGAACTTACGGGAGTACTCCTCAATCCTCTTTCTCATATATTTCTGGGGAAAGAGGAAAGGGGCTTCGGCATATCCCAGGGCGATATTTTCCAGAACCGTGTGTTTCTGGATAAGCATGAAATGCTGGTGAATCATTCCGATTCCCGCTTTCATGCTGTCTTTGGGGCTCTTGAGATGAAGGGGCTCGCCATTGACAAGGACCTGTCCCTCGTCGGGCATATAGAGGCCGTAGAGGATGTTCATCAGAGTCGTTTTTCCGGCTCCGTTCTCCCCGAGCAGTCCTAGAATATCTCCCTTTTCAATGGTCAGATCTACATTTCTGTTGGCTTTGACGCCGACAAAGGATTTGCAGATGCCCTTCATTTCCAGTTTTTCTATGCGTTTCAATTAAATACTCCCTGAGGGCGGATTTACGGAAAAAGGGGGACTCTATGGTCCCCCGGGTTTTTCTGCTTACGATACTTTATCAGTTCTGGGGCAGAGGTGTGGCGAAGTTGTCCACCTGATACATCATTTCGCCGAAGAGATGTCCGATAGACGCGATCTCACCTTCGGCAACGGTCATGTTTCCGTTCTGATCGTAGATAGGCCCGGTGAAGGGGTCGAAAACTTCTCTTCCCTGTTTCATCTGATCATATCTCTTCATAACCAGGTCGTAAACGGAAATGTTTCCGAACTCGGCGTGGTCGATCATTTTGGCTTTCAGAGCATCAACGTATTTGCCGTTGATTTTCTCATCCCATGAAGCACCGAGCTCGACGGCGTTTTCCTTCATGAGCCAGAGCAGGTCGTAATTGGATAGATCGGCTGTTTTGCCGGCTTTGTAATCCTTCATCACCTGTTCGTAGATGACGCCCCAGTCTGTGAGCTGACCGGTGATGGTTGCATCTTCACCGTAAGCCTGCATGGGGCTGTAATGGCTGAGAGCGTAAACTGTATCGCCTTTTTCCATATGCTCCTGAGCCACTTCGATCACCGTGGGTGTATCTTCGGTGAAACCGAGAACATCGCATTTTTCGGATACGAGAGCTTCAGCGGCTTCCCTGGCCTTGTCCGGTCCGTACCAGGCGTAGGTCCATTTTACATTGACTGTAGCGGCGGGATTCACTTCCTTGATTCCCAGGCCGAAAGCGTTCATATGGCGGAACAGCTCGGGTATGGGGAATGCGGCGACGTAACCGATTTTATCGGTTTCTGTCAGGGCTCCGGAGATAAGGCCGTTCAGGTAGTAGATCTGGTACATGTCGCCCATGTAGGTACCCATATTGGGAGATCTCTTGAAACCGGAACAGTGGAAAAACGTCGTGTCGGGATATTTGGCGGCTGCCTGAACCGTATCGTCCATATATCCGAAACTCGTCGTAAAAATGACATCGCATTTCTGCTGCTGAACCATTCTGTCGATAAATCTGACAGCATCGCCTTCGGGAACGCTTTCAACAGTAATTGTTTCAACCCAGGGAAGCTGCTGTTCCAGATAGAGGCGGCCCTGTTCATGGGCATATGTCCATCCGAAGTCACCGGCGGGTCCGATATATACGAATCCCACTTTAACTTTTTCCTCTCCTCCCTGATCGTCAGCAGCAGCAGTGTCCTGACCGCCTGAAGCGAAAAGATAACCTGATGCCAGCATGAGAGCCAGCAGAAGCGCGTAAATCTTTTTCATAATAGCCTTACTCCTTGATTGGTTTATTGTCCTGAATAATTCTCTCGCTTAGGAAAAAACTTGTCAATAAAACATGAAGAATAAAAAACGCCGATTATACAGGGATTGTGAATATTTTCAACATTTATGTAAGAAAGCAATGTGTTTAAAATCAGACAATAAGACGTTCAGATTATGCAAGAAAGGGTTATGAGCCGAATTTTCCCGGGGTGAAGGGGACTGCTTCAAAAGTCCATTCATTCAACCTGAACCCGTCCTCTCCATGAGGGAGAGGAGAGGATGGTTGACTTTCTCCTCTTTTCCCCGGAGGGAGAAGAGGCGGGGCTGAGGGTCGGAATAGAATTCTCCGGCATTAGCAACAACCCCGATAAATATTCATTCGGATTCGTCAGCCGACGATGATCTTGAGAAGGAAGATGGCGGCGACGATGTAAGTCATAACGCTGACATCTTTGGCTTTTCCCGTAGTCACTTTCAGCAACACGTAGCTGAGAATACCGAAAGAGATACCTTCGGAAATGCTGTAGGTGAGGGGCATCATAATAATCGTCAGGAAAGCCGGAAGCGCCTCTGTCACCTCGCTCAATTCGATCTCTTTGATAGGTGACATCATAAACAGACCGACCATGATGAGGGCGGGAGCTGTTGCGGCACCGGGGATAACCAGGAAGAGGGGAGAGAGGAAAACGGCAAGAAGGAAGAGAACTGCTGTAGTCAGAGCCGTCAGACCTGTTCTTCCGCCTTCTTCAACACCGGCGGCGCTTTCCACATATGTCGTAACTGTACTGGTTCCGAGACAGGCTCCGACAGTTGTTCCGATCGCGTCAGCGAAGAGAGCCTGTTTGGCTCTGGGAACTTTCCCGTCTTCTGTAAGCATTCCGGCTTTAGTGGAAACACCGACGAGGGTGCCGACTGTGTCGAACATATCCACGAGAAGGAAGGTGAAGAGAACGACGAACATTTCAAAAGAGAAGATGCTGTTCCATTCGAACTTGAAGAGAATGGGGGAAAGCGATGCAGGAGCGCTGAATAATTTGAAGCCCTGAAGATTTGTGACTCCGAGAGGAATTCCGACGATTGTCGCGACGATGATACCGATCAGCAGAGATCCCTTGATTTTGAACGCGTGAAGAATCGCAATAATGACGAGACCGATGATCGCAACGAGAACGGGACCGCTGGAGAAGCTGCCGAGTCCGACGAGAGTGGCGGGATTGTCGACGATGATTCCGGCACCCTGAAGTCCGATAAAGGCGATGAAAAGTCCTATACCGACAGAGATAGCTTTCTTGATATTCATCGGGATGCTGTTGATAATGGCTTCTCTGATATTGAAAAGGGTTAGAACTATGAAGATGAGACCTTCAAGGAAAACAGCGGTCAGGGCGAACTGCCAGGATTTTCCCATTCCCAGAACAACAGTAAAAGCGAAAAAAGCGTTGAGTCCCATACCCGGTGCCAGAGCGAATGGCAGATTGGCCACCAGAGCCATGACGAGTGTGGCAACAAGTGAAGAAATGGCCGTTGCCGTAAATACCGCACCGGCGTCCATGCCTGTTGCACTGAGGATCCCCGGGTTGACGGCCAGGATGTAGGCCATGGTCAGAAAAGTCGTGATACCGGCAAGGATTTCCGTTTTGACATTGGTACCTTTTTCGGTAAGCTTAAAAAACTTGTCCATTAATTAATTCCTCCGATTCAATTGTATTACTTTCATACATTCTCTCTTGAGAATGGCCATTGAACAAGAGATTTTTACAAAAAGTTGCATTATGTTGAAATAGCTTTACAAATTCAATGTCTGACAATATGATTATCTGTTAAGGCTCGCTGTTTGATTCTTTACCGGGCTTCGGATTAGACTGAGAGAGGGGGTATGTATGAAAAGCGGAGAGATGAAAAAGCTAATAAAAACAGCCTACGGAGAGCTGCCCGCCGATCTCGTTTTAAAAAACGGCTCAATCGTGAATGTCTTTTCGGGTGAGATTTTAAAAGGCGACATTGCGGTCAGCGACGGGAAAATCGCCGCAGTTTCCTACGAAGGAGACAGTGATATAATCTATCGGGGAATAAAAGAGATAGATCTGAAAGGCAGAACAGTCGTTCCCGGTCTCATCGATGCTCATGTCCATATCGAGAGCTCCATGGGCACTCCCGAGAACTTCGCCTCCATTGTCATTCCCCGCGGTACGACGACTGTCATCGCCGACTGCCACGAAATTGCCAATGTCTGCGGCAACGACGGCATCCGCTATATGATGAACGCCTCGGACAATACGCCCCTCGATGTTTACTTTATGATTCCCTCCTGCGTGCCCGCCACCCCTTTTGAAGATTCCGGCGCGAAAATCCGCATTGAGGATATGAAGCATTTCATCGATGACGACCGGGTCAAGGGACTGGGGGAGATGATGGATTATCCCGGTGTCATTCAGGGCAGAAGCGACATAATGGACAAGCTCACTCTGGCTGTCAATCACGGAAAGTTCGTCGACGGTCACGGACCGACCCTGACGGGAAAATCTCTCAGCGCCTATGCTGTCTCGGGAATTAAAACCGATCACGAGTGCAGCAGCCTCGAGGAAATGAGGGACCGCCTCCGCGCCGGCATGTACGTGCTCATTCGCGAAGGGTCGGCGGCATCGGACCTGAGAGAACTGATCAAGGGCGTCAGCGAGAGCAATTCCCGGCGCTGCTGTTTCTGTACCGATGACCGGCAGGCAGAAGATATCATCCATATCGGCCATATAGACAACAATGTGAGACTGGCGCTCAAGGCGGGTGTCGACCCCGTGACAGTTATCCGCATCGCGACTATTAATTCCGCTGAGTGTTATGGCCTTAAGGGTAAAGGGGCTATTGCTCCCGGTTATGATGCCGATTTTCTCATAGCCGACAATCTGGAAGATTTCAACGTGGAATCGGTTTATATCGGCGGAATTATCGCGGCAGACAAAGGTGTATATCAGTATTCGATCGATTCCCTTGAGGATCGGCATGTACTTTATACAGTTCACCTGCAATCAATTTATAAGGACATGTTCAGGCTTGCCATGTCATCGGATAAAGCCAATGTCATATCCATGAAGCCGGGCAGTCTCATTACGGAAAAAGTTGTCCGGAAGGTCATTCGCGACCGCGATGGCAATTTTACCGTGGGCGACCGATGCGATCTTATAAAGGTCGCCGTTATCGAACGGCATAAAGGTCCGGGCTATATCGGCCTGGGGCTTCTGGAAAATTACGGTTTGAAAGGCGGGGCTGTGGCGTCCTCCATCGCCCATGATTCTCACAATATCGTTGTGGCAGGCGATAATGATGACGATATGATCCGGGCTGTCCGGGAGCTGAAGGAGTGCGGAGGTGGAATAACTATCGTCTCGAATGGAAAGGTGCTCGACACTCTCGAACTTCCCATAGCCGGATTAATGACCGATATGAACAGCGGCCGGCTAGCGGAAAAACTCAACGGCATGATAACTCTGGCCAGGAAGGCGCTTCATATCAACCCGGAAATGGATCCCTTTATGCCGCTGGCCTTTCTGGCGCTGCCCGTTATTCCCGATATCAAGCTGACGGACCGCGGGCTCTTTGACGTGAAGACTTTTTCGTTTATCGATGTGAGCGCCTGATCAATTCTTCGAAACCTCAATGGTTTCGAGCAGGCGGTTCCGGCTATCGGTTATCACGATCTTGTACGCGTTGGCACCGCTGTATTCGTATTGTGCCGTTCCATGGATGTTCCCGTCGTCGTCGATGGCGAATGCCCTTTCGATCCGGCCGTCGGAACTATCTATATATTCGAAGGTGCAATGGGTCCTTTCAAAAGAGCGGCCCGGCCCGCTCTTCTCATATAGGTAATCACTGACTCTGTCACCTTCATAGGAAAAGGCGTAAACTGTCTTTATCTTCGATTCGCCCCGGCCTTCCGATGTTTCCTTTCGGTAACCGATAAGATTCCTGTCATTATCATAGACGTACCGGCCTGCAAAACTGTCATCACCTCTACCGATTGATTCCACTGCATCCAGCCGTCCCCCGCTGAAAAAATATCTGGTTCCGTTTTCATCCTTAAGGGTTATAGCTGTTATATTTCCCGAGCCATCTTTCTCCAGATCGAAAAGGAGTTCATCCCCACCCTTTCTGATTGTGACGAAATAGGGGGTGGGGAAGTAGATGTCCGTTCCGTTGAATTTTACGGAACTCAATTCATTTCCCTTATATTCATAGCTGTAGGAATCGCTGTTTTCCATAAAGGATATAAGCCGTCCGTCGCTGCTGTAACCGTATTGATAGACCGTTTCCCTGTTATTGAATGCCGGAGTCTGTTTCACCGTGATCTCCCGGAATGAGCTTTCCATTGCATTGAGGCTGAACAGCCCGCAGCTGAAGGCTGAGTTTATATGGTTGACAGCTCCGGGATAGATATTGCCCCTGTACACTTCGTAGGGCCACAAAGTTCCTGCAGCCAGAACGGCAAATAGCAGAAGGGCTGTTTTTTTCATGGCGTGCCTCCTGATTAAAAATATCGGTAAGTCGGCCCATAAAAGGAAATTCTATTCGTTTCCGGGCTTCCGGCACCGTTTATCTGTTCACTTTCAGGTATTTCCTCTTGCCTGCTTTTATTATAACAGAACCGTCTCCGCCCGGCGTCAGTGTGAAATCAGGATCGCCTATCTGCTTTCCATCAATTTTCAGCCCTCCCTGCACAATGAGTCTTCGCGCTTCACTTATGGATGGGTATAAACCGGATTCTTTTAAGATCGACGTCAGTTTCATTTCTCTGCTCCCAAGAAAGAAGCGGGGGATCTCTTCAGGTATCTCTCCGCGGCTGAACTGATTGACAAATCCGAGTCGGCATCTCTGCGCTTCTTCAGCTCCGTGGTAGATTCTGACTATTTCAGAGGCCAGTTCCATTTTTATATCCCTCGGATTTTCATTCCGCAGCCGCTCATTCAGCAGGCTTATCTGCTCTCCGCTCTTTTGGGCGGCAAGGGTAAACCAGGGGATGATCAGATTATCACTGATAGACATGACTTTTCCGAACTTCTCCTGCGGATCGGCATTGACGGGAATGTGATTTCCGAAGCTTTTGGACATCTTTCTTCCGTCGGTCCCTTCGAGAAGGGGCATGAAAAGAGCCGCCTGGGGCGACATTCCTCTGCTTTTCTGCAGATCTCTGCCGCAGAGGATATTGAATTTCTGATCGAGCCCGCCCAGTTCCACATCGGATCTGACCAGCAGGGAATCCCAGGCCTGGAGGACAGGATAGAAAAGCTCGTGGAGAGAGAGCCTGTCCCCTTTTCCCAGCCTCTTTCTGAAGGTTTCGTGGGTGAGCATATGGGCTGTCGAAAAAGCTGATGCCGTTGTCATGATTTCCTGGAGAGTCAATGTATCAAAACCTCGGCTCTGAAAATGGACCTCCGTCTTTGATTCATCGACGATTTTGAAAATCTGATCCCTGTAGGTGAGGCTGTTCGCCCTTACTTCCTCTTCGGTCAGCGGCGCCCTTTCTTTGTTCCTTCCTGTCGGATCTCCTATCCTCGCCGTATAGTCCCCGATTATGAGGACCGCCTTGTGCCCCAGGTCCTGAAACTGTCTCAGTTTTCCGTAAACGACCATATGCCCCAGGTGAACATGAGGTGATGTGGGGTCGATTCCCACCTTTACTCTCAGGGGGATTCCATTCCCGATAGAACTGCGAATCTTCTCTCTCAGCCCGTTATCCGGAATAATTTCCGCTGCTCCCGATGATAAAATCTCCATCTGTCTTTCCACTTCATGATTCAGATCCATTTTCTTCCTCCCCGGATTTGATAAAAAAAAAGACCCGCAGGCCGAAACCTGCGGGTCTGAAATTGCATGTATAATGAAATTACAATTTCTGCAGAGGTGGCCTGTCAGGGACTTTGGCGAGGTAATAATAGCTGAGCACCGAAAATGCAGAAATTCTCATAAAGAGAGAATAAAGCACGGAACCGCCTTAATCAAGCTGTTCCGTGCAGTTTTCCAATTTTCTGTTCGATTTATCCTATTTAACCTTTTAGAATAAAAGTATGCAGTTTCCCGATATAAAAACCCTCGGTCTGGTGACCATGATTCTCTCTTTTCTCATTTCAGTCGGATTGTTCCGTTTTGCATTTGATAACCGGCGCTTTTTCAGTATCCGCTTTTTTGCCTACGGAGATCTGCTGCTCCTGGCCGGACTGCTCCTCTCATCTTTCAAACCGCTCATTCCCGATGTTATTTCCCTGGCGGGCAGTAACGTTCTGATTATCCTTGCCTATATCTTTTTCATACTGGGGTCGGCGTCTTTTCTGAAGGTGATTTTGCCTGCGCAGTGGCTCCACTGGTTTCTTCTGGTTCTGACGGCGGGTGCTCTAGTATATATCGTTCTCTTTGATATGCCCTCTTTTCCGGCGATTATCATCATCAATACTTTTCTGATGGGAGAATCGGTTTACGGAGCCATTCTTTTTCTTCTCGACGGCAGAAGAGGGCTCTCCAGGCAGAAAAACAACATGGCTGCCGGCTTTCTGCTTGTCTCCGCGTATTCTCTCCTCAGGGTTGCATTTGCAATTCTGGAACTGAATCCCGGAAGTCCCGTAGATCCCGACCTTGTTTTCGCAGCTTATTTCATCGTTCTTATTCTCTTCCTGATCAATTCGGGCTTTTCTCTGATCTGGATTTCCTGTGCAGTCCTCGAAGATGATCTGGAAAGGAGAGCCCGGCTCGATGCCCTGACCGGAGCTTTGAACCGAAGAGCTTTTCTCGATGAATTGAATAGAGAAATCGCCCGGTCCAAAAGAGAAAGCCTCACCTTTTCGCTCCTTATGGGGGATATTGATCATTTCAAGGAGATCAATGACAGACACGGCCATCTGGCCGGAGATTCCGTTCTGATGGCATTTAAAACAATTGTCGAGAGAAACCTGAGGATCAATGATGTCCTGTCCCGGTACGGTGAAGAGGAATTCATGATTCTTCTGCCCAATACGGAAAAAAAGAATGCCGTTGAAACCGCCGAAAGAATCAGAAAAATAGTAGAAATGAACAATCATCCTTTCAACGGGCAGGATATCCGCTTTACCGTCAGCTTCGGCGTGACCTCTTTTGATATGGATGCCCGGAATAAAGAGGAACTGCTGGAAAATACCGATATCGCCCTCTATGAAGCCAAATCGAAAGGGCGCAACAGAGTTGAATCCAAATAATGTTGACAGACCCTGTAATTCTTTCTAGTATTGTTCATAATTTTAAAAAGTGCCGGTAGTATAATTAACGGAGTTTCATTATGAGAATGAGTCTTGGATTTAAAATCGGTTCCTCACTGATTCTCATTCTGCTCGTATTCACCGTTTCTTCCCTTCTTATTATAAAGGGAGTAATAGGTCTTCGCGATGGAATGGATGAAAGCCTCAATAAAAGCGAACAGATGAATATGCTGTTCCGCTATAACAATATGACGACCCGGGTTCTTCTTTCGGCGCGGAATCTCATAATCGATCCCGAATCGGTTAAAACGGACCGGTTCCGTACCCAGTTCGACTCCATGAAAAAGGAAATCCATACATTGATGACGGAATTTCTCGATCTGCAGGAATCGGCGGAGGACCGGAACAGTGCGATCAGGATTTTCGGCGGTTCATCCGATCTTCTGGAACTCATCGATAACTCACTCGTGATTCCTCTGCAGAACGGGGTCGAGGTCGATTTCAGCCTTGTCTCGGCTGCTCTGGATCAGAGATCAACGGTTCTTAACGAAATCGACAAGCAGATAGATAAGCTTGAGGATGACCGTCAGATTATTGTCGAGCAAACCAGACTCCTCGCGTCCGGAGAGGTCCGTAATGCCATTATATCCATAACTGTGTCGGTTCTTCTCGTCTTCTCTTTATCTCTGATTCTCATCCGCCTCATCGTCTCACCTGTGCGCAGAGCGGCACGGAGGCTCCAGACCATTGCCGAAGGGGAAGGGGACCTTACCAGGATTCTGACCGTATCGTCCCGCGATGAACTGGGTGATCTGGCCGGGCATTTCAACAGTTTTCTCGAAAGGCTGAAGGGGATTGTCCGGAATATAAAAGACGGAGCGGAATTGAATCTTGAACTGGAAAAACAGCTTGTCTCTTCGGGAGACCGAACCGTTGATTCCATCAACCGGATCCGGGAAAGTCTCTCCAGTATATCCGGTCAGATCGACCAGTTCAGCCGGACGATCGACAGTTCCATTACCGTCGTCCGCCAGATCAGCGCGAATATCACCTCTCTGAACACTCAGGCCGCTGAACAGTCGGCCATGGCTGAAGAGTCGTCGGCTGCGGTTACCGAGATGATCGCCTCTATGGAAAACGTGGCCATGATTACGGAGAAGAAGCGGGAAGCCGCCGGATTTCTTACGGAAAATACCGCAAAAGGCCGGGACATGCTCGATGAAACTGTAGAAGCCGTTGAGGAGATATACAGCAATATCGATGATATTTCCGCCATGACCGATATCATTTCGGGAATCGCTTCCCAGACGAACCTACTCTCCATGAATGCCGCTATCGAGGCGGCCCATGCCGGAGATGCGGGAAAGGGATTCGCCGTTGTCGCAGACGAAATAAGGAAGCTTGCCGAGACAACCGGGGAGAACTCGACGGAGATCGCCAAGGTCCTGCAGAAGGTTATCGAGAAAATCAGATCGGCCGTCCATATGAGCGGGAAAACCCAGACGGCTTTTGAAACGATAGAGAGGGAGATCAGCGATGTCATTTCCGCCCTCGATGAAATAAGCACCAGTACCTATGAACTGAAGAGCGGAGGAGGTCAGATACTTGAGGCCATGACCGTATTGCGCGACTCTTCCGTATCCGTAAAGAACTCTGTCAATGAAATCGATAAGGGGTCCGATGAAATGGAGGAATCCATGGGGTCGGTGCGGCAGCTGTCCGATCTGGTCATTCAGGAGATAGAGGGCATCGGAACCGGAATGGAGAGCATCCGCTCCGCCGCTGATGAGGTCAGGACCGTGTCTTCGAAGATGAGCCGATCCGTTTCCCTCATGGCGGAAGAAGTCAATAAATTCAAGACCTGAGATCCAGGTACATTTCTTCCTGACGGATCGGCTCCCGGCGGAAACCCCTACTTTTTTGAAAAACGTATCTCTTCGGTTTTCATTATCAGCAGATTCTCATAATTGGCCAACTGGTTATTCAGATCATCGGCTTTACCCCGAATCTGATCGGCATGAGCGTCAGAGGCAACTATGGTTTGATAGCCGAGACGGTAGGCTTCTCTCACCGTAGCGCCGTAACAGCCCGAGGAAGCCAGTCCCGCAAGAATCAAGCGGTCAATTTTTTTCCCGTCGAGAATTTCTTTCAGCTCTGTGCCGGAAATATTACGATAGAAAGCAGTAATATGAGAATTCTATTCATTGGGGAAAATCTCCTCCTTAAGAATGGCAAGAGGCATGGGGCCGTTGTTTATAATCCGGTCATGATGGGATTTATAGTCGAAACGATCTCCCCGGCGGCTTTTCTCCTCATCGAGTATATTGCGCAATTCCAGAAATCCGCTGTAATAGGATGCCGCCTGTCCGGGCCATACCAGATACCGGTATACCTGATTTGTAGAAAAACCTTTGTCGAACCCTGTGTTTTCCATAAAGAATTCTGTTGCTTTTCTCATATCCCAACCATATAAGTGAAGGCCTGTGTCGACGACAAGGCGCGCGGCCCGGAATGCCTGCGCCTGCAGATATCCTAGACGTGCCGGAATATCATCACCGTAATAGCCTGTTTCATCCATCAGGTACTCGGAATAAAGGGCCCATCCTTCCAGATAACCTGTAAAAAAAGCCTGTCTCCGGAACAGGGGCAGATCCATCGATCCCGCAAGGGATATCTGGTAGTGGTGCCCCGGGTAAGTTTCATGAAAGGTCAGAGTCGGCAGTGTGAAGGAACCGACTGACCCTGTTGAGGCATAAAAAACACCGGGACGGGAGTTGTCGAAAGACGGAGGAATATAAAAACCGCCGAAGCTGTCCGCTTTTACTTCGATACCCGATGGGGGGAACTGTGAGAAATAATCTTTCATCCAGTCCATGGCTTCGCTGATAAGTCTGCGGTGTTCTTCCACAACCTCATTCCCTGACATTTTTCTGTTATTTCTTTCCAGAGATCTGTATAATTCGCTGACGGTGAGGTTCTTATCATATCCCAGCCGGCCGAATAGATCTTTCATCTCCTCATGGATGTTTCGGAGTTCCGCCAGGCCTGTTTCATGTATTTCCCGGGGGCTCATGGTGCTGCTGCTGTGGTGCTTCAAGGCATATTCGTAGAAAGCTCTGCCGTCGGGAAGATGAACCACTCCCGTTTCTCCCGGAGCTGAAGCCTGCTGACTGATGAGCTTGTTTTCCAGAAGTTTGTATCCGGGAATAACAGACTCCCGGCAGGCTTCTTCCGCTTCGGTCAGTAAAGCCCTTTTCCGGGCTCCATCTATTCCGGCTTGTGTCAGTTTTTTTTCAAATGCAGTGTAAAAGGTGCAGTTCGATGGTTTCTGGCGGCTGACCGATCTAAGGCTGTTCAGAGCGGCTCCGGATAGAGAAAGCGGCAGAATAATCCCTTTTTCCTCCTGAATTTCCAGTTGCCTCTCAATTTGTTTCATTTTGGGGAAGACGGCTTTCAGTTTGCTGATATATTTTTCCGCGTCGACGGGAGTATTGACGGGAATAATCTCTGTAAAGAACTGTTCCGTCGAAACATTGATTCCCGTAAGCATATAATGGACCAGGTAATTGTGATGCCTGAATTTCTGCCCCTCCACAAGATCTTCGATGTAATAGCGGTAAATGTGGTAGGATATTTCATCCTCTGCGGTCAATTTCCCGGGGTCATAGCCGTTCAGCCCGGAGAGAATTTCCCTTTCCAGCTTTTCCCGTTGTTTCAGAAAGTCCTCATCCCAGTTGTCCAGTTCCCTTCCGTCCAGACCTAACTCTCTATCCAGTCCCTGTTCGGTTACCAATTCGGGATAGGTCTTTAATAACGCGCTGTATGTCCGGTCAAGATACTCACTGAATGTCAAACAGCTGAAGTCATATGATTTTTCAAAATGGCTTTCGCAGGACAATAAAACGACAATAATCGCCACAAGGCTAATACTTCTGATTTTCATTATTTCCTCCATTTCCAGAGTAGGTCCAAAATGAAAATCCGTCCTTTGAACTTTGGTTCCGATGGCTTAAAATGCCTTTATGGTTCATTTTATTTTTCTGGTACAGGTATTAACTCTGATTCTGGCTTTTGCTGCGCTTGCCATTCTCATTCAGAACTATCTGCTGCACCGAAACAGAACTGTTATTTTTTTTCTCATCGCTGTCACGCTTATTATGGCCAGAACCGTTATTTTCGCTTTGGCGCGATATGGGGATCTCAGCCGTTTCTATATCTTTTCCGTGCGGTTTTCCTCACATCCCCGCGGGGGGCTGGTTTACTGTTCTCTCGTTTACCTGTCCCACTTCTTTTTACTGATGGGAATGGGCCGTTTATCGGGGAGAAAAGTATCATTTCCCTTTTATCTAGGAATCGCCTTTTTCGCCTTCTTTTCCATACTGGCCTATATACAGTTATTGAAGGGGAACCCGCTCTTTTTCATTCCCTATTCTCTGAGAAACGTCACGGGTTTTTCTGTCATCCCCATTCTGTCCGTAAAGGGAATCATATTGTTATGCTGTCTGCTGAGAGTTTTCCGGGGAGAAAAGGATCTTCTGCTTAATGTTTTCCTTCTCCTTCAGTCTTTCGGTCAGGCTGCCGACGGTCTTTTTTATGCTTTTGAATTGTTGAGACCGGTCACTCTCGTCCTTTCTCTGGTTTTGCCCTATACGGCATATCTGTTCCTGCTTCCATTGCTTCTCCGCAGGAAATGGAATAATCCTGAAGAGGGACGGGTCGCATTATTTCCCGGAGAATTTGCTGATTTGTATCATCTGACAGATGAGGAAAAGGAGATCGCAATCGCCATTGACGAGGGGAAAAGCAATAAAGAGATAGCCTTTGAGAGAAACACAACGCTGAGTATCATAAAGCACAGGGTATATCAGCTCTATAAAAAATGCGGCATAAACAGCCGGTGGGAGCTTCTGAATCTTTTTCACAATACAGGAAAGGGATCAGCTAATAAATAATAGTGTTGTCCGGGACCATGCCTCTACCGTAATACTTCTCCAGAATGTTTAATAGAGTTCCATCATCGATGATCCGTTTCTTCCCATCCTTATAGGCCTGGTAGGCGGCTTCTCCGTCCGGATGGTCGAAATTGAACCAGGGACCCCCTTCTATTTCCATAAATGCTTTTTCAGCCTGTTTTATGGAATTACTCCCGGGTAGCCTGCTGTTCAGGAAATTAATGGCTGTCAGATCGACGGAAACGGTGAGGTCTATTCTCCCCAGGGTCAGCATTTGAAATGCCTGCTCCATTGAGTTCACTTCGACAATCCTTACGCCTATGCCGGCCAGATATGAACGGAGAGACGTGCTGTGGTTCGCCCTTAGGAAGCCGACAGATTTTTCCTTCAGATCGGAAAGCTCCGTCCATTGAAAATCCATAATTTCACTATTGTAATAAAAAACAAGAGACACTCTCTGAATCAGGATCTGTTTCAGATTGGCTTTTTCCTGAAAAGACAGATTATTGTAGAGAGAGACCGGATACTTACCCGATTTGAAATCCAGTTCGCACCGGGCCGGGGGGAAGAAAACCGGTTTTACAGTGAAGCGGCTGTTTTCAAAAGCGGCGCTGATAATCTCGAAAGACATACCGTAGCCATCGCCGGTTTGATCCGTAAATGGCGGATAGTCAACTGCCATTACATATAATTCCTGTCCGGAAAGGGGAAAGATGAGGAAAAGAAAAGTTATAAGAATTAACTTTAACTTCACAGAAATAGTATAGGTTTTTCCGCGAGGAAAAACAAACTGTCTGATTTTTTCTGTATTTATAACTTGCCTGCAGGAAAAAACGGGTGGATAATTATTCAATAAAGATTTATTCATTATTTTTTCGGAGGATGAGCTATGCCTGATAAGAATGAAACCAACCAGGGAACCAATTCCGTGACCATCTGCCCGGTTTGCAAGAAACCGCTGACTTACGCACCTGAAAACCTGGTGGACAGACGTTCCTACTACTATTGCGATGAATGCGGCTGGTATCGCGAAGAAGCCGGTCACGAGTAAGACCGCAGTTAATCCTCTTTCTCATTTTAATTTTTGTGGTTGATTCGGGAAATTGTCACTGGACATATGATTATGTAGAACTATACTGAGTCTATGTCTTCCAGAACACCCGATCTCAAAGCATTATTGATAATCGCTCTGCCCATGATTATTTCCCAGGCCTCGGAAACGGTCATGATGTTTGCCGACCGCCTCTTTCTTTCCTGGCTGGGCAAGGCTCATATTTCCGCCGCCATGAGCGGAGGACTGTCCTCCTTTGTTTTTATGAGCCTCTTTACGGGAACGGTCGGCTATGTAAATGCCCTCTCCGCCCAGTACTACGGAGCCGGAGAGGAGGGCAATTGCGTCAGCACTGTGACACAGGGCATCAGGTTGTCCGTCCTCTTTTATCCCCTTGGGCTTCTTTTTATTCCTCTCGTAAGCCGTTTTTTTCAGATTTCGGGGCACTCTCCCGAGCAGATCGTTCTGGAAACCACTTATTTCCGCCTATTAATGCTCGGCGGTATATTTGCTTTAATCCGGACGGCATTTGCCGGATTTTTCCTGGGAATAGGCAAAACCGGAACCGTCATGTATGCCAATCTGGCCGGTATGTTAATCAATATCCCTGTAAATTATGTTCTTATTTTCGGGAAATTCGGTTTTCCCGAAATGGGGATCAGCGGAGCGGCCGTCGGAACTCTTGCCGGAAGCTTCCTCATCAGCCTGATTCTCGTCATAGCTTTTCTCAGGCATAAGATATACAGGGAACATCACGGTCCGGAGGTCTGGAAATTCAATAAGCCCATTATGGGAAAGCTTCTTCGCTATGGCGTTCCCGCCGGTATCGAGCTCTTTCTCAATGTTTTCGCCTTCAATCTCTTTGTCCAGATGATGCACTCCTATTCGGCCGATGTGGCCGCCGCCGTGACAATAACCTTCAATTACGATATGATCGCCTTTATTCCCATGCTGGGATTGGGGTTTGCCATAACGTCGCTTGTGGGCCAGCAGATGGGAGCCGATAATCCCGAGGGGGCTCTCAGGGTTTCACATCTGGCCATGAAAGTGGGAGCGGTATACGGCTTTTCCATGGTCATGCTTTTTGTATTTCTGGCCGGGCCGCTGGTCGGTGTCTTCGCCCGGGGGCTGTCGGGGGCCGACGGGGCCGTCGTCTCCCTTTCCAAATCCATGCTGCGTCTCGCTTCGATTTATATCATGGCCGATGTGGTCCAGCTTGTATTTTCCGGTACGCTCCGGGGAGCCGGCGATACGAAATGGGTCATGTATATTTCCGTGGCCATGCACTGGATTCTGGCATTACTGGCGTGGATAATGATTAAGGTTTTAGTTTTACACCCCCTGGTCGTATGGCTCGGGTTTATCAGTTTTGTAGTTTTTCTGGGGCTGGCCATGTTTATCCGTTACAGGCTGGGCTTCTGGAAAGAGATGAGGATTATTCAATGATTTGGGACAAAATTAAAAAGGACAATCTGCTGTTTATTCTGGTCGATTACCAGGAGAAATTTTTCCCTCTGATCAAAGACAAATACAGGGAGACCGCGCAGAAAAATATCATGCTTCTGGTGCGGATGTTCGGACATCTGGGAATCCCCATGATCGGTACGGACCACTACCGGAAGGGGCTGGGGCTGACCGATCAGGAAGTCCTGGATCACTGGTCCGGTTATTCCTTTAAGGACAAGATCACTTTCAGCGCTTTCGGAAGCGAGGAATTCCGGAAGGATTTTGCCGAAAACGAGCGCGATATAGCCGTGGTCTGCGGGCTGGAAACCCATATCTGCGTTCTCCAGACCGTTCTGGATCTGCGGAGGAAGGGAAAAGAAGTTCTGCTTATCAGCGACGGGTGCCTCTCCTCCACGACTCTGCGGTGGCATAACGGGCTCGATCTCGCCAGAGAAGCGGGCGCTCATATCCTGAATGCCGAAACCCTGATCTTCTATCTGCTGGAACGGGCCGGAACGCCGGACTTCAAGTTCCTCGTCAAACTTCTCAAGGAATCTTCCTCAAAAGAAGAATCTTAAGAAGTCCGATTAAATCAGCTGCTTTTTATAAGTAGGATTGAGGCCAGTGTCAGGGCGATGCTGACTATTCTGATGAAAGTCAGCTTCTCTCTGTAGATTATGGCCGACAAGGTGATCGGTATTAATATGGACAGAGCCAGAACCGGTTGAACGAGAGACATGTTCCCGGCGGCGAAGGACGAGAGGACAAGTCTGTAACCGAAATAGTTCAGCAGCCCGATCGTTCCTCCTGTCAGGAATACCCCCGCTCCCCGGAATGCTGCTTTTTTCTCATCTTCAGTCGTTCGTCTCAGATAGGTTATGGAAGAGACGATGGCGACGATGCCGTAGGAGAGCAGAATATAGGATGTCCGGTCGACTCTGGTCGAGGCGAGTTTTCCCGCAGTCATGGAGAAAGATGTACAGAGTGCAGCCAGGAGAGCAAAGGCGATTCATTGAAAAAAAGCAATCCTATAAGAATCACGAAGAGAATATTCGACTTGTTGACGGGAAAGACTATGGACGCCGGAGCCAGTTTCAGCGCTTTGAATTTGGAAAGGGCTCCGAAGGCGAAAAGGGTTCCGTTTGCCAGGGCGTAGGGTAGGGCGGGAGCCAGCCTGCCGAATCCTGTTCCGTTTATAACCAGTGTGGCAGCGGCAGAGGTTACCACCGTTGCCGCTGCGGTCAGAACGACCGCGGGATTGACGTATTTCCTCTCGGCGGCCAGTTTGTAGAGAAAGTTCATGATTCCGTAAAACAGCGTCGCGGTGAGGCTGTAAATCAACCAGTCGGGCATGATTTTATCGTAGCATATATTTGAGCAAATGTGTGGAAAGGGCATTGAGGTTATGTTAGTATGAAATTATGCCGAATATCCGGGAAGTAGCCAGGAGAGCCGGGGTTTCTGTCGCCACAGTGTCCCGTGTTTTAAATCATCCGGAACGAGTTTCCCCCAAGACAAAAGAACATATCGACCGCATTATGAAGGAGCTGGATTTCTCTCCCAACGTCTTTGCCAGAAGCCTCAATCTCAAGCGGTCCCATACGGTGGGTCTCGTTATTCCCGATATCGTCAATCCCCAGTATATGGAAATCGCCCGGGGCGTCGAACAGGTGGCTCATGAGAAGGGATATAATCTCCTTCTCTGCAACACGGAGAAAAGCCGGAGCAAGGAACAGGATTATATCCGCATGCTCATCGATAAAAAAATCGACGGGATCATTCTGGCCTTCACCCTTCTGCAGGAAGAGGATTTCGAGGAGATCCGGCGGAAAAAAATCCCCCTTGTTCTTTTCGGACAGAACATTCTCAATGAAAATATAAACAGCGTCTATTCCGATTTCCGGGAAGGAGCCTATCTGGCTGTCAGTCATCTGATAAGCCTCGGCTTCCGGAGAATCGCCTATATCGGCGGAGACGGCGACCACCTGGAAAACCGGGATAAAACTCTCGGTTATACCGAAGCCCTCCTGAGCGAAGGCATAGCGGTTTCGAAGGAGTTGATGGTGGAAGGGGCTGATGATGTAGACAGCGGCTATCTGGCTGCTTTGAAACTCCTCAAGCTTTCACCGCTGCCCGATGCGGTTTTCGCCGCCAACGACCTTATGGCCATGGGGGCCGTCGATGCCCTGAAAGCCGAAGGGCTGCGGATCCCCCATGACATCTCTGTTATAGGTTATGATAATATCCGGATGGCTTCACTCCTGGAGCCCAAGCTTACTACTGTTTCCTGGCCCGTCTACAAGATGGGTCTTATCTCCGCCCGCATTCTGATTGAAGAAGTTGAGTCCGATGAGGAAAATCCTCCGGCTCAGAATATATACCTGCGGCCGAGATTGAAAATACGGAAATCCTGCGGTCACGAAACCAGGGTCAGCGAGATTTTCGATCAGCCGACCTGAGGGAGAAAAATATGGATCTATCCTGCGAACTAATGGGAATCAAGCTGAAAAATCCCCTTATCATCTCATCGGGACCTTTGACCAGAAGCGGGGAAATGATGATCAAAGCGCTCGATGCCGGGGCTTCCGCTGTGGTGACCGAGACCATTCTCAATGAGATCCGGCCCAATGTCCGGCCCCGTCTGACGGGCCATGACGGCGCGCTCCAGAATATACGCCTCTACAGCGAGTATTCCCTGGAGGAATGGAAACGGCAGATCGGGATGGTCAAGGAGCACGGAGGGGTCGTCATAGCTAATATTCTGGCCCACAGCCCTTCGGAAATGGCTTTTCTCGGGCGGACGGTGGAGCGCTATGGCGCCGATGCGCTGGAGCTCGGCATTTCCTCTCCCCATGGAGAGGGGCTGTCTGTTCTGGGCTGCGATCCTCCCAATCTCTACGAAACGGTCCGGAAAGTGGTGGAAGCTGTTAACATTCCCGTCATGGTCAAACTCTCGCCCAATGTGAATAATCTGGCTGCGCTGGCCAAAGCCGCAGAGGATGCGGGGGCCGACGGTATCAGCGCCATTAATACGATCCGCTCCATTCTGGGAGTGGATATCAATTCCATGAGTCCCTTTCTGCCCACATACGGCGGTTATTCCGGCGATCCCATCCGGCCCATCGGGCTGGGTGCCGTGGCGACGATCTGCCAGACCGTGAATCTGAGCGTCTCCGGGATCGGGGGGATCAGCCGGTTCAATCATCTTCTGGAATACATCATGCTGGGAGCCTCGACATGCCAGCTGCAGTCAGCCCTCATTTTCAAAGGGCTGGGCGTTATCGGAGAAATTCTGGAGGACCTGCGGGGATGGATGGAGAGCAAAGGATACAATTCTCTGGATGAAGTGAGAGGGAAAGCCCTGAACCGCCTGAAATCCTTCGATGAGATTATTCTGGAGCCAAAAGTGGCCATGATGGCGAAAAACTGCCCCCGTCCCGGCTGCTCTCTCTGTGAGACGGCCTGTATCTTCGGGGCAGTTGAGAAAGGGCGGGATGGAAAGGTTCAGGTCGATACGGATAAATGCACGGGGTGCGGGCTTTGTCTCAGTGTCTGCCCCGAAACCTGTTTCACTCTGGAGTGGAAGCGCTGAGGGGAAAACGCCCTGCCAGGTATAAAGGATAGCTGTGCATTTGTGATTGATGGTTTATTTCCAGATTCCTTGCGCTGAATCTTGTTCTGTAAGGCGGATTGTATTTGGAAACATAGACATTCAGGCTTTTCAGTTTTCCCGATAATCCCGCTTTCACTTCAATCGGAAACAACTCTCCATCGATTTCCCGCAGAAACTCCACTTCTGATGTATTATTCATCCAGGAATAGAGTTTATTTCCCTCTGAGGCTGTAAATTCCTGTGCAATAAAATTCTCACAAAATGCCCCTTTGTATGTGGCAAAAAGATTTTGTTCCAGATATATAGCTTTGGGGGATAATCCCCCAAGCGCTCCCAGTAAACCGGTATCAAAAAAATACAATTTAAATAAATTATCTTTTGTGAAAGCAGAAAGAGGTAATTCCCCTCTATTGGTAATTTTTACCTGGATCAGAAGACCGGCTCCCAGAAGCCAGTCAATAGATGACTTTAATTTGGAAAACCTTCCTTCACCTTCCACTTTTGAAGCAATAAAACGTTTATTATCTTTAGCCAGTTGAGCTGGGATCGATTCAAATACAGAAATTATACTATTAGCATGAACTTTTCCCGAATATTTGGCAAAATCTCCTCGATAAGCTGTGAGAAGCTCATTTTGTTTTATCCTGATTTTTTCAAATTTTTCCATTTTTGAAGCGTTTGAAGTTATATAGTCTTCCACAATTTCAGGCATTCCGCCTGTAATCATGTATTCCCTTAATCGATCCATGAGATGATTGTGAATAATTTCCGGCAGATAGGACGATTCCAGTGAGAGATTGTTTATATAATCCAGTGATTGATTATCATTTAGAGCCAGTAGAAACTCTTCAAATGTCATAGGGTACAGATTCATAAACGAAACTTTTCCTACGGGAAAGGAAGAATCTCCATGTACAACACCCAGTAGAGAACCGGCACAGGTAAGGGCAAGCTCAGGAATCTTCTCAAAAAAGTATTTCAAACTAGT
>JAFGXR010000005.1 GCA_016936555.1 Spirochaetales bacterium | reverse complement strand
GAAGATGGCAGGGGTGGATAATTTGATAAATATATATAAGGTTATTGTAATATTGTCTACATCAGAGCACCTGATAATTTATCATTCAATAATTAATGATAATATGGGTCGTATGGTATAAGTTTTTCCCGCTTCGGCAATTATTGTTGCCTGAGTGGCAAATCCACCGGATCTTACCTGAATGGTGTGCTGTCCGGGAAGTATTGTAAAAGCCGTGCTGTTCATTAACGTGCCGTTATCAAATATGCTGATCTGAGACATGGCGTTATTGATTGTCTTGTTCAGACTCTCGTTCGGGATAATTATCTGAACGGTGGCGAGCAGCTGCTGAAGATTGAAGTGTATATTCTGATCATTCTGAAGTGTTACGGTCCGGGATTGTGTTTCGTAACCCGGTGCCGAAACGGTTATGGTATAGGTTCCGGTTCTTGCTTCTACTTTCAAGGGAGCTGTCCCAGTCGATGTCGTAGGACCTGATATCTGTACCATGGCTCCATTCACATTGGAAGTCACTCCGAGACGGACCGGTCTGACAACCTGGCTGTTACCCTGTCTCTGCAACGTGAAGTTTTCAGCTTTGTTCTGGTCCAGAATCACGACCCTGCTCTGGGAGACATACCCGGGGGCTGATATTTCTACTGCATAGGTTCCGGCAGGAAGTGACATTGTCATGTTCGTCGCACCTCGTACCGGGGCCGCATTTCTGTTATCCCGGGACGCTATTATAACCTCGGCCCGCACATTGGCGGTAATGGATAACTGGAAGTTTATATTCCTCGTATTAGGATCAGCCGGCAGGTTGACAGCGACACCCAGTAATAGAAATATCGTAAACAGGTGAATGAATTTTTTTCTCATTTCTATACTCCTCTAAAATAGTTCCTGTATCGGAATTTCAGATTTAATTCTAACTCATGGATTCAGGAATATCTATTATAACCTCCATATAAATAAAATCTGTCACTTTTTCTTAAAGGGAAGAACTGACTTTTTGACAGTGATGGATTATTCTCTATAAGCATGAAGACTGTAGCAGAGATAAACGAAAAAATCAGTTCCGGAAAAGCCGTCGTCCTTACGGCGGAAGAAGTTATCGATTACGTGGACAGAAAAGGGCTGGAGAAAGCTGCCAGAGAGGTTGATGTCGTCACCACTGCGACTTTCGGGCCCATGTGCTCTTCCGGCTGTTTTCTCAACTTCGGACACAGCAAACCGAAAATCCGTATTACTGAAGCCTGGCTGGATGATGTCAGCGCCTACAGCGGAATCGCCGCGGTAGATCTCTATCTCGGAGCGACGCAGCTCCGCCACAATGATCCCGCCAATCTCGATTATCCGGGAGATTTCCGGTTCGGCGGCGGCCATGTTATGGAAAAGCTCGTTGCCGGTGAAGAAGTGCAGCTCTTCGCGCTTTCCTACGGGACCGATGATTATCCAAGGCGGGAGCTGCGGACTAGGTTTACCATTGATGATCTCAACCAGGCTATTATGGTTAACCCGCGAAACTGCTATCAGAATTACAATGTAGCGATTAACGCATCGGATAAACCGATTTATACCTATCTGGGTTATTTGAAACCCCATATGAAAAACTGCGGATACTCCAGTGCCGGTCAACTATCACCTCTGCTCAATGATCCCCATTACAGGACGATCGGAGTCGGGACGAAAGTCTGGCTTGCCGGCGCCCAGGGGCATGTCTACGCGGAAGGTACGCAGCATTCTCCGACCTGTGAAAGAGGAGTTCTGGGCGTTCCTTCCGAAGGGGCGGGAACTCTGGCCCTTACCGGCGATATGAAAAAAATGAATCGGGAGTTCGTACGGGGCGTCAGTCTGAAAGGTTACGGCGTATCGCTCTCTCTGGGGGTCGGCATTCCCATCCCCATACTCGATGAAGCCATGCTGAAACAGACGACCATCCGCGACAGGGACATAAAAGCCCAGGTAATCGATTATTCAGCCGACTATCCGGAAAGAACGGGAAAAATTGTGGGGACGGTCAATTACGAGGAACTGAAATCCGGAACGATTGAATTGAACGGTCAGAAAGTCGAAGCGGGAAGCCTCTCCTCCTATGCCGGAGCGAGAAAGATCGCGGCTATTCTTCAGGAGGAAGTCCGTTCAGGGAAATTCCTTCTCTCTGAACCGATTGCACCGCTTCCCATCGAGCAATCGATGAAACCCATGAAGGAAATAGGGTAGGGATAGAACAATGTCAGACAGGATTACGAAAAAAATCATGCTATTCTTTCCCGAATGTGAGACGGAAAGTCCTATCGTCTACCATCTGGTGAAAGATTACGATTTGATGATCAACATTTTCCGGGCCAAGGTAACACCGGAAGAGGAGGGATATCTCGTACTCGATATCACAGGCTCGCAGGAGAATATAGGAAAAGCCGAAAAGTGGCTCCAGTCTCTCGGGATTGCAGTCAACGAGACGGATAAAGGGGTAAAATGGAATCAGAGCAGATGTGTTCAATGCGGCAGCTGTGTTCCCCATTGTCCCACCGGGGCGCTTTCCATTCCCGACAGGTTGACCATGGAAATCCGTTTTGCCTCCGACGAGTGCATCGAGTGCCTCAGCTGCATAAAAGTCTGCCCTTATGAAGCCGTGGCATCGATGTTTTAAAGCCTGATGAACAGGCATCTGAGAGAGTTTCATTACAAAGAAGCCCATTTTCACATTCTCACTTCTGCCTGGGAGCCGGTGACGGAATCCATCCTTGCAGAAAGACACAGGCTCGAAGCATTTATATCCACCTATCCATTCTTTGCCAGTGCTCTGGAACCTGTAAAAATCCCCTCCACAATTAGACTTCCCGAATCAGTCCGCAGAATGGTGGAGGCATCTTTCGTCACGGGCCTTGGGCCGATGGCTGCTGTCGCCGGTACTCTGGCTCAGATGGCAGCGGAAATATCAGCCGGCCAGGGGAGTCCCGAAACAATTGTGGAGAACGGCGGGGATCTGTTTCTCGATTGCCGGGAAGAGGTTATTCTGGGGCTTTATCCCGGAAGAAACAGCCCGTTCTCTCATCTGGCACTTCGCCTTTTACCCGATTTTATGCCTCTCGGTATCTGTACCTCATCGGGAAGAATGGGGCACTCTCTCAGTTTCGGAGATTGTGATATCGTTACGGTTTTTTCTAAAAATGCCTCGCTGGCCGATGCCGCAGCCACACTGGGCTGTAACAGCATCAGGTCCCGGGATGACATGGAACCGGTATTGAACCGGCTTCTGGAAATTCCCGGAATCGAGGGAGCACTGGCTATACGGGACAGATATTTCGGTGCGGTCGGCTCCATTCCCGAATTGATAAAAACTGAAGATCCTGAAATCACCGGAAAGATTTCCTATGATGACGCTTCTGACTTTCAGTAGCGGTTATACACATCCTCGGCGAACCCGGGGAAGTTTTTCAGTTCGAGTTCTTTTCCGTCATCGAGCCGGACTTTCCCTGTAAAATATCCGAATACCTGGTGCTGAATTGATCTGATCAGAAGTAGATTTACCTCCGATTGTCGATCAACCACCGGTTTGAAATCGAGTTCGAATCTCCCATCGCTGCTCGTGAATTTCCACGGTGCCATGTAATCGTCCTCTTTTATATGAAACACAACGTCTTCCAGTTTGTGAATTGCATTGCCGTAGAACAGAGCATTTTCGCTTGCAGGTGACCGGTCCGTAAAACCGTAACCGATATTGAATCCGAAAAAAGTTCCCTCGAGGTACCCTGAAGCGGAACCCCAGTACCATTGGTTCCGGTAAGTCCAGGCGCCGCGTCCCCAGTCCAGAGTTCCCGTATCGTATTCGCGATGGAAGTCATAGCGGTTGGATTCTGTCTGCATAAAACCTGAAGCCGGCATGCCGTTGATCTTACGGTTGTAATAAAAGCGTTTGCGATTTTCCTTCCAGGACGTGGCGATATTCATGCTGTCCATTTCCTTCGGCTGCTTGAGAAGTATTTCTCCATGTATCCCGATCCCTTCTCCGGGAATTTCGAGATCAGGAGCTTCAAAGATAATTTTCCTCCTTTCATTGCCGGTTTCATAGCGAATTGAGAGAACCTTATCGCAGAATTGCATATTGCCGGAATCGGGGGTCATCTCTATCTCTCCGGTTCCGGCTGTTATACGGCCCCGTGGAGCAATGGCCAGAGTGTCGGCCTGATAAGTCAGCCCCTTATCCATATCAACCCAGCAGAGAGCCATCAGGCCGGCATATCCGAGATCACTGATTGTGAAACTTATCCCCTTTTTCATTTTTTCCGAGAGAATAATGTAGTAATCCCATTCTTTAATTTGAAACCACGGCGCTTTGACCACTCTCCGGTCGTATTGCCAGAATGGCTCTCTTCCCCATCCCTCTTTTATAATATGTCCTTTGCTGTCCAGCAGATTAATTTTTTCTTTTATCTCTATCTGTTCTCTCATATTCAAAAGTCTATCATCTGGAATCGCTTGTTGTCATGGAAAATCAATATGAAATAATCCATGTTATAACTTGGAATTCACTACATTATGAAAAAGAAAGTGTTACTTTTTATTTTGATCTGTCTGCTGAGCTTATTCTCGGGCTGCCAATCGATTGATGGCAATACACCTGAAGAAGACCAGTGGTATGAAGTGGCAGGAGAAGGAGAAGATCAGGCAAGCTGAATCTTCTCCTTTTATATTTATCTGTTTTTGAATTGTTCAAGCAATTTGGCGAACAGCTCAGGAACCTGTGCCATTCTGTCCGGTTTCTCCACATAGGCTATGCGCATCTGCGTTCTCCCCGGATTGGGCGCGCCTTCCGGCAGGCTGTAGAAACCGGCCATGGGTGCTACCAGAAGAGTGAGTTCTTCGCCGTTCAAATCAACTTTCCCTTCCTGCGCGCAGTAGAGAACAAAATCCTGGGCATTGAAGGTTTTATCAACGACATTTCTCACGTCTATAACTGAATAGAGCGAAGCGTCGGGATTGGAAACGATGATCCCGGGGATCAGTTTTTTGAACTCCTCGGTCAGGCTGACGAGCATTCCGCTGTAGTATTGTCTCTGGGAATCGTACCATTTCTTCAATTCGTCATGGGATTCGTGAGCCAGGGCTCCGAACATGTACTGGCCGATGGCATTGGAACAGAGATCGGCTGTGCACTCGGCAACGCTTTTCTCGTGAAAATCCTTTCTGTCTGTTACAAGTGCCCCGATCCGCAGTCCGCAGCCGTTCCACACTTTGGAAGATGTTTCGATAGATATGCGCCTTCCCTCGATTCCGGGAACCTCTTTATCGGTAACACCCCATATACTTGATGTCTCGTCTTCGGTGTAAAAGAGCTCTCTGTAAGCTTCATCGCTGATCATCCAGATATTGTGCTTCACACAGATTCCGGCAAGTTCCTTCATGGCATCCATTCTGTAGAACTGGCCGGTTGGATTGTCATAGGGTATGACGACCATGGCTGCCGGTTTTTCCTTTTCGATGACAGCTTCGATTTCCTCCATGGAGGGAAGAGAGAAATTCCCCTTTTCATCCAGGGTTCTCGATACTGAAACAGTTCTTCTTCCGACTCTGGCCGCCATGGCATTGTAGTTGGTGTAGGCTGCGTCGATGAGGAGAAGAGGGCGGTCCGAAGCTCCGGCATCGCCGCATACGCCGAGAATCACCATCTCCATGGCCTGCGATCCGCCGTTAGTTACCTGGGAATAGAGTCCTTCTGTTGAAAATCCGCTCGAGGCGATTATATTCAGGAATGCCTGATTGGTCTCTTCCATTCCCACTGTGGCCGTGTATTTAACAACGCCATCCTTAAAAGGGCTGTCATTTTTATCCAGATTGAACATTCTCTCTGATATGGCAGGGTGCAGGGGGAGGGATACGTTTCCGATCGCAGTGTTAACAGGTTTTGTGTTATCTTTTCTCTCGGCGAATTTGATCTGGGCCAGCCTTATTGCCGAAGGTTTTCTTTCGCTGAAATGTCGCGACATTTGCGGTTTCATAAATGCCTCTCTTTTACGATATATTTTACTGATGAAACAGTTTTACACTTATTAATGAATTTAGCAATAAAAAAGGGACCTCTATCGTAAAGTTGTGAGCTGCGCTTTTTTTTCTGTTTGACTATTCCTGTTCATTCGTTTACGATAATTCAGTAATAATAATCAATACTATCTAAAATACAGGAGAGAATTATGGGAAAGAAATGGATCTGCTCGGTTTGCGGTTATATTCACACAGGAGACAGCGCGCCGGAAAAATGTCCTCAGTGCGGTGCACCCGCATCCAAGTTCAACGCTCAGGTAGAAGGGGAAATGGTCTTTGCCGATGAACATGTCGTAGGTTCGGCAAAAGATCTGGATCCTGAAGTCGTACAGGGACTGAGAGAAAACTTTATGGGCGAATGTACGGAAGTCGGGATGTACCTGGCTATGAGCCGTCAGGCCGATCGGGAGGGGTATCCTGAAATAGCCGAAGCTTTCAAACGCTATGCCTATGAAGAGGCGGATCACGCATCCCGTTTTGCCGAACTCCTCGGTGAAGTTCTCGTTGCCGATACAAAAGTCAACGTCAAAGCCAGGGCTGAAGCGGAACACGGAGCCTGCCAGGGCAAGAAAGATCTCGCCACGCTCGCCAAGAAACTGAATTACGATGCCGTTCACGACACTGTACACGAAATGTGTAAAGATGAAGCCCGGCATGGTAAAGGATTTGCCGGGCTTTACGCCAGATATTTCGCTTAAAGATCAATGATTAAAGAAGTTCTCCGGCTATGCTTACGGGAAAAATCGTCCCGTTTGGCATAAGCCAGGAGAACTTTTACTTCCCCGCCCGGCGTCAGAACCGAATCCATGGCGTCTCCGCTGTTCAGCGGCATTTTAAATTCGACAGTCGTCGTGCCGTTTATTTCGGATCCGGAAATTATTTCGAAATCCTCGGTTCCGCCGATCTCCGTATCCCCTTTGTGGCTGATATTTCCCGTTCCGAAATGATCTTCCATGAAGACCCTGCCGCCGTCCACAAAAGCGAGCTTGTAATCGGCGCCTTTCATCATATTGGAGGGATTGAACCCCACGGCGACCCACCCCTCGGCCGGGGC
Organism: Spirochaetales bacterium; assembly: GCA_016936555.1. GTDB lineage: Bacteria > Spirochaetota > Spirochaetia > DSM-2461 > DSM-2461 > Spirochaeta_F. The sequence continues at coordinate 9,055 of JAFGXR010000005.1, read as the reverse complement.
CGACAATCTTATCTGCAGTTTATTCTCTTCAACAATTTTCCACTCAAAAGTAATTCCGGACTGCTCCGCTTTTCTGTACTGGCTCTGACCCTGAAGCGCGAAAACTGCGGCGAGCAACAGGAGTATTGTTATAAATCTTGCTTTTTCCATTATTGGTTCCTCATGTTAATAAATGTAGTGAAGTATGTTCGGAGTGGCAAATAAAAAAATGAAAATATTGTAGAAAAAAATATCTAATAATTGACTTTAATAGGAATCGTTACTAATATCATAGAGAAGGAATTAATTGATTTTACTTGTTGAATAGTCAATAATGTAGTAAGACAAACTTATAGACCAAATTAGGAGATACCTTATGAAAAAGTATGTATGTGATGTTTGTGGTTATGTTTATGATCCCGCAGTAGGAGATCCTGATAACGGCGTAGCAGCCGGTACAGCATTTGAAGATCTTCCCGAGGATTGGGAATGTCCTGAGTGCGGAGTTGGTAAAGAAGATTTTTCACCGGAGGATTAAGGTTTGAAAAAAGCTGTAAAAATTACAGACGGAATTTTCAGACTTGGATCCAATATAGAAAACGGAGACTTCTTCGAGGGGATGTGGCCCATCCCCGATGGAGTCTCCCTGAACAGTTATATAGTCAAGGGGGATAAAATAGCCCTGATTGACCTCGTCGATGACTGGGACAATGCCCCTTCCGATTTAAAGGAACAGCTTGAGTCCATACCTGTTGATCCCTCTGAAATTGATTATCTCATTCTCAATCACCTCGAACCGGACCATACGGGCTGGCTTGAGGATTTTGTAAAGGCTGCTCCTTCCGTTGAACTGGTGACCAATAAAAAGGGAGCCGCATTGATAGAGGGGTTTTACGGTATCACCGATAATGTCAAAGTCATTGATTCCGGTGATTCCATCGATCTCGGACAGGGAAAGAACCTCGAGTTTCACAACATCCCCAACGTTCACTGGCCCGAGACAATGATAACTTTTGAAAAGAGTTCCGGAGTCCTCTTCTCCTGCGACGCTTTCGGATCTTACGGTTCCATCGGAGATTCCGTTTTCGATGATGAGCTTTCCGAAGAAGAGCACAATCACTTTGATGTGGAATCCCTCCGCTATTATGCCAATATTGTCGGGAGCTTTTCCAAATTCGTCATCCGCGCCATTGAGAAACTGGCCGGTTTCGATATTAAAGTCATTGCTCCTTCCCACGGAATTATCTGGCGGGACAATCCCGGTGAGATTATAGACCGTTACAGGAAATTTGCTTCCTATCTCGAAGGTCCGGCGGAAGAGGAGATTACCGTAATCTGGGGAACCATGTACGGAAATACGGAAAAAGTTCTCCATTCGGTTATCAAAGGTATCCGTTCGGAAGGCGTTCCCGTCCATGTGCATAAAGTGCCGGACGTCAATGTTTCCTGGCCGCTGGCTTCAGCCTGGAAATCCAGAGGTCTTGTTTTCGGAATGCCAACTTATGAATACAAGATGTTCCCTCCCATAGCCGCAGTCCTGAATATGTTCAGCTTAAAGCACGTCAAGCACAAAACAGTTTTCAGATTCGGTTCCTTTGGATGGAGCGGTGGAGCTCAGAAGGATTTTGATGCTGCGACCGCCGATATGGAATGGACTTTTATCGATCCTGTTGAGTGGCAGGGGAAAGCTTCCGAAGAAATTCACCGGCTCGCTTTTGAAAGGGGAGCTGAACTGGCCCGGACAATAAAGAATCAATAAAAGTATTTATCTGCAAAAGAGCTGTTTCCTTATTCGGGGAAGCAGCTTTTTTTTTCACTTCAATTGGAATCTCGTTTTTTTTTACTTACAATTAAGATATGAAAAAACAAGGGAAAAAAATGTTCATTCTTATGGCGTTGCTTGTTTTTCTCTCAGGATGTACCGAAAGCAGCCCTGTAAAAGTAGGATTGATTGCTGATTTTTCCGGAAGGGGATCCCAGCTCGGTCCCCAGGCCAGAAACGCTCTTATCATGGCAATTGATGAAATAAACGAAGAGGGCGGCGTGCTGAACCGCCCTATGGAACTCATTTACGCGGACCACAGAAATGACCCGGACCTTGCGCACCGGGAAGTCCTGCGTCTGATTGATGAGGGGGCCGTCGTAATTTTCGGTCCCATGGTGAGCGGTATGGCTTCATCGGTAATAGACGCGGCATCCCTGTCAGGCACGCTGGTCATCGCCGCCACTGTCAGCACGGATAATCTAACGGGAATTGATGACAATTTTATACGCGGCGTGGCCCCGGCTTCATACCAGGGGCTGTATCTGGCTATGGTCATAGAAGAGATGCGGCTGGAGAACGTGGTTTTTATCATGGATGGTAAAAACAAAGTTTATACTGACGGGGTCATCGAAGGTTATGCCAGGCATAATCCGGATCTCGGGAAAGAAATCGCCGGCAGGTTTTACTTTCATGCCAAAGAGGACTTTCCGGCACTTATAGAGAATGTCCGGAAAGTGGAACCTGACGGGCTGGTCTTTCTGGCCAGCGGAATCGATTCCAGCGGCATTATTCAGCTTTGGGCGAGAGACAACCCTGTCCCGCAGCTTTTCGGCGGGTCCTGGCCGAAAGTTACCGGAATAGAGAATTATGCCGGAAAACTGGCGGAAAACATGATTTTCATCGACACGCCCGCCAATGACATCCCCCTTGAGCGGGAGAAGCAGTTTTACGGAAAATTCGAAGAGATTTTTGATGCGGTTCCCAATATCGCGGCTATTCATACATACGAGTCAATTCATTTCTATGTCAGGGCCGCAGAGGAATGCCGATCTTTTGACAGCGATAAAGTAAAAGCGGCCATAATCGCTATGGACTCGATAGAAGGAATATATGACACCTACACCATAGATGAATATGGAGACGGAATCAGAGCCATGGGCGCTTTCATTCTGAATGAAGGTGTCTATAAAAAATACCCCCTTAGAGGGATGCCATGAAAATATACCCGGCGGTTTTTCTCGTTTTATTATTGCTCTCATGTCATGACCGGTCAGATATAGAAATCGGTTTCGTGGCTGATTTCAGTTCCGGCAAAACCGTTCTGGGGCAACTGTGCCGCAATGCCGCCCAGCTTGCCATAGATGATATTAATAGCTCTGGAGGAATTAACGGCAGGAATATCGTCCTTTTAACAAGAGATAATCGGGATGTGGAATCCGTCCAGGACGAGATTGTAAATGAACTGGATGAGCGGGGAGTCAAGTATATCATCGGCCCCTTCCTGAGCAGAATGGCTCCTTCCATAATCGATGCCGCCTCCGGCAGGGACCTGCTCATTTTCAGCCCTGTTGTCAGTTCCGATCTTTTCGCCGGGATTGACGATAATTTTTTCCGCATACATCCCGATGCTTCAATCGATGGAATTCATATCGGTGAGGCTCTGGTGGAACGGGGAGACCGTTCGGTCGTACTTATCCGCGATAGCAGCAATGATATCTATACCGACAGTTTTATGAAAGGAGTTCGCGAGGTCATGCAGGCTAGGGGAATCGAAGTCTTATGGGATTCCGCCTTTCTTCCGGACGATGACTTAAAAGAGATTGCTTCTGCCGTCATGGATCTGAAACCCGACGGGATCGTATTTTCAGCTCTCGGTAAAGATGCCGGAGCTATCATTCAGCAATACGGCAAATCCGCTCAACTGCCCCATCTGTACGGGGATGAATGGTCCAGAACGACCGGAGTCCATCTTCATGCCGGGAAATTCTCTGAAAATATGATAAATCCCGGTATTATAAACAGCCATGCGGATAAGACTCTCGAAGAAGAATTTAAAAGACGATATGAAGAAACATTTTTGGAAGAACCTGTTTTTTTCGTTTATTACACCTATGAGATTCTCATGATTATCGCCCGGACGATCGAAGAAATCGGAACCGATGCGACTTTGGAAGAAATCAAAAACTATATTATAGGAATGAATGATTTTGATGGTATTCTCGGACATCTTGAATTTAATGCCTTCGGTGATGCTCTGAGAGAGAAACAGCTCTATATCATTCACAATCAGAAATATGAACCATATTAGACTGAGCATCAAAAGATTTCTCTATTTATTTTTATCCATACTGGTCGTCCTGCCTCTGATCGTTATAGGAGGAACATCCATATTTATATCTTCACGCGTCCTGAGAAGGGAAATCATCGAATCGAGGAAACGGGAGGTCTCTTTCTTTTCCGATAGAATCGAGCAGTATCTCCGGACTCCGGAAAGCATTGTCAAAGCGATGGGAAGAATGATCGATACGGGACGATTGGCTCTCGATTCTGAAAATACCGGTTTGCTGATCAAATCCTTCACCGACAGCTTTGATATCATCACATCAGTTCATATCGTCGACGAAGAGGGAATTGTCGTAAACCTCTATCCCGATGATGACTTATTTTTCAAATCAGATATCTCAGGCCATGACTATTTCCGTTCTGTCGATGAAAGCGGAACACCCTACTGGGCTCCATCGTATATTTCGGAACAACTTGATCTGCCTGTAACCTCGTTCAGTTATCCATTGAAGGGCGGTGTTATTTCAGTGACTCTCTCTCTGGAGGACGTTACGAATATGATCAGCGGATCCGATCCGGACAAAAGCGGAGTCGTCTATTATGTAACCGATCAGAAAGGTGTATTCATTGCCCATACGAACCGTGAGAAAGTGACAATGCAGGAGTACGCTCCCGCCCAGATCTCTTATCGAATGGGCCGTCTGCCGGAATTATCCGAGACGACTGAATATGAGGGAAAAGCCTATAACGCCTATTACTCCATTGTGGAATCTTCCGGCTGGATGGTTGCCCTGCTGCAGCCCCAGAGTGCGATAGACGAGCCTGTCGAATCAATGGCTCTTTCACTCCTGGTCATGACAATTCTGATTCTCGGCTTGACCGTTATCATGAGTCTAATCCTTCAGAAGAGCCTTACCGGTCCTTTAACAGCTCTCACTCTCTCCACATCGGAAATATCACATGGTGTTTATTCCTTACACCTTCCCGAAGCCAGAATTGTCGAACTCTCCCGGCTGGGCCGTTCTATCGAAAATATGGCCCATGATATAGAGGATAGAGAATCGGAACTCAATGAAGCTTCTTCCTATCTCTCTGCTGTAATCAATTCCCTGCCCTCCATACTGATCGGAATCGATCCGGAATTGAGGATAACCCGGATCAACAGCCGTGCCGAAGACGCCGGTGCCGTAAGGGAAAAGGACGTCCTGGGCAAAGCTCTTCCCGAATTCCTTCCGAGACTGTCCAGAGAGGTTCCCCGTTTTAAACGGGCTATGGCTGAAAACAAGATGGATGTCAAAACCGTTGAAACGATTCTCGAAACGGGAAAGAAGATCATAGAAAACATATCTATTTTTCCCCTCAACGCCGAAGGTCTCCGGGGCGCGGTTATCCGAATCGATGATGTAACCGAGAAAACAATGATGGAGGAAGTCCTCATCCAGAACGAGAAAATGCTCTCCGTCGGCGGGCTGGCTGCCGGTATGGCACATGAAATCAACAACCCTCTGGCAGGTATGATCCAGATCGCCAATGTCCTGGCCGGCAGGCTGGGATTGGAAAGGAAGATCGATGCCAACCTGAAAGCCGCAGATGAAGCGGGAATCGATATGGACGGGCTGGTTCGCTATATGGAGCGGAGGGATATACCCGATATGATTGATAACCTGAATAAATCGGGCCGGCGCATATCTTCCATTGTGAGTAATATGCTCAGCTTTGTCAGAACGGGGGAGGAGAATGTCTCGACCCACAGCATTAACGAGATCCTGGACAAATCGCTGGAGCTGGCAGTAACCGATTATAATTTGCGTAAGAAATACGATTTCAGACAAATTGAAATTATCAGAGAGTACGGATCGAACCTTCCCCCGATCTTCTGTGAAACTTCCAAGGTTCAGCAGGTTTTTTTCAATGTCCTGCAGAACGGGGCCCACGCCATGTCGATGGCTGGAATTAAAAGCCCCCGATTCATAATCCGGACCAGATATGAGGAATCGACATCTATGTCCGTCGCCGAGATCGAGGATAACGGACCGGGCATGGAAGAATCGGTCCGGAAGCGGATATTCGAACCCTTTTTTACGACGAAACCGGTCGGAAGCGGAACGGGTCTGGGGTTAAGCGTCTCCTATTTCATCATAACAGAAAACCAGAAAGGCGAAATGTCCGTCGAATCCTCTCCCGGCGAAGGAGCCCGGTTTATCATCAAGCTCCCTGCGAAACGTTGAACTACTTCCCTTCCAGATCGAAAAAACTCATGGAATTATTGAGCTTATTGACCTGCTCGTCGAAGCTCTGGGCTGTCGATGCCAGCTCCTCCGATGAGGATGCATTCAATGAAACAACTTCATCCAGTCGGGAAATGGCCGTATTGATTTGATCCGCTCCGATTGCCTGTTCACCGGTTGCCGCATTAATCTCCTGTATCAATTCTGCGGTCTCTTCAATTTCCGGAAGCATGACGGCAAGCATCTCCACCGCTTTTTTAGAAACCTCTGAAGTAGAACTGGACAGTTCCAGTATTTCCGAAGCCGCCTCCTGGCTTCTCTCGGCCAGCTTTCTCACTTCCTGGGCCACGACGGCAAAACCCTTTCCCGCTTCTCCGGCTCTGGCGGCTTCTATCGCCGCATTCAGGGCCAGAAGATTTGTCTGCCGGGCGATTTCATCGATAATGGTGATTTTCTGTGTTATCTGGTTCGTCGCCTGAATCGTCTCATCGATGACCTTACTGCTCTCCTCGGCATTTTTTCTGGCTTTCATAGCGATCTTTTCTGTTTTAACCGTCGTATCGGCATTCTGATCGATGTTGGCTTTCATTTCCTCTATGGAAGCAGATAATTCTTCAACTGCCGCGGCCTGCTGGTTGGCCCCCGTGGCAATCTGTTCCGAAGATGCACTGAGCTGACGGCTTCCGCTGCTGACATGAGCCGCGGTGTTCATTACTTCTCCTACTATTTCAGAGAGTTTGAGACTCATCTCATTGACAGCTTCTGTCAGTACCCCGATTTCATCGCTTGTCCGGATGCTGACCGTTGCGCCTAATCTTCCCGACGCAACACTGTATGTCAGGCTTTCCAGTTCCTTCAACGGTTTTATGGATCTTTTAATCATGATATAGAATGCCAGCCCTCCCAGGATTATCAGGAAAACCGCCGCTACAACCGAACCTGCAATAGCGGCATTCATCTGACTGAACAGCTCGCTCTCGCTCGCTTCTGTAATCAGAAACCAATCAAGTTCGGGGATAAATCTGGAGTTCACATAAATAATATCGCCCTGTTCATTTCTATATTCAAAGGCAAAAGAATCATTTTTGAAGATGGAGTTCAGTCTTTCGCCGTATTCCGGATAATCTCCGACATTGAGAGTTCCGATCATTTCCTTCGTTTTGTGGAGCTGAACCAGACCGGAGCGGTCAATCATAAAGGTATTGCCCTCATCCCCGATGGTTTTATGGACAATCGTATCGACGAAGTCGGTCAGGCTCAGACTTATTGAAGCCAGACCGAGAAAGCGGCCGTTGTAATCGATCCTCACGTTTATAAAGGCCACTTCTCCCAGAAACTGATCATTGAGGTAGGCATTGATATTCGAATCAACACCGCTCTCTTTAAAGGCGGGGAACCAGGTATCGGTTTCGTTCACCACTCTGTAGTTATATTCACCGGAAACATATTCATAATAACTTCCCGAATCCCAGATGACAAAACTGCTGCCCATGGTATTAAAACGGTCGGAGATGGTTTTCATCCTCTCCTGGATCATGGGAAGAATCTCTGAAGGTTCTCCCTCAAGGATCCATTGTCTCAGAAAGGGATCATCGGCGGCTACTGCGACACCGGAAACGGTCTTCATGATTTTCTCATCGACCTGATCTGTGACCGTTTCGATTATGGCGGGTATTTCCGACTCGAAAAGACGGGTTTTCAAAGACTCCCTGGCTATCATATTGTTGATAATCGTTACCGTGCTGATGGATACAATAAAAACCAAGGCAAATATAAAAATAAGCTTCGTTCCGAGTGATATTTTCTGTTTCATGATTCCCCCTTTGGCATCATTTCCATTTTAATATATTTGTCGGGGGTTTTCATCTTTTGGCAAATCTGTCAGGTCAGGGGAAAGATTTCAGAACGGGACTTGAATTTCTCCGCTGGTATCAGTCGTTGTACACAAGCTCCATTTCCTCTACGAAAAACGAAGCGAAATCGGATTGGCGGCATTCCATCAGCCTTATGAGAATTTATTGATGATTCCGAGATCCCTGTGATATGGTAAAAGACTAACGGGAGAATGAACATGGAGAATCTGCAAACCGAAACACCTTTGAAATGGATGAAAGGGTGGTCTGAACTATATAAAAAACAATCAGAGCTATCCGATGAAGAACTGAAAAAACTGGATCCGAGTTATCCTGTTCAGTTGTTTCTCAGTTTTGTTGATACAGCAGGTCTGAAGGTTCTGGAATTCGCATCAGGTAATGGCGATAATGCTTTTTCTCTCTATAAGGCAGGCTGCATCGTTACGGGATTTGACGCATCAGCCAGTTCCATCGAACTTCTGAAATACAGAGCTGAATTACTGGGAGTTGATTCCGAACGCTTTCAGATGTCTCTGGCCGATATGCTGAGCTTTCTCTTCAGGCAGGACGAATTCGATGTCGTTCTGGCTAATCAGTGTCTTCAGTACCTTTTTGACAATACCATTCCGAAATTCAGGGAGATTGCAGAGAAAATAAAACCGGGCGGCTGGTTTATATATTCCGGGAATATACTTCCTCATAAAGCCACGGAAAAACCGATCCGCTTCATAACTCCGGAAGAGATCAAGGATATGCTGAAAGATTGGAAATTTCTAAGCTTCGGAACTGATGAGATTCTAATTGCTGAAGATGACCTGCGGGGCTATGTCCATTTTGTCGCCAGAAAACCGGAATAGATTCTCCCCCGGACATGAAATCGCGATGCCGCGATTTCACAAAGAGTGCGAGCCGGCGAGCACTCATCCATGAGGACCGTTCGAGTCCGT